>JANNHO010000533.1:0-3520 GCA_031404435.1 Acidimicrobiaceae bacterium | reverse complement strand
GCGACGACCAGCTCGGCCGAGAACGGTTCGAGGTGAACCTCGCCCTCGACCAACCGGATGCTCGACCTGGCGTCGCGATCGTCGCGTCGGATTCGTCGAACGCGACTACGGAGGTGGTTCTTGGCGCAGTTGGCGACGATGCGCAGCATCCACGAACGCACCGAGGCGAGGTCGTGCTGGCGGGGGAGAGCCTGAAAGATCTTCACGAAAGCCTCCTGGGCGATGTCGGCGGCATCGTCGACCGAACCGCCGACGATGGTCGCCAGCCGGATCGCCGCCGGCTGGTAGCGGACGACGAGCGCGCAGAAGGCATCCGTGTCGCCGGTGCGGGCGCGATCCGCCAGCACCGAATCGGGCGTCTCGTCGACGTCGTCCATGGTGGTTCAGTTTCACCTCTCCCGACACCACGCGCGGCCCCTCGGTTCCCGTACCCGCCGAGCGCCAGCCACTATTGTTCACGGGCCGTGACCGCCGCCATCAACGACCTTCCTGCGAACTCCGTCCGACACGGTCTGGCGAGGCGTCTCGCAGTGCTGGAGCGTGCCGTGATCGCCCCAATCGTTGCCGGGGCGGTGCTCCGAATCGCGTGGGCGTTCTATGCGGCCAGGTCGACGCCGGAGTTCCTCGTCAGCGGCGACCAGTTCTCCTACTGGTTTCTCGGCCAGGAAATCGGGGCTGGGCGCGGGTACCGGCTGCCGCCGTTCACCGCGACGTCGTCGTACTACCCGGTCGGCTATCCGGCGCTGCTCGGGTTGATCGCGTTCATCACCACCCACACCCCGCTACCCGACAGCTCGGTGCTCAGCACTGCAGTGCTCCAGGTGGTGATGAGCACCGCGGCGATCGCACTGGTTGGATTCATCGCCGGTCGCCTGTGGGGACGACGAGTCGCGCTGCTCGCCGCATGGCTCGTGGCGCTCTTCCCCAACCTGATCTTCGCGGTCGCCACCTACTCGCTGGAAACCACGTTCATCACGCTCACACTTGCCGCGGTGGCCGTGCTGGTCGGACACGATTGGAGCACCGGCGAGTTGCCGAGCACGCGTCGGCTGGTCGGTTTCGGGGTCGTGATCGCGGCCGCGGTCCTCGTGCGCCCGTTTGCGTTGGCCGTCGTCATCGGCCTGGCGCTGGCGTGCCTCGTGGTGCGCGGCGGATGGCGAAACACAGCACGCACCGTCGCCATTCCGGTCGGCATCGTGGTGCTGTCGATGGTGCCGTGGACCATTCGCAACGCCGTCGCGCTCGATGCGTTCGTGCCGGTGTCGACCAACCTCGGTGACACGCTGTGCCTCGACCGCAGCCTCGATGCCAACGGAACGTTCCGTTTCTCCGTCCACGAGGGCTGTGCTCCCCCTGATCTGGCGGAGGTGCCGCGCAACCGGGCCAACATCGGCAAAGCCGCCAAGTTCGTGCTCGGCCATCCGGTGAAGGAGGTGCACCTGTGGGGGATGCGGATCTACCGGATGATGCTCGACGACCGCCCTGCACTACGGGAGGTGGAGGAACTCGGTGATGGCCGGTTCCTCGGGCATCGGGTGCGTACGGGCCTCGGAATCCTGGCTGACACGTGGTTCTTCACGATCGGCTCGCTCGCGCTGTTCGGAACATGGCGGGCGGGGCGTGCCAACTGGCGCGAACCGAGCCGGCTGATCGTGTTCACCACCGCCGTCGCGCTGATCGTGATCCCGATGTTGCTGTGGGGAGCGCCGCGCTTTCATGTGCCGCTGGAGCCGTTCATGGCCATCGCCGCAGCCGTTGGCCTCGACTCGTTGCGACGGCGCGAACCGGTCGTGGCCCCAGTGCGAACTTTGTCGGTCGCAACATGCCCAGCCGGTTCAGACCGACAAAGTTGACGCCCGAGCGATGAAGCGATGCGAACTTTGTCGGTCGCGACATCCTCAACCGGTCCAGACCGACAAAGTTCACGGCTGACGCCTGACCTACGTCCGTGTGAGCACGGTGCCGCCGCCGAGGTCCTCGGGCGGCGACCGGAACACCCACCAGCGCAGCAGCGTGAACCGGCCGACTGCAACGAGGCCCCATGCGGCAACCAGCGTGAGTGATTGGGCCAGTAGATGCCCTCCCGCCCACAGCGTGAGCGCAAGCAGCCCACAGGAGACGACCAATGAGGTGACGAACATCGTGGCCGCGGCGATGTAGTGGTGACCGCGGTCGACGCGGCTGCGGTGGCCGAATGTGTACCGGCGGTTGGCCCAGGCGTTGCCGATCGCTGTCGCGGCGAGCGCGACGGCGTTGGCCGCAACGGGATGGATCACCTGCTGCAGCACGACGAACAACGCGAGCGAGATCGACGTGCTGACGAGGCCGACGGCCGCGAAACTGACGAGTTGCCGGCCCATGTCGTCGCGCAGCGGGGCCCGCTGGTGCTCGCCGAGGTCGATCCTTCCTGCACCGGCGACGAACGAGCGGGCCACCCTGGCCACGCCCCGCAGGTCGTCCTTCGCGGTTCGGGTGACGTTGACGCGGGTGTCGGGATCGTCCACCCAGTCGACGGGCACCTCATGGACGCGCAGCCCGTTATGTTCGGCCAGCAGCAGCAGTTCGGTATCGAAGAACCAGCCGTTGTCTTCGACGTGGGGGATCACCAACCGGGCAAGGTCGGTGCGGATCGCTTTGAAGCCGCACTGGGCGTCACGGAACCGGGTGGCGAACACCGAGCGCAGGATCACGTTGTAGCTGCGCGAGATGATCTCGCGGCGCGGGCCACGGGCCACGGTCGCGCCCGTCGCCAGGCGGGAGCCGATGGCGAGGTCGCTGTGGCCGGTGATCAGCGGGGCGACGAGCGGGAGCAGCGCGTCGAGCCCGGTCGACAGGTCGACATCCATGTATGCGCACACGGTTGCATCGCTGGTGGTCCACGCTTCGCGCAGAGCCAGTCCGCGGCCTTTTCGATCGAGACGGATCACACCGACGCCGGGCAGGCGCGCGGCAATGGCGAGCGCGATGTCGTGGGTCTCATCGGTGCTCGCGTTGTCGACGATGGTGATCCGCCACGTGAACGGGAAGTTCGCCGTGAGGTAGCCGTGCAATCGCTCGATGCTCCGCTCGAGTACGTGCGCCTCGTTGTAGACGGGGATCGCTACATCGACCATCGGGGCAGTGACTGACGGGTCGAGGGACGGTTCCATGCGGGCGTGCCGAGGTTACCCAACCCATCCAGTCGACCGACACGTTTCCCGCGCCGTCATCGGAGTCCCTGCGGTTCATCCGAGTGGAGAGAGGGGGACCCGAGTGTTGAGCGCGCACACGGGTGGGTGTTCGGCACTCGGATGATCGGTTGGTTGGGCGGGTGGTGGTTTGGCGGGCGCGGTTAGAGGAGGACGAGGGCGAGGGTGGTAACGGCCGCCGAGGCTGCCAGCCAGGCGCCGGCGGTGAAGGCCGGGCTCGTCGGCGCGGCGGCCCTGACCGGTTGCTCGACGACGAGGTGCAACGCAACACCGATCGCGCCCGCAACGGCGAACTTGACGGCGACGAGTGGCACACCGTCGAAACCGATGCG
>JANNHO010000532.1:0-22631 GCA_031404435.1 Acidimicrobiaceae bacterium | reverse complement strand
CCCACGAGATCGGTGCGGCGGCAACACGGTCGAGGAGCGTGGCGGGCATCGGATATGTTTATACCACAAACAAACCGTCGCGCACAAGTTCGCAGGCCAAGAAAGTTCACATTCGAACGAACGGCACCACGGTTGGATCGGCGAACAATCGTTCGCTGGACCGCACGACGCAGCCGAGCGCCGCTGCAGAAAATCCCAACGTCGACAGCACCAGGCGACACGACTCCGCCGAATCCTTGAGCGAGTTGTCGAGCATCGTCGCTTCGATCTCGCCGATCGTCCACGGCGCGAGGTCAGGGAGCATTCCGGCGAGCACCACCACCTCCGGGTTGTACATGTCGATCACGTTGGCCAGCCCAATGCCGACCCACCGGGCGAAGTCGGCCAGCCCGCCCAGGGCCACCGGGTCACCCGCCTGGGCTCGACTAACCACCGAGGCGAGCTTCGCCTCGGGCCCGAGCCGAGGGTCGTTGAGCAGACCGCCGGCAAGATCGGGAACAGCGGCAACCAGTAGCGCCTCGAGTCCAACCTTGGTCTCCCAACAACCCTGACTCCCGCACGCACACCACGAACCCGTCGGATCAACCGTGGTGTGGCCAATCTCTCCAGCGGCACCGGACGCGCCGCGAAACAACGCTCCGTTGACGATCACACCGGACCCGACCCCGTTCGCGGCGAGCACGTACACCAGGTGATCGGCACCGGTTGCCGAGCCGACACGGTGCTCGGCCACGGCACCCATGTTGGCTTCGTTGTCGACCATGATCGACAGCGACGAACCGAAGTGCGCGACCAGGCGGTCGCCGAGTGGAACGTGCCGCCAACCCAGGTTCGGGGCAAAGACGACGACACCGGTGACCGCATCGACGATGCCGGGTACCGCTACCCCGATGCCGGCCACACTGTGCCCAGCGGTCTCGGCCGCGTCGATCGCCCGGCGTATCTCCCCGATCAACACCGGGAGCAACGTCTCGAACTCGCTCGACGCCGTGGCCAGCGGGCGACGCCGCTCGTACACCGTGGTTCCCGCCAGGTCGTTGGCGATCACCGTTGTGTAGCCGACGTTGAGCTCCACGCCAACGGTCACCACACCGGAACCGTCGAGCTCCAACAGCGTTGCCGGCCGGCCGACCCGCTGGTCGGTCTCGCGCCCCAGGTCGCGCACCAGGCCGCGCTGAACTAATTCGGCGACAAGGCTCGACACGGTCGCTCGCGTCAATCCGGTGGTCGCCGCGATCGATGCACGGCTGCGGTGCGCCTGGGCCGCGACCAGCCGCAGCACCAACGAAAGGTTGTGCCGACGTACATGGAGATGCTCCACCGGCGAGTCAGATGCCATGGCCGTCATCATTGTGTAAGGCGTCACGTGGCGCGGTGATCGTTACGAGCACGATGGCGGACTGTACCCACCCCTGCACCCAGCCGCATTGCCAATCATGTCAGCACGTGCGTCCGCGAAGCGCGCACCGCTCACAGGTGACGCGGTTCGATACGGTAAGGGGCCCATGGGCGCCGTACGCACCTCCGTACGGAGCAGGTTGGAAGGTGCCGGCGTGTGTCTCAGCGCATGTCTCGGCGTGTGTCTCGGCGTGATGGCGAGCGGGTGCGGTGCCGACGCTGGAACCGTGTCGAGCGGAACCGAACGCGGCTCTGCGGCCGCCGCCGAGCGGGCTGCGGTGCGGGTGATCGCCGAGGGGTGCTCGGTACGACCGACGCTCGGGAGCGGGTCGTTCGTGCGCGCCGGTGTCGTGGTGACCGTCGCCCATGTGGTCGCTGGCGCACGCCAGATCCACGTGGTGGCCGCCGACGGAACGACCCACGAGGCGTCGATCTCGGCCATCGATCGGCGTACCGATCTCGCCGTGTTGGCCGTGCCGACCGCCGACATCGAACCGTTGCCGATCGGACAACTTGACGTCGGCGACACCGGAACGCTCGTGGCCACCCGGCGCGAGGTTGCAGTGACGGAGCCGTTCACGGTTGTGCGCTTCGTCGATCTGAAGGCGAACGACATCGACGGCATCGACACGTCGCTACGTCAGGCGTACCAAGTCGAAGCCGACATCGAACATGGCGACTCCGGCGCCGTACTCGTGGTTGACGGCCACGCCACCGCGGTCGTGTGGGCGCGCAGCAGCATCACCGGCAACAAGGCGTGGGCTACCGACATTCGCGAGGCGGCGCCGCTGCTCGCCCGGATCGCCGATCTCCCAACCGACGAGGGCACCGAGGTCACGGACGCCACCGACCCCGTCGGCGGGCCGTGCCCCGGCGAGCCCTGACGCAGATCGCGTCAGTGGAGTTCTGGCAACAACGCAGCGCCAACGGCACCGGCCTTGTCGCCCAGGGTGGCAAAGGCCAGTGCGGGGTGCGGGCGAACGTCGGGCGCATACAACAGCGCCGTGAACCACCGCTGAATCGGGCCGAGGTACAGATCCCCCGACGAAGCGAGGCCACCGCCGAGCACGAACATCTCCGGGTCGAGGACGTTGGCCAGATTGACCAGGCCCAGCGCCACCCATCGACCGAAGTTGTCGATGACGTCGAGTGCTTCACGATCTCCTTCGCGAGCAGCTGCCTGCACGTCTTCACCGCGCACCCTGTCGGTGTCGCCGCCAGCCAGCTCCACCACTCGCCGAAGGCGCTTGCCGATTGCCGCCTCCCGGGCAAGGCGACCGAGGCCAGAACCCGAGGCGAACCGCTCCCAGCACCCGCGACGGCCGCACGGGCACGGCGGGCCGTCTGGGTGCACGACCATGTGGCCGATCTCGCCGGCAAAGCCGTTGGTACCGCGCTGGAGCACGCCACCGGCGATGATTCCCCCACCAATGCCGGTACCGAGCGTGACCATCACGACATCGGATGCCCCCATCGCCACACCGGTACGCCACTCGGCCGCAGCTGCGCAGGTGGCGTCGTTGTCGACGTATATGTGCATCCCGAGCCGCTCCGAGAGCAACCTGCCGACTTCGAACTCGCTGATGTCGACGAGGTTCGGTGCGGCGCGCAGGACACCGTGACGCGTGACCAGCCCTGGAACGCCGACACCGAGCGAGATCGCCGACGTATCCCTGTGCTCGGCAGCTCCGTCGCTTTGCCCCAGATCACGCCCCAGATCACGGCCCAGATCGTTGGCAAGGTCGTGGACGAGCCCGACGAGCGTGTCGAGGATGGCGGTCGGATCGTGTGGGGTCGGGCGTCGCTCGGATCGAACGACCGCTCCGGAGTCGTCAAGGACGACGCCGAGGCACTTGGTACCGCCGACATCGATGCCGATGCGCGAGGTCACGAGAGCTCGGAGCGGACCTTCAGCTCGCGCACCGTGTTCAGGATGCGCACCTCGGCGCGTCGTTTGACGAAACCGGGCAACGGCACCACAAGTTCGATCACCAGGTCGTACCGAACCTCGGTGCCACCGTTGCCCACCGGGGTGAAGTGGTAGGCGCCATCGACGGTGCTCATGATGTCGCCACGGATCAGTCGCCACGACAGCACGTCCGGAGCTTCGCTGTAGTCGTAGCCGAGCGTGTAGTGCGTGCTGCGCCCGAGGGCCGAGGCACGGAACTCCACCTCGGTCGGGCGGCCCTCACCGTCTCGGGCGCGGACGATGACATCCTTGACGTCCTTGGCCCACTCGGGGTAACGCTCGACGTCGGCGGCGATCGCCCAGACCCGCTCGGGGGGCGCAGCGATCGTGGTGGTTTGTGAGGCCTGTTCTGCCATGGTGGTGTTCTAGCCGATCTTGCGGTGTGACGGTTGGACCGACCGTTCGAGCCGCGGCCCGAACCGTCCGTGGCGAACTGCCCAGAGTGCATTCAGGGCCAGGCCGAACATGGGCGCGAGAATACCGAATGCCAAGGCGTTTACCTGTTTGCCGGTGAGACCGACGGCACCAATGGTTGCCCCGGCGAGGGCGACCAGCACCTGTACCGCCAACGCCGCGGCCATGGTTCGCTTCACGCTTGGTGTCGCGGTGGTTCCGGTCAACAGGAACAGGTTGGCGACACCGATCTCGTCGGAGCGCGAGCGTTCGAGTGCACTGACGTAGGCCCACAAGCCGCCTGCGGCGCCAATCGTGAACAGCACCATCGACACCACCGCCACCACGATCTGCATGGCCCGCTCGTCGCGCAACGCCACACCGGTACCGATGACGGCGGCGAACACCGCGGTCCCGACCAGGTTGACCCGAACCAACAGGCTCGGCGGGCGAGGCGAATCGTTCATGCAGCGGTCAGTCTGCCAGGGCTCAACCTGCAAATGCCCCGAGCGCCTGGCCGAGGCGGCGGGCAAGCACGTCGTAGGAGAACTCCGCGATGGCGCGCTCGCGGGCAGCGACTCCCATCGCCGCCCGGCGGGCGGGGTCGTCGAGCAAGGTTTCGAATGCCCGAACCACCTCGTGCACGCTGCGCGGGTCGCGCACCACGATTCCCGTCTCGCCGTCGGCCACCGCCTCGGCGGCCCCACCGCTGTCGCCTGCGACCTGGGCAACTCCGCAGGCGGCAGCCTCCACGAACACGATCCCGAAACCTTCCTGTTCGAGCCCACCCCAGCGGTTGCGGCACAACATCGTGTAGATGTCGGCGCAGCCGTACAGCAGGGGAAGTTCGGCGTTGGTCACCCGCCCCAGAAATCGCACCGGTGCCCGGACTTCGACAGCGAGGCGGCGCAGCCGCGCCTCGTCACGCCCGCCACCGGAGATGGCCAGCACCAGTCCGGGGCGGCGAGGTGCCAAGGCGGCCGCGGCGCGAATGGCAGTGTCGAATCCCTTGCGCGGGACGAGCCGGCTGATCCCGACGATGAGCTCGGCGTCGGGCGCGATTCCGAACGACGCTCGCGCAGAATTGCGTTCGTCGGGGAGCAACGGACGAAATCGCTCGGTGTCAACGCCTGGCGGAACCACGGTGATCGGCAGCGACCGCCCGGCAGCACGCTCGGCCTCGGCCGCCGGATAACCGCCGGCGGCAACCACGTGGCGGGCGTTGCGTAACACGTAAGCGAGCACCTGTTTCGAGCCGGGCAGGCGCCCCGGCACCGTCACCTCGGCACCGTGCAGCACCACGTCGTAGGGCAGGGAGAGCGACGGGCCGACCAGTCCGAGCGGCACGGCCGGGTCGAGTACGACGAGCTCGGCGCCAACCCGAGCCGCCATGTCGTCGATCCGACGCACCATCAGCGGATGAGGCAACAGCACCGGCTCCCGCGTGCGTTCGATCATGAACGGCTGCCGCGCATCGAAGGCCTTGCTGCCGGCATGTGGCGACGTCAGCACCGCAAAAGTGTCAGGTGGCAGACGTCGCCACCACTCCCACAGCAACGACTGGATTCCACCGATCTTCGGTGGGAAATCGTTGGTGACCAGTAGATGCTTCACATCGGGGCAGTCAGTTCGGCGAGCACATCAGCGTCGGGATCATCGGCGGGCAACAGGGCGTCGAGCTGCAGCGACCGGGCGGCCCATACAGCATGGGAGCGAAGCATCGGATCGTGATGGGCGAGATACTCGATGAGTGCGGAAACAACCCGCGGGTTCGACGACGCGCCCGAGTTGCCGATGATGATCAGCGCGTTGCGACGTAGCCACCGCGGATCACGGCCCGCGAGGTACCAGCGACCCCACCGCTGCAACAGCACCGAATCGGGTGCCGCAAGCAGATCCAACACGTCGACGACGGGCTCGGAGTCGTGCACATCCACAGCCAGCGCGTGGCGCGCTCCGAGACGAACCGTTGGCGGGCACACCTCCTGGCAGTCGTCGCAGCCGTACAACCGGTTTCCGAGAGCGCTCCGGAAGCGGCGATCAAAGATCCCGGGCTTCTGCAACAGCCAGGCGAGACAGCGCGACGCATCGATCACGCCGGGCGCGACGATCGCTGCGGTCGGGCAGCCGTCGAGGCATCGTCGGCACGGACCGCACCCATCGGCTGCCGTCGCCATTGCAACGGGCAGCGGTGCCGTGGTGACCACGCTGCCGAGAACGAAGAAGCTCCCCGCTCCGGACACGAGCAGGTTGGCATTCTTCCCAAACCATCCGAGGCCCGCCTCGAACGCGATCTCTCGATCGACCATCGAGTTGTCGTCGGCAAACGCCACGGCACGAAAGCCATCGGAACGCAACTTGGCAGCCACCGACCTCAGCCCCTGGCGCAGTGGCTCGTAGTGGTCGGCGCGGGCGTAGCGCGCCACCGCTCCCGCAACCTCCTCCGCGACGGCGACACCGGGTGCCGGGTTACCAGCCCCCCCTGTGGTCCCCGCCTCAGGCGGAGTGTCGACGTCGAGGTACGGGCGGGCGCCGACGAAGACGGCTTTCGCTCCGGGCACTGCGGCGCCGGGGTCGGTGGAGCGCAGCGGGTTTTTGTATGTGAACTGCATCGTGTCGTGCAGCCCGGCCGACTTCCTACTGATCAGCTCAGTCCTGGCGCGCTGCAGCACATGCGCTGCGGCGATCCCGGTGTGGGTGATCCCGAACTCGGCGGCGAGGCGGGACAACTCGGCCACGTAGCCATCGTCGAGCGATTCGACCGTCGATTCGGGACGTGCCTTAGATCGCCTCACGATGACGAAGCGTAGGCACCAGACCGGCCGATGCGAGCAGGCGCACGGCGCGCTGCTCGGCAATGTCGAACACGACAGCCACACCGGCTGGCTCGTGCGCAGCATCGCACAGGAAGGTCACGACGCAGTCGGTGCATGCGCTGGAGTGTTGCATCACGCACGAGTCGCAGGAGATGGAGATCACGGATTCGTTCATGGTGGCCAGTGTGACGGAGGGGTGTCGCAAGGATTCCGAGGTCGAGCAGTGGCGCCGTTGGGGTCAGCGTCCGGCGAACGCGAGCCACTGCTCGCTCGACACCACGTTCGCACCGAAACCGCGGACATCGTGCACGATTGCCTGGTCGTTGGTCACCACCACCACCGGCGTCGCATCGGCGAGCCCGGCGACCTCGGAGCGAACCACGTCATCGGCCGACACCCCCTCGGGCGAGAACGTCACACGGACCAATCGACGCGGCGACGATGCACCGGCAACCAGGGCACCGTCGAACACCACGACGATCTCGGTTCCGTGCCGACGGGCAACGTCTTCGCATGCGTCGATGCAGCACATCCGTTGCGCTTCCAGATCGAGCTGCGGCCACGCCAACTTGGCGACGTTGTAACCGTCGACGAGCACCCGCACGCCAGGCCGGCGGACCACGTACTCGACCGCTTCGAGTGACGAACCGTACAGACCACCCGGCAGAGCGATCGGCCGACGCGACGAACGGTGCCGCGCCGACCGCGCCCGGGTCTCGACGGGAGGTCGCGTTGCCTCACCGGGCTCGAGCGCGCGCACCCGTCGAGCGATCGTTCGCAGGTCATCGATCAACGCGGCAGCCTGGTCCGCTCGAGCGGCAAGCTCGCGGCCGATCTCGGCGGCTCCCAGTAGAACACATGTGTCCGCGCCGGCTGCCGTTTCACCATGGGCTCGAGCGGCCAGCAACTCGTCACGCACCCGGCTCGCCTCCGCGAGATCGGCCTCAGCCCGACCGGTATCCAGGGTCCGTTGCTCGAGCTCGGCTGTCGCCGCACCGAGACGTGCAGCCAAACGACGGCGCTCGACGTCGTGTTCCGCCAGTCGTGCTCGCAGCGCCCTCAGCTCATCGTGCTGGCGGTTCGACACGACGCTTCGATCGTCGTCGTCGGCACGCCGCCGCTCCATCTCGGCGCGGGCCAGGGCCAGTTCCGATATGGCGCGATGGGCGCCAGCTTCGGCTGCCTCCCGTCTGCGTTCGGAGCGACGAAGTGCCGTTTCGTCGGCCATAGCTCCGAGATCTGAACGACCAAAATCCTCGAGTCGTTGGCGCCATCCGGCAGGGCGTTGCAACCACAGAAGACCTGCGTCATCGACCAACTCCGACCCCGCCACCGTGGCCAGTCGCCGCCGAAAAGACTGATCAGCCGAGACCGCTCGGCGGATCTCGCCGAGAGCCTTGGGCGGCAACTTGGAGAACTTGAGAAACGGCCGCAGCGCTGGGGGAAACGGCAACTGAGGGCGCAACTTTGCCCCTGCCGCAGCGATTCCGACGGCAAACTCCAGCGCGGATGTGATCAGCAGATCGTGAACGTCAACATCGTCGGCATCGTCGGCATCGTCGGCATCGTCAACATCGTCGTCAACGTCGTCGCGGGCCGCGGTGGCGTCGGGTTCCTCACCGTCGGTCATTCGGCAATTGTACGACGGCCCCGGCGAACAGGGTCGTGTGAACGGGGCCCAGGTCACCCGGACGGGTCTCAGCCGAGTCGTGGGGCCGATCGACCCTCGATCGTGGCGCCCTCATGATCGATCCGGAGCACTTTCGTGTGCCCGTCGGCGGGCAAGTGGGCGGCAACGTCCTCGGCGTCACCGCGGTGGCACAGCGCCGCCACCGTCGGCCCGCTCCCCGACAACCACGAACACCACGCTCCGGCAGCGAGGGCTGCCTCGATCGCTGCGGCACTGCCCGGCACGCCGCGCAGGCGCGCTGGTTGGTGCAACCGATCGTGGGTGGCTGCCGCCAAGGCCTCGATGGTGCCGCTCGCCAGCGCGGCCACCAGCAACGCGACGCGACCGATGTTGAACACGGCATCATCAAAGGCCACGGTGATCGGCAGGACCCGGCGTGATTCGTCGGTCTTGGTCGCCGTGGCGGGAATCCACACCACCACAGCCGGGTCGATCCCGAGCGGGATGCGGGCAACCCGGCCCCCGGCCACAGCGACGACACCACCGAACAGCGACGCCGCCGCATTGTCGGCGTGGCCCTCCAGATCGCCAACGATCTCCAGTGCCCGGTGGCGGACCTCATCGTCGAGGGAAACGCTCCCGCTGCGTTGCGCCAGGCCGAGCAATGCGCCGGCCACCCGCACGGCACCGCTGAATCCGAGGCCGCGGCCTGATGGGATCGGGCAGCGTTCCCACAACCGGCCCACTCCACCGGCGCGGGCAAACGCAACCGACGCCGGGTGGTGCGCGTCGATCAGCCGTGCGCCGTCAGCCAGCACGACGCTATTGGCCAGGGGGGCGCTGTCGGCGACAACGCCAGGCGCAGCATCCGGCGCGACGAGGCCGACGTCGGCGTACAGCGTGAGCGCCAGCGCGAGGGTGTCGAAACCGGGACCTAAATTGGCTGACGACGCGGGAACCCGCGCAATCACGAGAGGGCGTCCCGGGCCTCCTGCGAGGCCTCGACGAAACGCTGCAACGTCGCCGCAGCCGACCCGGAATCGATCGACTCGGCGGCGCGCTGGATGCCGTCGCGCAGGTTGGTCACCTCGCCAGCGACCACCAGCGCTGCTCCGGCGTTGAGCACGACGATGTTGCGGTGAGCGCCATGAGCGCCTCCGAGCACACGGCGCACCGCTTCGGCGTTCTCGGGCGGATCCCCGCCGACGAGCTCGTCGCTGATCGCCGGCGCCAAACCCAGATCAACCGGGTCGACGGTGAACGAACGAACGCAGTCGTCCTCGAGCGCCAAAACCGTCGAGGTACCTGTCGTTGTCAGCTCGTCAAGGCCATTGCCGTGCACGACCCAGGCCCGCTCCGAGCCGTGGATCCGCAATGCGGCCAGCATCCGCTCGGCCACCGCAGGGTTGGCCACGCCGATCAACTGGCGACGGACCCGACCGGGGTTGGCGAGCGGTCCGAGGAGGTTGAACACGGTCGGAATCCCGATCTCGCGCCGGCTCGGCGCAGCAAAGCGGAACGCCGGGTGGTAGCTCGGCGCCCAGCAGAACCCGATGCCCGCTTGCTCGATGCAGGCCAGAACGCCGGCCGGGGGGAGTTCGATGACCACACCCAGCGCTTCGAGCACGTCGGCCGCACCGCATTTCGACGACGCGGCCCGCGCCCCGTGCTTGCACACCGGAACACCAGCACCGGCCACCACGATCGCCGCCATCGTGGAGACGTTGATCGAATGGCTCCGGTCACCGCCGGTCCCGACGACGTCGATAGCGCGCGAGCGGAGCTCGTCCGACATCGGAACCAAGGTTGCCACCTCGAGTACCGCATCGAGCAGCCCAGAGATTTCCTCGGGGGTTTCGCCCTTGGCGCGCAGCGCGACGACAAAGCCGATCATCTGCGCCGGAGTCGCGTGACCATCGAGGATGGTGGCCATCGCCGAGCGGGCCTGTGATGCGGTGAGATCGCGTCGCTCGATGAGGTCGGTGAGGAGCGCGGGCCAACCACCGTGTTCGTCGAGCTCGGCGAGCGAGCGGGCTAGTTGGGTCATGGACTGCCGAGATTAGGCAGTACGACGGCGTTGGCGGATGATCCGTCGGCGCTCACGTTCGGTCGCGCCACCCCAGACACCTTGCTTTTCGCGGATCGTGAGCGCATGCTCAAGGCACGCGACCCGCACGCCGCAGCTTGCGCACACCGCTTTGGCGTCCTCGGCGCTGGCGTCGTCCTCCGGGAAGAAGATGCTTGGTTCCAGCCCCCTGCAAGCACCCAGTTCCCGCCATATGATTTCTTTGGCAGACACGACGTTGTCCCCTATGTTCGTGTTGATGGGAGGTGGAGTCACCTCTCACGCAGCAATCTAGGTTCACTCGGGGGCGCTTGAAAAGGGGCAAAACGGCGACGTGTGACACATCGCTCCACTTGCCCCACCACCGGGTCAGCGCGCCCCGGGCTCGGGCGCGATGCCGTAGGCGCGGGCGAGGAGTTGCAGCGGATGAAGCGGAGCGGTGCCGGTCTGCTCGGTGATCGCGGTGTTGGCGAGATGACAGTCCCCGGCGACGACGTCGCCGTTGGCCTTGCGGATCTCGTCGCCCAACTTCCTCGCGATCGGAATCGAGATGTCGGTGTTCTCCGTGCGCAGCCCCCACATCCCGTCGATTCCACTGCATTGCTGCACCAGCTTCACCTTCGCACCGGTGAGCTTGATCAGGTCACGGCTCTTCAGGCCGATGTTCTGCGCCTTGAGATGGCATGGCGTGTGGTAGGTGACCGTCTGCGGCACGTCGCCGTCGAAACGCAGGTCGAGCGAGGAATCCTCGCCGCGGTGCACCTTCATGAGGTATTCGGCGGCGTCGTAGGTGTTCGCCGCGACCAGTTCCGCGTCGGGCCCGCCGACGTAGTCGACGTAGTCCTTCTTCAACACGTAGCCGCACGTGGGTTGGGGCACGACGATGTCGTTCCCGGCGCGCACCACCTTGGCCAGCGCGGTGACGTTCTTGGCCGCGATCTTGTTGAACTCGGGCAGATCACCGCTGTGCAGGAACGGGGCACCACAACATCCCGCCCCGTCGGCGAGGGAGCATTCGATACCGTTTCGTTCGTACACCTTGACGAGGTCGTGGCCGATCTCGGGTTGCTGGTACTCGACAAGGCAGGTGGGGAACACTGCGACGCGACCCTGCCGCTTGGTGATGTTGAGGCGTGGCCGACGGTAGAACCAGGTCCTGAAACGCTGCCGGGCATACGGCGGCAACAAGCGCACGCTGGACACCCCGGTGACCTTCTCGACCACTTTGCGGATCGCTGAACGCGGCGGGGCGGCGACGACCTTGTTGGCCAGTGGTGCGGTCGCCGTAGCGACCTTGCCGAGGAGATCGGTGCGGCCAATGAACTCGGTGGTGATCCGGTGGCGGGCGCTGGTCTGTTTGGTGTCGTGGCGCATCGCGTCGGTCCGCAACATCAGCCGCGGGAAATCGATCGCCCATTCGTGCAGCGATGGGATGTAGGGGCAGTTGATGTAGCACAACTTGCACTGGAAGCACTCGTCGACGACCTGGTCCTGCTGGGCGGGAGTGAGGCGACCGGCATCTTGGTCGTCGTGGCGGTCGATGAACTCGAACAGCGTGGGGAACGAGGTGCAGAACTTGAAACACAGTCGGCACCCGTGGCAGATGTCGTACACACGGGTGAGCTCGGTACGGACATCGGCTTCGTCGAGGTAGCCAGGGTTTTTAGGGTCGTAGATCGTCGTCATGGGGGGAGGTCAGTCGGTTCGGTGGCCTGTGGTTCGGTGGCCTGTGGTTCGGTGCACGTACCCGGATGGCACCCGCACCGAACCCCAGGCGCTGCGGCTAGAGCGTTTCGCCGGTCGTTGCGAGCAGGGCGTCGAGGCCCTGTTGGAAACGACCGGCGTGGCTCTTTTCGGCGCGGGCCAGTGTCTCGAACCAGTCGGCAACCTCGCCGTGACCTTCGTCGCGGGCGGTCTTGGCGAAGCCCGGGTACATCTGGGTGTACTCGTATGTTTCGGCTGCGATCGCCGACTTGAAGTTCTCCTCGGTCTCACCGATCGGCTCGCCCGTTGCCGGGTCACCGACTTCGGCAAGGAACTCGAGGTGCCCGTGGGCGTGACCGGTTTCGCCCTCGGCGACCGAGCGAAACAACTTCGCTGCATCGGGATAGCCCTCGACGTCGGCCTTCTGGGCGAACCACAGGTAGCGGCGGTTGGCCTGACTCTCGCTGGCGAACGCCTTCTTCAAGTTGTCATAAGTCTTGGTGCCGTTCAGGCTCATGATGGTTGCTTTCTGGTTGTCGTAGAAGTTGCGGCGAACGCATACGTCTGGGGACGCTATTCACATGCATTGCTCGGTCACAACTCGTGCAGATTGGCTGCGGACCGGGTGGAGATCCCCCCGGCCGCATCCCTACGATGACCGCAGATGTCCGCCGCCGCCGCTCCCCCATTCGACGAATCCGGTCGACGGTTCAACCGCGGCGAGATGCTCGCCAGGCTGCGCGAGGAACACTTCGATGTGGTCGTCGTCGGCGGCGGAATCACCGGCGTCGGGGTCGCCCTCGATGCGGCCAGCCGTGGCCTGCGCACCGCGTTGGTGGAGCGCGACGACTTCGCCTCCGGTACGTCGTCGAAGAGCTCCAAGTTGGTCCACGGCGGTCTGCGCTACCTGCAACAAGGCGACGTCCGACTCGTGTACGAGGCGCTGCATGAACGCCAACGTCTGCGCCGCAACGCGGCCCATCTCGTCAGCGTGTTGCCGTTCATGATCCCGGTCCTCGGCCGCCCGGACCGCGCCGGTTCGAGCCCGGATTCGGCGACGGCGAGTGTCGTCAGCCGCAAGATCGCCCGCGCCTTGGGATCGGCGATGTGGATGTACGACCTCACCGGCGGGTGGCGGATCGGCAAGCTCCATCGCCGATTGAAACCGGCTGCGGCGCTGGCACACATGCCCACCATGGCATCCTCGCGCGTGCTTGCCGCCTACCTGTACTACGACGCAGCCGTCGACGATGCCCGACTCGTCGTGGCCGTGGCGCGAACCGCTGCTGCACACGGTGCCGCAGTCGCCAACGGCTGCGGTGTGACCGGGTTCACGCGAGGCGGCGATGGGCACGTCGATGGGGTCACCGTCGAAGCCGATGGCGAGGCGTTTGCGATTCGGGCGAAGGTGGTGGTGAACGCTGCGGGCGTGTGGTCCGACGATGTGCGCGCCCTTGACGAGACAGCGCACCCCAACAGCATCCGCCCGGCCAAGGGGATCCACGTGACCGTGCCCTGGGACAAGGTGCGCAACGACATCGCCGTCGTCATCCCAGTGCCGAAAGACCGGCGCAGCTTGTTCGTGGTGCCGTGGGGACCACGCGGCGACGGCACCTTCACCCACACCTACGTCGGCACCACCGACACCGATTACGACGGCCCGCTCGACAACCCGCAGTGCACCGTCGACGACGTCGCCTACGTGTTACGGGCGCTGAACGCGTCGGTCACGACCGGGGTCACCACCGACGACGTCACCGGAGTGTGGGCGGGCCTGCGCCCGCTCGTCAAAGGTGCCGATGCGGGTCGTACCGCCGATCTGTCCCGGCGCCACAGCGTCACGGTCAGCGAGCACGGCGTGATCACTGTCACGGGCGGAAAGCTGACCACCTACCGGAAGATGGCCGAGGACACCGTCGATGTGGTGATGCGCGCGGTGGGCCGTCGCGGGCGCTGCCGGACGCGCCGCCTCCGCCTGCTGGCGACGACGAGCGATCCGGCTTCGCATCTCGAATCCCGGTATGGAACCTTCGCTGCAGCGGTCCGCCAGATTACCGATTCCGACCCGGCGTTGGGTCAGCCGCTCGCGGAAGGCCTTCCCTACCTCGGGGCCGAAGCGGTGTATGCGGCACGCCACGAAATGGCCCGCAGCGTCGACGACGTGCTGAGCCGGCGGACACGCGCCCGCTTGCTCGACCGCGACGCGGCGGTCGCTGCCGCCCCGCGGACGGCTGCCCTGCTGGCGACCGAGCTCGGATGGGACGCCACCGAAACGGCACGACAGGTCGAGGCGTTCGTCCAACTCTGCGCGGTCGAAGAGGCGGCCACCCGACGCCCGCCCGCGCCCGCAGCCAGCCAAGGGAGGAGCCCCGCATGATCAAACCGACTCCGCCGATCGAGATCGCCGGCATCGAGGGCGGCACCAACGTCCGCTTCCACAGCGACGCCGTCAACGTCGATGCGCACCTCCTCTCCCGGCTGCGCACAGTGTGTCGCACCACGGTCGACGTCGCTACCCGGGCCGAGGCAAGCCGCGACTGGTGGCCCGTGGCGATGCACTGGGCCCTCGATGCCACGGTGCCGCAACTCGCCTCGGCGGTGTGCACGCCGTCGTCGACGCGCGAGATTGCAGGTCTGCTGAAACTTTGCTCCGAGATGGGCATCCCCGTCACCGCGGCCGGCGGGCGCAGCGGGGTCAACGGTGCCTCGGTGCCGGCATTCGGCGGGATCGTGGTGGACCTCACCGGGTTGCACGGTCTCGCCGAGGTCGATGTGATCTCGGGCGTGGTCGAGGTTCGTGCCGGGACGTTCGGCCCCGATCTGGAACGCGAACTCAACGATGTGCATGGCCTGTCGGTCGGGCATTTCCCGCAGAGCTTCGACATCGCCACCGTCGGCGGATGGGTCGCATGCCGCGGAGCCGGGCAGTACAGCACTCGGTACGGCAAGATCGAATCGATGGTCGTTGGCCTCGAAGTGGTGTTGGCCGATGGAACGATCATCGTCACCGGTGGCGCTCCCGCTGCCGCCGTCGGCCCCGACCTCACGCAACTCTTCGTCGGCAGCGAGGGCATGCTCGGAGTGATCACTCGCGTCTGGTTGCGCGCCCATCCGTTACCGGCCGTGGTGCGCACCGAGTCCTACGCGTTCGCGAGCTTCGCCGACGGGCTCGAGGCGTGCCGACGGATCCTTCGCCGCGGTGCCACCCCGGCGGTGCTACGGCTGTACGACGCAGCCGAGAGCCAGCGCGGACAAGGTGGCGACGGCACGCAATGCATGCTGCTGGTGCTCGACGAGGGAGACGAGATCATCACCCGCGCCGCGCTCGACGTCGTGACCGAGGAATGCCGCGTCGCGGCTGCCCTCGGCAGCGACCGGGTGCTTCGATGGCTCGACCACCGCAACGACACCAGCGCTCTGCAGGCTTTGACCCGAAAGGGTTTTGTGGTCGACACCCTCGAGATTGCCGCACCGTGGGCGCGCCTCGACACGATCTTCCACGAGGTCCGCGCAGCAATGCTGGCCGTGCCGCACGCCCGCTCGGCCACGTGTCATCTGTCGCACAGCTACCCCGATGGGGCGTGTTTGTACTTCACGTTCGCGGCCACCCCGCCAGCCGACGAGATTGAGACCACCTACGTTGCGCTGTGGGATGCCGGGCAACGCGCCGTGCTCGCCAACGGGGGCAACCTCTCGCATCATCATGGGGTAGGGATCAACCGCGGGCGCTTCGTACGCGAGGCCCTTGGCGCTTCGTTCGATGTACTTGCGGCGATGAAGGGAGCGCTCGATCCCGCCGGCATCCTCAACCCCGGCAAGTTCGGCCTTCCATCGGTGTTCGGCCCCGATGTCTGGCCGTGATGTCTGGGGCCCGACATGCGTGAGGATCGGCCCAGCGGACACGACATCGCGAACGGGATGCACTGGGCGGCCGGGATGCACAGGGCGGCCGGCCACTATGGTGATCGGCGATGAGCAGCGGGTCCCACTCTGCCGTGCCCCCGCCGGTGGGGCACGGTGCCAGCTCCAAGCTCGACCTCCAGGCCATCCGTGCGGGAGCCGGAGTGTGCTTGGTGTTCGCTATCCCGCTGTCGCTCGCGGCACGGTGGGCCGCCGACAGTCGCGACGACTCGGCATTGGCGATCATGCTCACCCTTGGGGCGTTGACCGGGTTCGTGCTCGGCGCCGGTGTCGCCGCCTGGGTGCAGCGGACCAGGTTTCCTTGGGTGCACGCGTTGGTCACCGCGTCGGGCACGTACCTCGTCGCACAGAGCGTGTTCATCATTGCCCGACTTGCGCTCGGCCGTGAGGTCCACTGGTACGCGGCGTTGTTCAACGTCGCCCCCGTGCTCTTCGCCGGCGTCGTGGGCGGTGTGCTCGGCAGCTTCCTGCAACAACGGGGCGTCTCCCCAAGGGCGCGGCCGGAAAGGAGCCAGCGATGACCGTCCTCGTCATCGATGTAGGTACGACCGGAGTGCGCGCCGCGGTGATGCACCGCGACGCCAGCCTGCACGATGTGGAGTACCAGTCGTGTCCGCCGTCGTCGCCGTTTCCTGGGCTCGTCGAGTTCGACGCGCTGGCGCTTTCCGCTGCCGCGCTCGACGTCGCCCGCCGGACGCTGGCGCGCCACGGTCGCGGGGTCACCAGTGTCGGTGTCACCGCGCAGCGGGCCTCGACTGTGGTGTGGGACGCGGCCACCGGCCAGCCGGTCGCACCGGGCCTCGGCTGGCAGGACTTGCGCACAGTGATGGAGTGCATCACCGCCAAAGCCGACCATGGGCTCGCGTTCGCCCCGAACCAGTCAGCGACCAAGGTTGCCCACCTGCTCGATGCGCACGATCCGGGCCGCGACCGCGACCTGCGTTTCGGCACGATCGACACGTGGATCGCGTGGGTGCTCACCGACGGGGCCGTACATGTCACCGATCGCTCCAACGCCGCCGTCACCGGGCTGGCCCGCCACGATGCCACCGATTGGGACGACCGGATACTCGACATCTTGTCGATTCCGCGTTCGATGATGCCCGCGATGGTCGACACCTCGGGGGTGATCGCGGCGGCGACCGCACTGCCAGGCGCCCCCCCGCTGGCCGCACTGGTCGGCGACCAACAGGCCAGCCTGATCGGACAGAGTTGCGTACGCGACGGCGACACCAAGATCACCTTCGGCACCGGCGGGATGCTCGATGTATGCGGCGATTCCGGCGGACCGTCGACCGCCAATCGAAGCCCGAACGGCACGTTCCCGGTGGTGGCGTGGTCGATCGGTGGCAGCACCACCTGGGGCGTCGAAGGCATCATGCTCTCGGCGGGCACGAACATCGAGTGGCTGCGTGACGATCTCGGCATCATCGACACTGCGGCGGCCAGCCACGACGTCGCGCAGGGGTGCGCCAACAGTGACGGCGTGGTGTACGTGCCGGCGCTGCTCGGCCTGGGCACGCCGCACTGGGACTACGGTGCGCGCGGCTCGCTGTTCGGGCTGACCCGCGGCTCGACCCGAGCGCACGTCGTGCGGGCGGTCCTGGAGGGCATCGCCCACCGCGGCACCGACCTCGTGGAGGCCGCCGAGGCCGACACCGGCCGCTCCATCGACGTGCTCCGTATCGACGGCGGGCTCAGCGCCAACCCCACCTTCGTCCAGGCACTGGCCGACTCATCGGGTCGCCCGGTCGAGGCGGCCCCGGTCATCGATGCCACCACGATGGGCGCCGGGTACCTCGCCGGCATGGCCACGGGTGTGTGGTCGGGCTTCGACGAGATCGCCGACGCCTGGCGACCACGGGCCGTCGTCGAGCCCACCGGCTCGCTCGATCGTCAGCAGTGGCACGAGGCAGTGGGGCGGGCGCGGGCGTGGATACCCGAGCTGTCGGCGCTGGACTTCTAGTGTCAGTCCCTAGAATTGCTCCGCTCACCCGTCGCCGACAAAGCTGCATCCCGCGCTGTTGCAGGTGTACCGAGCGCTTGGAAAGGACACACTCCCTCGTGGATATGGATTCGCCCGATAGATCGATGGCCGACGCGCCCGTTGCCCTGCCTGGGCCGAGCGTTCGCCGCCGGCTGCTCGGTGCCGGCATCGTCGGTCTTGCGGGAACGCTGTTGCCGTCGCTGGTAGGTCGTGCCGGCGCCACGGCTCCCGATGAAGCCGCACCGACCACTACCGCCCCGCCGCAACGCCCCACCGCCGAGGACATCCCGCTCTTGCAGGGCGCCCAGATGGTTGAGTTGGCCGCTGTCGAGCTCTACGCCGCCGCGGTCGCCGCTGGCGGCGTGGGCCCCGTGTTGACGGCAGTGCTCGCGACAGCCCACGACGCCCACCTGGCGTATGCGCAGGCGCTGTCGGCGATGCTGTCCACCGACGTGCGCGACTCGCCTGCCGCCGATGCGGTCGAAGCGCTCGCCGGCGGCTTCAGCGCCGGAAACAACGTCGAGACCGCAACCGCAGCTCACGAACTCGAGGCGGCGTTGGTGGCAACCCACACCGAGACCATCGGCGAACTCCTGAGCACCGATGCGGCGGCTCTGATCGCCTCGATCATGATCGTCGAAGCCCGCCATTCGCTGGTGTTCGGCCAGATCGCCGGGATCACCGACCTCGATGAACTCATCTTCACCGACGCCGACCCGCTCACACCGGAGAATGGGTGACACCGATGAACCGTCAACGTACGACCGCTGACCGAACAGTCGCCAACGCGCTCGATCTCCGCCGGGCCGCCCGTGCCAACAGCATCGCTGCCGCAAACGAGACGCGGGCAATGGGCATTGCCATGCGCGCGCTGTTCGAGTCACCTGCGGCATCCGAGCAGCGCCGGCACGCCGTGCTGGGGCGTCGTCGGTTCCTGCGACTCGGCGGCTTCAGCGTGGCCACGGCTTCAGTCATCGCCGCGTGCGGTGGCACCGAAGCAACCGGCATCGCCCGCGTTGGGGTGGCGCCCACCACGACGGGCCTCCCCTCCGACCCGGCGGTCACGGATGTGGTGCTGTTGCGCACCGCGGCGTCGCTTGAGTATTCGGCAATCAAGGTGTACGACACCGTGATCGGCAACGCCGACCTGCTCGACCCGGCCCTCGACGACGTCGCCAAACGGTTCCGCGACGATCACGCCGGTCATGCCGCCCTGTTCGACAAGCTCACCGTCGATGCCGGCGGGACGGCGTGGGGGTGCAGCAACGAGCGCATCGACAACCTGTTGGTGGCCCCGGTGCTGCGCGCCATCGGCGGCGGCCCGGCCACCGACGATTTGGCTGTGACCCCGCCGAGCGACGATGTCCGCCGCGACGTGCTCAACTTCGCTCACGGCCTCGAAACCCTCGCCGGTTCCACCTACCAGGCGTTGATCCCGGCGCTGTCACAGCCGGCGCTGCGCAAGGAAACCATCGTCATCGGCACGCACGAGGTCCGACACGCAGCACTGCTCGCCCTGGCGATCACTGGTTCGCCGGCTGGCATCGTTCCGCCGGCCGAAGCCCCTGCCGATCCGCCGCCGATCCCAACGGTGTACGCGATCCCCGGCCGGTTTGGTTCGCTCGGAGCGGTCAACGTGGTGCTCGGCGTCGAGAACGCCGAGGGCAACCGCTCGGTGTTCACACTCGAGACCCCCAGCTTGAACACCTTCGTGTTCGAGTCCGACACCCCGTCCTGCTGAGATGTCGGCCTGCTGAGGCGCCCGCGCCGGCAGCCGACATTGTGGTGCCGACGACACCCGGTCGTACACTGCCGTCGACGGTGAGTCGGTCGGGTGACCGCGGCACGGGGTCGGGCAACTGGCGACCGTGTCGAGGAAAGTCGGGACTCCACAGAGCAGAGTGCTGGCGAGAGCCAGGTCGGGGCGACCTGACGGCAGTGCAACAGAGAGAGACCGCCGATGGACCAGCTTGCTGGTCACAGGTAAGGGTGAAACGGTGCGGTAAGAGCGCACCAGCGTGCGGAGCGATCTGTACGGCTCGGTCAACCCCACTCGGAGCAAGACCAAGCAGAAGGTACGGGCGGCTCGTCCGCTCCTGGTAACAGGGGCAGCCTTCGGGTAGGTCGCATCAGAAGGATGGTCACCAGCGCCGCAAGGCGCGACAGAATCCCGCTTACAGCCCGACTCACCGTCACTATCCGACCGCTCACCGTGTCGTTGGTTGGCGGAGTTCGCCGGTGGCGAGGAAGTGCTTGCGACGGGCGGGGTTGCGCAGGCCGAAGGTCTGTACGCACCACCACAGCATCGCCAGGCCGACGAGCTCGAATCCGATGTTCCACCAGCCTCGCTCCACCACCGGCAGCGGGGCGTCGCCGAAGCCACCGGTGAACGGCCACCAGAACACGTCGGTGTTGGTGAACGCCCCGTCGAACACGATGTGCAGCAGCACGCCGATCGGAATGGCCAGCAGCTTCTTGCGGATCGGCCGACGCCCGGCGGTCACTGCCATCACCACCACCATCAGCCCAACCGCCCCGGTCACGCTGTGCAAGACCCTGGCCCCGCCGAAGGGGGCGTCGATCACGTCGACGACCAGCGCCCCGACGATCAGCGGGCGGTAGTCGAACCGCGGATCACGGAAGACGAAATGGATCGACACCACCGCCGTGGCGATGAACCAGAAAAACATGCGCTCAGACAACAAGCGGTCGACCGCAATGCGGGCATTCGCCCATACCGGTCTTGGATTCGGCGATCACTCGTTCGAACTCCATCTGCGACAGGTCCATGTGGCACCCGGTGCACGTGTGCCGCTCCAGCGTGGCGAACCCGACCGCACCATGCTGTTTGCGGGTCGCGGCATACAGCGTGCGGTCGCCGTCAACGAGGGCCTCGGCGGCAGCGTCGCGCTGCGCGCGAACCGCCGACTCCTCGTCGGCCATCGTTGCCAGCACCGCATCGAGCGCGGCCTTGGCGGCATCGAGGCGTTCCTGCACCGGCGGTTGTTCGATCGCCAACGCGGCAAGCGCGTCGTCGGCGACCGATTGCTGCTCCATTGCCTCGAGCTCCACGTCATCGAGCGCGCCGTGTTTGGCCTTCAGCGCGTCGATCTCGTGCATCAACGCCTCGGCCTCACGGGGAGCGATGATCGTCTTCAACTGCATCTCGAGTCGGGCCTGCTTGCGGTCGAGCTCGGCACCGGACGCCTCCAACGACTCGATCGATGCCAACGCGGCAGCGATCGAGGCCCGATGCCCGGCGGCAGCGGATGTGAGTCGGTCGATGTCGGACTGCGCAGCCTGCAAGACAGCAAGCTCGGGGAGACGTTTGCGCCGGGCGGCAATGGCGTCGATCTCGGAATCGAGGCGTTGCAGCGCGAGGAGCGCGTGACCATCGGCGGTCATGAGTTCGGCTTCGGCACGACGGCGCCCTCTGGCAGCTGCAGGCAGCCGCGAACCGTCGCGCGAACATCGACCATCGGCAACGGCGCCCGGGGGTCGAGCACCCCCGGCGGGATCGTCGTCAGGTCGGGGAGCAGTTGGATCACCACGGGCGCCACCGTAGTCTCCGTCGGGGCTTCTCCCGCCGGTTCACCAGGGTTCGTCGGCGGGGGCGGGGCAAACGCCTCAGTCTGCACCGCGTCGGCCTGCACCGCGTCGGCCGGCACCGGCTCGGGAGTGCTTTGCACGGTTGGCCGAGCCGCGACCACGCGGTACGCGCACTCCTCGCCCGGAAGGATCAGCCGCATCGCCGGCCGCAGCAGCTCCGGCGGAGCGGCCCAGTCCTCGACCGGCCGGCCGAACAGTGCCGACTTCGAGTATGCGTCCCAGATCCGTGCCGGATAGGTGCCGCCCTGCACGGCATCCACACCATCGAGTTCGTAGAACTCGGGCACGTTCTCGGTGACCATTGGGGTGTAGCCGTCGGGGTCGCCGACCCACACCGCTGTGGCAAGTTGCGGCGTATAGCCAACGAACCACGAGTTGGTGTTGTCCTGCTGCGTGCCGGTCTTGCCCGCTGCGGGAAACGGGAACTCCGACAGTGCTCGGCGGGCCGTTCCCTGGCGAAGCACGCCTTTCAAGACGTTGGTCGTGGTGAGCGCGGCCGCCTCGTCGAACACCTGAACACCGGCGGAGGCGTGGGTGTAGGTGCGTGTGCCGTCGGCGCGCTCGACCCACTCGACGTAGTACGGCTCGTGGTGCAGACCGTTGTTGGCCAGGGTCTGCGCACCAGCGGCCATGTCGAGCGGGCTCATCTCATTCGCCCCGGTCGCGTAGCTGGCATACGGCTGCAGTGCAGTGCGGTCCTCTTTCGGCTGCCCCCGGTAGAGGTAGCTGGAGGCTGCCATCCGGTACGTGGTGTCGACCACCCGGTTCAACCCAACGATCTGCGACAGGCGCGCATAGGCACAGTTCAGCGACGCCCAGGTCGCATTGTCGAGCGGACCGAGGCTGCCGTCCACCCCTCCGGTGATCTGGAACGGGTTCTTCGGATCGCCGGGGTTTGGCAGCAGGCACCCCTTGCGCCCGTCGATGGTGTCGTTCGGTTGCGCCCCGGCCTGGATCGCTGCGGCGAGGATGAACATCTTGATGCTCGAACCGGTTTGGCGGGGCACCAGCGCCATGTTGATCTCGGCTACACGCGGCTGGTAGCCGCGCCCGCCGACCATCGCCCGGATCGCCCCGGTCTTGGCATCGAGCGACACGATCGCCGCGTCGATGCCGATCTTGGTGTTCGGCAAGGTGTT
>JANNHO010000531.1:0-1529 GCA_031404435.1 Acidimicrobiaceae bacterium | reverse complement strand
GACGCCGTTCGCGCCGGGCGGGGGCTCGGACATACTCGGGCGGGCGCTGGGCGCGCCCGTGTCCGAAGCGATCGGCCAGCAGATCGTCGTCGATAACCGGCCCGGCGGCGGCGGCGGCACCCTCGGTGCTGGCCTGGCCGTGCGCGCCGAGCCCGATGGCTATACTTTCATCATCGTGTCGGGCAGCTACGGCGCCAACCCGGTCCTGCACGACTTGCCGTACGACTCGGTGGCCGACATCACGCCCATCATCCTGGTCGGAGAGACGGGTCTGATCGTGACGATGAATCCGAAGTCCCCGATCAAAAGCGTCAAGGACATGATCGCCTACGCCAGGGCCAATCCCAGCAAGCTGCACTTCGGCTCGGCCGGCGTCGGCGGCCAGGGTCACCTGGCGCAGGAACTGTTTCAGCACATGACGAAGGTACAGATCATCCATGTGCCGTACAAAGGCAGCGGCCCGGTCATGACTGCGCTGCTGACGGGAGAAGTACAGTCGAGCTTCAGCAGCCTGGTGGCCGCCATCCCTCACATCAAGGCGGGCAGACTCTACCCGGTCGGTATTACCACGCCGAAGCGCAACCCCGCCGTGCCCGACGTGCCGTCGATCGGCGAAACGGTGCCCGGCTATTCAGTCACGCACTGGTACGGCATCTGGGGTCCGAAAGGAATTCCCAAAGCGATCGTCACCCGGATGAACCAGGAATTCGCAAAGGCAATCCGCTCCGAGAAGATGTCGAAGTGGCTCGCCTCGGAAGGATTGATCGCCGCCGGCGGACCGCCCGAGCAGTTCCGCGACCGCATCCGCGAAGACGTGGACAAGTGGAAGAAGCTGGTGAAGGACGCCAACCTCAACCTCAAGCAGTGAGAGGCTGCGGAGGCCGTTCGCCCATTCGAATCGCTCAGGGCGAACGGGCCATTAACACCTGCGCGCAAAGGATTTCAAGGCTTCAAGCCGTTCCGTTCGTGCTGAGCGCCTCGAAGCACGAGCGGGCGATGCAGCACCCCGTTCGCCCATTCGAATCGCTCACGGCGAACCGAATCACCGCTTGAAAAGCCGCTTGGGTATCACACCGTAAACCATCAGCACGTTATTGACGGCCTCGCCGATCCTGAAATCCACCGCGAGGCTGCACAGCGCATAGGCTTCCGTTGCCGTGAGCCCGGCCCGCGCCTTCAGGAAATCCACCGCTTCGCGGATCGCCTCGCGCAACGCCTCGTCCAGGGTGGGGGCCATGCCCATGGAATAGTAGTGCGCCGCGTCTTCAGCGCGAGGCCATTTCATCGACCTGCCGGCGTCTTTGTGCACGACAAGCTGCACAGTCGGCGTGAGGGAAATCTCGATCGCAGTGCCATCGACTTCCCCATCGCCCTGGCAGGCGTGCGCGGGCTTTGAGAGTAGTGTCACCAGGACAAACGACTCAAAGAATATCGCGATGAATATAAAAGGATACGCCAGCACGTCGAGGCTCATGGCGCACAGTATAACATTTTGCTATTCTTTATTCCATGCAGGCAGAATCTACTCA
>JANNHO010000530.1:0-2296 GCA_031404435.1 Acidimicrobiaceae bacterium | reverse complement strand
GGCGCTGCGCGGCTTTGCCCTAGGCGTGATCCAGATCGTGATGATGGCGGTCTCGATGGTGATCATCACCGGTCTGGTCGGTGGTGGCGGCCTCGGCTACCTGGCGGTCGATTCGTTCACCCGCCAAGACATGGGGCTCGGTATCGAGGTCGGGTTGGCAATGCTGGTGATGGCGATCATTCTCGACCGCCAGGTAGCCGAGGCCGCCACCACCGACCAGACCGGTGATGATCACCATCGAGACCGCCATCATCACGATCTGGTTCACGCCTAGGGCAATGCCGCGCAGCGCCAGTGGGAACTGCACTCCCCAGAGCCGTTGGCGGTTGCTGGCCCCGAACGTGGTTGCCGCCTCGAGCGTTTCGGGATTGACTTGTTTGATCGCCAACGCAGTCAGGCGGATTCCCGGAGGCACCGCGTACATGACCGTGGCCAAGATGCCAGGGACGTAGCCGACGGCGAACACCATCACGAACGGGATCGCGTAGATCAAGCTGGGAAAGGTCTGCAACGCATCGAGCAATGGTGCGACCATCGCCTCGGCCCGCGGTCGCCGACCGACGAAGATCCCCGCCGGGACGGCGATGGCGATGGCGATGGCGACGGAAACAAGCAGTTGAGCAAGGGTTTCGATCGATGGTTCCCACAACCCGACGAGCCCGATTCCGACAAGGCCGCCGACACAGAACAGCGCCAGCCGCCAGCCCTTGACCGCCCACGCCAGCGCGGCGGTGAGGGCGATCAGCACTGGCCATGCCAGCGTGTCGCCGAACAGGGTACGCAGTCGCAACACGACGTCGACGACGATGAAGTCGTTGACCGACTGGAGGGCGTCGCCGAGGTTGTCACGAATCCACTGAGTGAAGTCGTCGATCGGCTGAACGATGTCGTTGTCGAAGGTCCAGGGCACGGCTGCGATGTCGCCGAAGCGCCCGATCACATAGGCGACCACGAGCACGGCCGCCGCACCACCCCAGTACCGCCGACCCGGCACCGGCAGCGAGGCACCCCGGTCGACCAGCGATCGACTCAATCGGTCGAGCGCAACAGCGATGCCGAAGATCGCGAAGCCGACGATCACCCCGCGGCCGGGGCTGCGCAGTCGAAGCGTCTGCATCAACTCGTTGCCGAGTCCGCCGGCACCGACCAGCGCGGCGATGACGACCAGGCCGAGCGCCATCATGATCGCCTGGTTGATTCCGGTGACGAACGACTTCACCGCCTGCGGGGCCTGCACCTTCCACAGCAACTGTGACCGGCTGGAACCGAACATCCGTCCCGCTTCGACCGATGCAACGGGCACCTGACGGATACCCAACGCAGTGATCCGGACCAGCGGTGGTACCGCAAAGGCCACGGTGGCGATGGCCGCAGGTGTTTGCAGCACACCGAAGAACAGCACCGCGGGCACGAAGTAGATCGTGGTCGGCAGGCTCTGCAACGCATCGAGCACCGGGCGTAGGCGCCGTTCGACCTTCGGGTTCAGTCCCGCCCAGATGCCGAGCGGCGCGCCGATCGCGACGGCCAGCACGATGCAGATCGTCATCAGTGCGAGGGTCTCCATCCCCGGCTTGTGCATCCCGGCGATCTCGACGAAAACCAGCCCGGCCGCAGCGCTGGTTGCTGCCACCCAACGTCCCGAACGGGCGACGACCACGAACACCAGCAACGGCAGCCAGAACCACGGCAGTTCGAGCAGTACATCGCGCAACAGCTCGTAGAAGGAGAGCACGAAGTTGCCGATCGGGCGCAGGACGTTGGCCAACACGAAGTTGTCGTTGCGGTTCCGCTGCGCCCAGAACTGAAAATCTCCCACGGGGCCGGCGATGTCCACCCGCCAGTTCTCGGGAAATATTCTCGTTCCCGATAGCACGACCTGAGCCACGATCAGGGCCGCACCCACGCCGACGACTGCGGGCCACCGGCGCACTCGGGCGAAGTCGAGGATCGGAGCAACGCTGGTGCGGCCGGTCAACGGACCGGCGCCGATCATGGTCACGTGCGTGCCCCTGCACGGACGCCGCGCAGCACCGTCGCGACTGCGTCGCGGTCAACGCTTCCGAGCGGCATGCCGTCGCCATCGAGCACGTCGATCGCGCTTGAGTCGGCCAGCAGCATCGGAATGACATCGGCAATCAGCGTGCTGGCGGCCACCGCTCGACCGGAGCCAGATGCCGCCCCGGTGGTCACGGTGGCCACGGTGAGGACCCGGTCGCGCGGGATGTCGGTGACGAACTCGCGCACGTAGTCGGTGGCCGGCGACAGCACCAACTCAGCCGGTGTGCCGATCTGGTCG
>JANNHO010000529.1:0-3383 GCA_031404435.1 Acidimicrobiaceae bacterium | reverse complement strand
GGAGAATGTCGATCATCTCGAGTAGCGCAGCTGACGACGACAGCAGCAGACAGGTGTCGACGATGTCGTCGATGTGCACCTCGTCGCCCGCGCTTACGACGTGCTGGGGGCCGGATTTCAACGTCAGAGCGGCTGCGGCGCGACTCTCGGTGGGTGGCGCTGCGAAGTTCAGTCAACCGGCCGCTGTCTGAGGGGACGACGAACTGGTTGATCATCACTCCCGTCTCGAACTGGAGGCCGAGTCGGGCCTCGGCCAGATCGAAGCTGGTCAAGGTCGGATACGACGGCGACATCGATGTCGTTCTGTGGCGGTCCTTCCGCCGATGCAGCGGGGCTGGTGGCGACTCTGCGCGCAGCGCAACCAGTTCGTCGTCCCCTCAGACAGCGGCCGGTTGGCTGAACTTCGCAACGCCACCCACCGAGAGTCGCGCCGCAGCCGCTCTGACGTTGAAATCCGGCCCCCAGCACGTCGTAAGCGCGGGCGACGAGGTGCACATCGAAGACATCGTCGACACCTGTCTGCTGCTGTCGTCGTCAGCTGCGCTACTCGAGATGATCGACATTCTCCAGCTCGACGTCGAGGGAGTCGCACCCCTCGCCGCCGAGGCGTTCGTCACTGTCATCCGCTGGCTGACTGGGGCTGGCTTGACTGGATCGGTCTGCGATGTCAGCGGAGAATGCGAAAATGCACTGATGGACGAGCTCCAACTTCCAACCCGACGGCGGATGCGTCTTACTGCCGTGCAACGCGAAGGAGAACAGGTCACCCCCCTCGAGCTGTTCTTCGACCTGATCTTCGTCTTGGCAATCACCCAGTGCACGGCGATGATCGCGACGACGCCCTCGTGGACCGGACTGGTCCGCGGGCTGTTGGTCCTCGCCACGTTGTGGTGGGCGTGGGTCGGCTACTCGTGGCTCACCAGCGTCGTCGACCCCGAGGAAGGCATCGTCCGATTCGCGATCTTCGGCGCGATGGCTGCGACGATGGTCGTGACACTGTGCATCCCGCTCGCGTTCGACGGCTCGGCAGCGACATTCGCGATCGCCTATGCAGTGGTGCGTGCCGGCCAGATCGTGCTCTTCGTGCTCGGCAGTCGTGACGATCCGAACCTACGCAGGTCGGTGGTTGGTCTCGCTGTGAGCTCGTTCGTCGGGGTCTCGCTCATCGGCGTTGCGGCGACGCTCGATGGGACCGCACAGCTGACGATGTGGGCCGCCGCCGTGTTGTTCGACATGATCGGACCGTTCCTGTTCGGTGCCGACGGATGGAAGCTCGTACCGCGACACTTCGCCGAGCGCCACGGTTTGATCGTTCTCATCGCCCTCGGCGAGTCGATCGTGGCGATCGGCGTGGGCGCGAGCGAGAGGATCGACGGCGGGATCATCACCGCGGTCGTGCTCGGAGTCGTCGCCGTCGCAGCGATGTGGTGGAGCTACTTCGACTTCAGCGCTCACGCTGCGGCCAACCGTTTGGCTGACACCCCCGCCGGACGGATGCAGAACGAGCTCGCTCGCGACGCGTACTCCTACGCGCACTTCTTGATGGTGGCCGGAGTGGTGTTGTTCGCCCTCGGGTTGAAGAAGACCTTGGCCCACGTGACCGATCCGCTTGGCAGTGTGCCTGGCGCCGCCCTGGCCGGAGGCGCGGCGTTGTACTTCTTCGGCCTCGTCGCGTTCAGGGCGCGGATGGCGCGCTCGTTGGCAGTCGAGCGCGTGACGCTGGCCATCGTGCTCGTGGCGCTGCAACCCCTGGCATCGCGGATCGACGCGATCGTGGCGCTGGCGATCGTCACGGTGCTGATCTGGTTGGCGGTCGCCGTGGAAACGGCCCGCCTCGGTGCCGTTCGGAGCGAGATTCGCCACCACACCCACGAACCCTCATCATGACCCTGCGACCGTTGCAGGCGTGTGTTCACAAAGGCCCCGCGTTGCGGCGCGAGCGAACAACTCCGTTGAGCGCAGCTCGCTGATCAGCACCCGGGCATGCACGGCCAGGTTGACCAGACCAACAACGTCGCTGCCGTGCGGACCGTCCGACGTCGCACCGACGAGCACGCCAGATTCGGATCGTGACCGCGTCCCACCGCCATCGACCCACCAGGTCGATGAGACGGGCTCTCCCACGATCAATCGAGTCGCGTTCTCCGTCACAGGCCTGGCCTATCGTGTGGGCTATAGGCGCCGCGACAACTCTTGAACGTGCCGTGTACGGCGTTGGTCAGGCCTCGTCGCTGCTCGGTCTGCGTCAGGACAAGGTTCGTGGCTGGCTCGATGGCTACGAGCGAGGTGGTGTGCAGTACCCACCTGTCATCCGCGAGGCGTCGACCGGCAGCGATCTCGTCACCTGGGGCGAGTTCGTCGAGCTCGGCTACCTTCGCGAGTACCGCCGTGCACGCGTCAGCCTGCAGCACATCCGCCCGGTCATCGAACGCCTTCGTCAGGAGTTCGGCGTGCGGTACCCGCTGGCTCACGCACAGCCGCTGATCTACGACCACCAACTCGTCCTGCGCATCCAGGAGGAGACAAATCTCGATCCGTCGCTGGCGATCGTCATCCGCTCGGGCCAGGAGCTCATCCTCGCTCGCGAGGTCGAGGCCTATCTGCAGAAGGTGGAGTTCGCCGACAACGTCGTCGCCCGCATTCGACCGGCCGGCAAGACCTCACCGGTCGTCATCGACCCCGACTTTTCATTCGGTCGGCCATCGATTCGCGGTGTGGCCACCGAACGCATCGCCGAGCTCTACCGGGGCGGAGACAGCGCCGAGTTCCTGGCCGAGACGTACGAACTTCCAATTGGCGACATCAACGCCGCGATCGCATACGAGACCCAACTGGCGGCAACGGCTGCCTGAGCAGCGCGGGCCGATCACGGCGGCGTCCGAGGGACGCACGACGTCGATCGCGACCTTGATCTCCGCTGATGTCGGCGACGGGAGGAGTCCTCGTTGGCACTCCGTTTGCACTTTTCGACGGTCACTGGCGGTCAACGGTGGATCACTGCGGTCACGGGCGGGCACTTCGCTGCATCGGCGTACGACACATCTTCCCAGCTCAGCGCACACGGGCAGGCTGGCGTCTGCTAATTTACGTTGCGACTTCGACCTTCCCAGTACGGCGCACGCAGGTCCTTCTTCAGGATCTTGCCGCTCGGGTTGCGCGGCAGGGCGTCGACCCAGTCGACGCTGGTGGGGCACTTGAACCGGGCGAGTCGCTCACGGGCGTAATCGATGATCTCGTCCTCGGTCACGTCCGTATCGGGCTTGCGGACCACGATCGCTTTAGCGGTCTCACCCCAACGCTCGTGGGGCACGCCGATCACAGCGACATCGGCGATCGCCGGATGACCCATCAACACGTTCTCCACCTCGGCCGGGTACACGTTC
>JANNHO010000528.1:0-9255 GCA_031404435.1 Acidimicrobiaceae bacterium | reverse complement strand
CTTCGGTGTGTGGGGTGCCGAGCAAGACGTCGCGGCCAACGGCAACTTCGGCGACATCGCCATCGGCCCTGCCGGCGAGGTGATGGTCACCTACCAGACTCCCACCGGCGACGAGGGGCCGTCGACCATCTTCGTGCACACTGATGCCGATGGTCTCGGTGCCGGCGGATTCGGTGCTGCGGTCACGGCCACCACCACCAACGTCGGCGGCTTCGACTTCCTCCCAGCGCAACCCGGCCGCTCGGTCGATGCCGAAGCGGGGTTGGCGTGGGACCGCCGGACGGGCAGTGCGAACAGGGTGTACTTGGTCTACACCGACGAGACTCCCGCCGAGTCGAACGACTTCGACATCTTCGTGCGCTGGTCGAACGACGACGGGGCCACCTGGCCGGGCGGTCCCGTCCAGGTCAACGACGATGCCGGCACGAACTCGCAGATGCTCCCCAGGATCGCGCTCGACCAGACCAACGGTGACATCGGGGTCACGTTCTACGATGCCCGCGGTGACACCGGTGGTGGGCCAAACGCCACCGATATCGATGGCATCGCGAACAACGATGTCACCCTGTTTGCGTCGTGGAGCACCAACGGTGGTGCCAACTGGGCGGCCAACGTAGCTGTTGCCGACGCGCCCACCGACGGCCACAACATGAACGGAAATCAGGAGCTCGGCGACTACACCGGTGCCGCGTTCCACAACGGGGTGCTGTACCCGGCGTGGGCAGACTCGTCGAACAGCACCGGCGACAACCCGGCAGGAACGCGTATATCGCTTGACGTGTATACGGCCGCCGTGCGACCGAACAACGACGCCCCCGTCGTTTCGGTCGATCCCGCTTCCGGCGTCGAGGGTGCGGTGATCAACATCGCTGGGGCGGCCACCGATGCCGACGGGGATCCGCTCACCTTCTCGTGGGCGGTCGTGCCGCTGGCCACAGATGCCGGAGCAGCGTGCACGATCACAAACGGCACCACGCTTGCTCCGTCGGTGCAATGCAGCGACGACGGTACCTACACCGCCACGTTGACCGCCACCGGCGACCCGTCGGGTCCGGTGAGCGCATCCAACGTCATCACCGTGAGCAACGCCAACCCGACGCTGTCGTCGCCGTCGAACACCCCGTCAACGATCAACGAGGGACAGAGCACCACGTTCGCAGCAAACTTCGCCGATGCTGGATGGAACGACACCTACAGCGGCTCGATCAACTGGGGCTTCGGTGCGTCGGAAGCGGTGACGCCGATCATCACCACGTCGGGTTCGGCTGGCGTGGCCGACAGTGGCACGATCGGCGGCGCGCACACCTACGTCGATGACGGCTCGTTCACCGTGACCGCGACGGTCACCGACGACGACCTCGGGGCGGGGTCGGATTCGGCCGCCGTCACCGTCGTCAATGTCAACCCGACCGCAACGATCGACGAGACGGGAACGATCCTGATCAACGGCGTGCCCGCGATCATCACCAATGCCGGTTCGCCGGTGAACTTCAGCGGCCGCAGCACCGATCCGGGAAGCGACGACCTCACCGTGACATGGGACTGGGACGACGGGGTGCCGGTGCCGGACGTGTCGACGCCCTATTTGCACGACTCGCTGCTCAACCCCGACCCCGACCCGAGCCCTGACGGCCTGGCGCGTGACATAACCGACTCGAAGGCGCACACGTTCGGCCAAGCCTGCTTCTACGACGTCGGCTTCGCGTCCGCAGACGACGATTCGGGGACCGGGTCCGACACCGTTGCCGTGGTGATCGTTGGGAACTTCGCCGAAACCCGGTCGCACGGTTATTTCAAGGCTGAGTTGCGTCGGCCGCGCGATCACACTGGCGCGGGGATCCAGTGCCTCCTCGACATCACAGGGTTCATGAGCCGGGTGTTCCACGAAGTGGTCAATGCATCCAACAGCACGCTCGCCACGGCGGTGTTCAACAAGGCCGGTAGCTCGCTGGCGACGGACATCTTCGATTTGCAGTTGCTCGCTGCGTGGATGAACTTCGCCGATGGTCGGGTGGCACTGACCGACATGGTGGACAGTGATGGTGATCTCGTGCCCGACATCACCTTCGGGGCGCTGATCAACCAGGCCGAAACCGTGCGGCTCAATCCGCTGGCGACGCGAGCGGAACTGCTCGCACAGAAAAACAGGCTCGAACGGGTCAACCTGGCGAACATCTGATCGATCGCGATCGCGTGCTCGAAGCAGGATCCTTATCGGTGCCGGCATCGGACTCACCATGCTAGGTGCGAACCTTGCGGCAGGGGCCGTCCACGGTGCACCACTGGAGCGCGAGAACTACAGCGGGACCGAATCGTTCTCGTTCGACGACTGCGGGTTCCAGATCGACGGCGTCATCGAGTTCAGTGGGCGGTTCATGCTGAAGGCTGGTCGGCGCGGTGACCCGACGCCGTACTTCTTCGACAACTACAAGTACCGCACCGTTTACACGAACCCGCTGACCGGAGACTGGTTCGAGCTCAGCGGGAACGGGTTGTACAAGGACCTGAAGATCACCAACGTGAGCGGAACCGTGTACACGTTCGAGGTCGTCGAGGTTGGCCGGCCGTTCGAGGTACGCGACATGGATGGCAACGTGGTGCTGCGTGACCGTGGTCATCTCCGCTACCGCTTCTCGGTCGAAACGCTCGGCGATGCGAACCTCGACAACGACATGTTCATCGACGGAAGTTTCGAGTTGCTCGCCGACAACGGCCGTCACCCGGGGTTCTACGTCGGCTTCTGCACGTTGGCCGGCGACCTCATCGGGTAGCGCCTACCCCCGATGGCCGTCGGTCGTTGTCGCTGTCGTTGCCGCCGCGGTGACTGGTTTCCGGGCGAGGAACATCGCCGCCGCGGTGATGGCTGCACATGCTGCGCAGATCACCGCCGGCCAGCCGATACCGCTGCGTTCGTAGAGCCGGGTGGCCGGTACCGAAGCGATCGCCCGGCCGAGCGTTCCCCCGCCGATCATCAGTGCCAGGCCACGCGCCGGCGAGCCGGGAACGAGCTGCGAGCCGATCGCCAGCGCGCTCACGATCGAGAATTCGAATGCGCCGATTGCGATGACGAGGAACACCAGTCCGAGCCCCAGATGGTCGTTCCACACCGACAGTGCGAGCGCGGCGGGCACCATCGCCAGGGCTCCCATCGCGGTGCTCCACTCCTTGCCCCACCGGTCGGTGCGTCCGGCTGAGGTGACCGAGGCGAGCAGTTCGCCGAGCCCGAGCCCGAACACCACCGCCGAGATTCCTGCCGCGCCGAACCCGAACGAATCCTCGAGCCAGCTCCCGAACGTGACGAACAGGTTCTGGCTCGCGGCCATCAGCGTGACCGCCCCCACGACGACCGTCCAGCCGCGCCGGTCCACCTTCCCGGGCGGGCCACCGCCGCCCGCGCCACGACGTGCAGTGTGGACGCTGTGTTGATCGTCGGGTAGCGAGCGGCGCACCAGCACTGCGAGTACCGCCACGCCTGCCGCTCCGGTGAGGAACCCGAACCGAAACCCGCCCGCTGCGGTGGCGAGGCCCATCGCGCTGACACCGATCAGCAAACCGAACGCCCACGAGGTCTCGGTGAGCCCGACCACTCTGCTGCGGCGGTCGTAGGACACGTGATCGGCGATCCACGAGCCGAGCCCGAGATCGAACATCACCTTGCTCTGGCTGATCATCACCAGCGCAACCGTGAACCAGATCAACCCCTGGCTGCTCGCGGCAAGCACCGCCCCGCCGCCGACGAGTGCCAAACCAGTCCACATCGCCGTGCGGCGGTGCAGGCGATCGACCAGCCGGGCAGTCGCCGGAGAGGCCAGACCGGCAAGCTCGGCAATCGCGACGGCGATGCCAATGTCGTTGAGCGACACGTCGATGCCGCGAGCGATCGTGGCCAGGAACGGCGGAGCAAACCGGTAGCACGCGTTCGCCCACAGTCGCGCGATTGTGAGCAAGGTGATGTGCCGCCGCACCTCGATGGCGTAGGAATCGTCGAGGGCACGGCCGAGCACGTTGGTCGACGCTACCCAGTCCGGCAGTGCATGTCAGCTGGCCCAGTCCTCGCCAGGCATGACCCGGCACATGAACTCGTCGAAGAGCGGTACCGAGAAGGCCGTGTCGCCGTGACCGGGGCTCCACACCATTCCTTTGGCGATCAGCTTGGCCCGCAGGGGAGCGAGCGCGAGAGCCAGGATCGCTCATCAATCATCGCAGTTGGCAGCTTCGGGGGTGCGATTCGGTAACATGTCGCACCCGTGGCCCTGATTGTGCAGAAGTACGGCGGCACCTCCGTCGCCGACCCCGATCGAATGCGGGCCGTCGCCGAACACGTCGCGTTCACCAAGCGTCACGGCAACGACGTAGTGGTGGTGGTGAGCGCGATGGGCAAGACCACCGACAACCTCATCGCCCTCGCAACGCAGGTGTCCAACAACCGTCCCGGCCGCGAGATGGACATGCTGCTCACCACCGGCGAGCGGATGTCGGCAGCGCTGGTGTGCATGGCGCTGCACGAATTCGGGATCGACGCGATCAGCTTCACCGGCAGCCAGGTCGGCATCATCACCGACAACGTCCATGGCAAGGCCAAGATCATCGAGGTCAAAGGCGACCGGGTGCGCGCCGGTCTCGCTGAGGGCAAGGTATGTGTGGTCGCCGGGTTCCAAGGAGTGAGCACCGACAAAGAAATCACCACCCTCGGCCGCGGGGCAAGCGACCTCACCGCCTCGGCGCTCGCCAAAGCGCTCAACGCCGACAGCTGCGAGATCTACACCGATGTCACCGGCGTGTTCAGCGCCGACCCGCGGATCGTGCCCCAGGCCCGCAAGCTGGCCCACGTCAACTTCGACGAGATGCTCGAGATGGCGGGCGCAGGCAGCAAGGTGTTGGCGCTACGTAGCGTCGAGTTCGCCCGCAATCACAACGTCCCCCTTCATGTCCGGTCCAGCTTCACCTGGGAGCCGGGCACGTGGGTCACCGGTCAGGAGCCAAGCGTGGAAGACCCGATCATCTCCAGCGTCGTCACCGACATCAGCGAGTCGAAGGTGACCATTGTCGGTGTCCCCGACCGGCCCGGCATCTCCGCGGCACTGTTCGAGCCGCTCGCTGCGGCCAACGTGAACGTCGACATGATCGTGCAGAACACCAGCCGCGACGGCTTTACCGACATCAGCTTCACGATGCCGAAAGCCGACATGGGGACCGCCGAGTCGATCGTCAGCAGGGTGGCCGCCGAGATCGGCGCCAAGGGTGTCGACCACGATGCCGAGATCGGCAAGATCAGCCTGGTCGGTGCCGGGATGAAGACCAGCCCCGGGATCGCCGCCAAGATGTTCCGCACCCTGGCCGCCGAGGGCGTGAACATTGCGATGATCTCCACCTCTACCATTCGAATCAGCGTCGTCACCGCTGCCGCGGATCTGGAACGGGCGGCTCGGGCGTTGCACACTGCGTTCGGGCTCGATTCGGGCGAGGCGTATTCGGCCCCGTTGCCCGAGCGCAAGTAGGGCGTGGCACACTGGCCCCACCATGAGCCGCCGCAAGCAACACGTCCCCTGGACCGCAGCGGGCACGGCCTCGGAGCAGCAGCCGTCCGCCGACCATGTGGTGCGCGAGACCGGCTGGGTGTTCAACAACCAGCGTGGTGCGGCGCTCGATCTGGCATCGTTCGTCGAGACCGGAAACCAGGAGACGCTCGCCTACCTCACTGCGTTCGATCTCGCCAGCCCGCAGCTCCGCCAGCAGACAATGGTCGAAATCGGTGCGGGCATCGGGCGGATGACGGCCAGTTTCACCACCATGTTCGACACTGTGATCGCCTGCGACCTCGACGTGGCGTTCCTCGAACGTTGCCGCGAGACCGTCGCTCAGTTCGGCGAGCCTGAACGGATGCAGACGAGCGTCGTCGGCGATGGGCGAACGCTCTCGATCGACGATCATGCGGCAGACCTCACCTTCAGCTACATCACGTTGCAGCACTGCCATCGGGGCGACGCGCTCGCCTTGGCCGCCGAGGCGGTCCGCGTCACCAGGCCCGGCGGGCACGTGGTGCTCAATTTCCGTACGTGGACAGGGGTCGACATGTTGTTGTGGCCCGCCGGCAAAGTAGTCCGTGGGCTTTGGCGAGTTCCGGGGATCGGCCCGTTGCTCGCCCGGCGGAGGTTCACTGCCCGCTTCGGGTGGCAGGCCAACCGGCTGGCTCCCGACGACGTGTTGCATGCGCTTGGCGACACGATCAGCGCGGCCAATGTGGTCCGCTCACCCAAACGTGCGGTGTTCAGGTTGGCCACGGCCACCGAGTCGGCCTTCGATGGTGTGAACGCGAGCCATTGGTGGCTCGTCGCCACCGTGGCGTGAGATGCGTGACCGAGTCAAATTCGCGGGCGTTCAGTCGGGGCCAGCGTTAGCCTCACAGCCATGAAAATCGGTGCAGGTCATGGCGGAGCAGGATTACGGGTCGGGGTGGTGGGTGCCACCGGTCAGGTCGGCACGGTGATGCGCCAGATCTTGAGCGAGCGGAACTTCCCCCTCGCCGAGATTCGCTTCTTTGCTTCCTCCCGGTCGGCGGGTACCACGCTGCAATTCAATGGCGTCGACGTCATCGTCGAGGATGCCTCCACCGCCGACCCATCGGGTCTCGACCTCGCCCTGTTTTCGTCCGGGGCAACATCGTCGAAGACACTCGCTCCGGTGTTCGCCGCTGCGGGTGTGACCGTGATCGACAACTCGTCGGCGTGGCGGATGGACCCCGACGTGCCGCTGGTCGTCAGCGAGGTCAATGGCGCCGAGATTGCCAACGCCCGCAAGGGAATCATTGCCAACCCGAACTGCACCACGATGGCGGCCATGCCCGTGCTCAAGCCACTTCACGACGAAGCCGGGCTGGTGCGTCTGGTGGCGAGCACGTATCAGGCCGTGAGCGGTGGCGGGTTGGCCGGGGTGGACGAACTCGACAAGCAGGCCCGTGAGGTGGCAGACCGGGCCCGCGAACTCACCCACGCGGGCGACGCTGTCGCGTTTCCGACGCCGGTCAAGTTTGCCAAGCCGATCGCGTTCAACGTGTTGCCGTACGCAGGAAGCTACGTCGACGATGGCTCGTTCGAGACCGATGAGGAGCAGAAGCTGCGCGGTGAGTCGCGCAAGATCCTCGGCATCCCCAACTTGCGCGTCAGCGGTACCTGCGTGCGGGTCCCGGTGTTCACCGGGCATTCGCTGAGCATCAACGCCGAATTCGCGCGTCCGATCTCCGTGGCCAGGGCAACCGAGCTGCTCGCAGCGGCACCGGGAGTCGTGCTGAGCGACGTGCCGACCCCGCTCGAGGCGGCCGGTCAGGACCCAAGCTTCGTCGGCCGGATCCGCCAGGACACATCGCTCGATGGTCAGCCGGGTCTTGCCGATGGCCGCGGCCTGGTGCTGTTCGTCAGCAACGACAACCTCCGCAAGGGTGCCGCGCTCAACGCCGTCCAGATTGCCGAGCTCTTCTTGCGCTAACCGCTGCGCTGGGCTCGGCCCCGCGTGCCCGGTGAACCGCCGGTCTCCGGCTCAAACGCTCGGGCACACGCACGGGATCGATGCACATCGGGGGCAGCCATGCGAGTACCGATCGAGGGCTTCGGCGAGGTCGATGTCCATCTGGTTGGCGAGTGACGCCACCCAGGCGAGCACGTCGGCAAACTCGTGGCGCTGCTGATCCGGCGTGCCCTTGCGGACCGCCTGAGCGAGTTCACCGACTTCCTCGGCCAGCCACGCCACACTTGAGGGCACCCCGCGGGCGCGATCTCGTTCACCGAATGTCCGCTCGATCACGTCTTGCAGATGGGCGATGTCCACGGCCGCGCAGCGTACCGGTAGCTACCAGACGATGACCGCGGATGCTGTTGCGCCGGCGCGAGGTGAAGGCGTCACGGCGCCGTTGTCCGCCCCGGACGAGGGGTATGGTTCGCTCACGGCGTCTGGGCCGTCGCTACGAAGGGGTCGAGATGTCTGTTCTCAACGAAGTGCTTGCGGCGAACGAGAAGTACGCCGCCGAGTTCGGGGCGAAGTCGCAGCTGGCCCTGCCACCGGCGCGCCAGTTCGCCATCCTCACGTGCATGGATGCCCGCCTCGATCCGGCGAAGTACGCCGGGCTGAGCGAGGGTGACGCTCATGTGATCCGTAATGCCGGCGGGCGAGCGAGTGACGATGCAATCCGGTCGCTGGTCATTTCGTACAAGTTGCTCGGGACCAAGGAGTGGTTCGTCATCCACCACACCAACTGCGGGATGGAGTTCTTCAGCGACGACGTGATGCGCGGTCTGCTGTCGAGCAGCCTCGAGACTGCGGCGCTCGGCGATCACGGCTTCTACGACGTGGGCACGGGTCCGGGCTCAGCCGAGGGCGCGTACATCGATTGGCTAACGATTCCCAATCAGGAACAGAGCGTCGTCGACGACGTGGTCCGAATCCGCTGTCACCCGCTCGTGCCGAGCAGCATCGCCATCTTCGGCTACGTCTACGATGTTAGCTCCGGCCGCCTGATCGAAGTCCCGGCCGCCACCACAGCGGGCGCCGCCGCCTGAGATTGGCCCTTCGGCAGGTGCGACCGGTCAGATCAATTCGATGGCGAACCGCGCGCAACGCGGGCCTGGACCACCCAACGCCGCAACGTCTCCGGTGTCGTGATCGACAACGACCGCGCGACCTCGGTCACAGTCCGCTCCCGATCCAGAACCTCTTCTGCCGGCCGACTACACCCAACAGCATGTGGCGCCTCGGCTACGCGGCCACCGAATACGGCACACAGGCTGCGACCGAGACAGCGTCGATCACGTTCGCGACCGCGGCGACGACCGGTCGCGGCTTGTATGTGGCGATGACCCGCGGGCGCGACGACAACCGTGTCTATGTCGTCACCGACACCCACGACGTCAGCGAAGCCCGCGACATTCTCGAGGGAGTCGTCGCCTCGGACAACTAACCGACGACGAGATCCACGCCCTGGAGGAGCCCTACACGCTGCGCCACCCCACGGGATACGTGTAGGCCGTAACTGCGTCGATCGGATCAGCGGTCAGGATGCTTCGACGACAGTTCCGTAGCGCTGCTGGGCGGCCTGGGCTGAGGTGCCGAGGATGGAACCGATCTTCTGCCATGAGAGGCCGGCGGCTCGGGCAGTGACCACGTTGTCCAGCAGCTGTTGTTCGCAGCGGGCGCGAGCGACAACGGCGCGCTGGAGGAGGTACTCCTCGACCGGGATCTCTTCGGCGTGGTCGGGGTCAAAGCCTT
>JANNHO010000527.1:0-4655 GCA_031404435.1 Acidimicrobiaceae bacterium | reverse complement strand
AAGCCGTCCTCGATCCCGCTCGCAAGGTTGCCGGGTTCGCCGCCGAGGTCGGGGTTGCGACCGTCGACCACCACCGTCGCGCCCTGCGCAGCCCCGGCGGCGACGTAACCATTGATGCGGTCGCGGTGAGCTGCCGAGATGACCGGGCCGACGACGGTGTCGAGCGCGGTCGGATCGCCCACCTTGAGCCTTGGCGCGGTTGCGGCGAGCGCGGCCACCAATTCGTCGTAGCGGCTGCGGTGCACGATGGCTCGCGTCGGTGCGGTGCAGATCTGACCGGAGTGAAAACCCCACACGCTCGACAGGGCCGTGACCGCAGTCGCCATGTTGGCGTCGTCGAGCACGAGCGCCGCGCCTTTGCCTCCGAGTTCGAGCAGCAGGCGTTTCATCGTTCGTCCGCCGGCTTCGAAGATGCGCTCGCCGATCATCGTCGATCCGGTGAAGCTGACCATGTCGATGTGGCGACTGGTGGCGAGCGCGGCCGGTACGTCGGCCGTCGTGGACGTGACGATGTTGACCACGCCGGCCGGGAACCCCACCGCGTGTATGATCTCCGCCAACTCGAGCACGGCGAGTGGGTCTTGCGGGGCCGGCTTCATGACGACCGTGCATCCCACGGCGAGTGCGGGCGCGATCTTGCCGGCCATGTTGACCAGCGGGAAGTTGTACGGCGAGATGCATGCCACTGCGCCGACCGGCTGGCGGTTGACCATCGCCCCGATCAGGCCGCCGGGGGCCAGCGGGGTGGTGGGCGTCGGTGAGGGCGTGAGCGGAATCGAGAGATCTTTCATCGCCCCGTTGGCGTAGCGCTCGAAGCGCTCGATGGCCACGGGCACCTGCATCCGTGAACCCACCTGCGCGGTCGCCCCGGTTTCGGAGATGATCAGCGGCACCAGTTCGGCCTGGCGGTGGCGCAGTCGCTCGGCAACCGCGTGTAGCAGGCGGGCGCGTTCGGCCGGGGGAGTGGCCGCCCACCGCGGCAACGCATCGTGGGCGGCCTGCGCGGCTGCCTCGGCTTGCGCCGCCGACGCCTGCGGCGCCTCGCCGACCACGCGTGCGTTCGCAGGGTTGATGATCGATCGCGTGCCGCCGTCTCCGTCCACCCATTCGCCGCCGATGAGCATCCGGTAGTGCTTCCCCATGGGCGTTAGGCTACATCTGACGGTTCGTCAGATTTCTGCTGGGGGGTTCGATGTACGACGAGATCATCGCCGGGGGCACGGTGTTCGATGGCACCGGATCGCCCGGCGCGCTCACCGACATTGCCATCCGCGACGGCCGCATTGCGGCGCTCGCCCCGACCGGTACGCTCACCGAGGCGGCCACGATCACCACCGACGCCACCGGTCGGTACGTCGCCCCCGGCTTCATCGACCCGCACACCCACTACGACGCGCAACTGCTCTGGGACCCCACCGCCAGCCCGTCGAGCGTGCACGGCGTCACCACCGTCATCGGGGGCAACTGCGGCTTCACGCTCGCACCGCTGGTGCCCGGCGATGCCGATTACCTGCGCAAGATGATGGCCAAGGTCGAGGGGATGCCGCTGGCCGCGCTCGAACACGGCACCGACTGGACGTGGGAGACGTTCGCCGAGTACCTCGCCCGCCTCGACGGCAACATCTCGGTCAACGCCGGGTTCCTCGTGGGGCACTGCGCGATCCGCCGCTACGTGATGGGCGGCGAGGCGATCGGCAATGCAGCTGTGCCCGAGCAGGTCACCGCGATGCGTGCCGAGCTCAGCGCGGCGATCCGTGCCGGCGCGCTCGGGTTCTCGTTCACCAACTCCACCTCGCACTCCGATGGCGAGGGCGAGGCGGTGGCCAGCAGATGGGCGACCCCCGACGAGCTGATCGCCCTGTGCGACGAGACCGGTCGGCACGAAGGCACCACGCTGGAAGGGATCGTGCCGGGCTGCCTCGACCGGTTCGCCGACGACGAGATCGAACTGCTCGCCCAGATGAGCGCAGCGGCGAACCGGCCGATGAACTGGAACGTGCTCACCGTGGATGCGCGCGAGCCCGATCGCATACCCCGACAGATGATGGCGTTCGACCGGGCTGCGGCGATCGGTGGACGAGTGGTCGCATTGACCATGCCGGTGCAGGTGCCGATGAACATGAGCCTGCTCAACTTCTGCGGAGTGTGGCTGCTGCCCGGTTGGCAGGTGGTGCTCGGCGTACCGGTTCCCGAGCGCATCGAACGGCTGCGCGACGCCGACACCCGGGTGCGACTGCTGGAGAACAGCAAGTCGCCCGAGGCCGGTGTGTTCCGCCGCCTCGCCGATTGGGCCGACTACGTCGTCGGCGACACCTATGCCGCGGCGAACGACGGCTTGAAGGGTCGCACCGTGCGCGCCATCGCTGCCGAGCGGGGCCGCTCGTCGTTCGGGACGTTTCTCGATATCTCCATTGCCGACGACCTGCGCACGGTGTGGTGGCCGACGCCGCAGGACGACGACGCCGAGTCGTGGCGAATGCGGGCCGAGTTGTGGAATGACCCACGGGCCATGATCGGCGGTTCCGATGCCGGTGCGCACCTCGACCGGATGTGCGGTGCGCCGTACCCCACCAGGTTCCTGGCCGACTGCATCCGGGGCCGTCAGTTGGTACCGGTCGAGCAGGCGATACGGATGATGACCTCGGCACCGGCCGCCCTGTTCGGGCTGCGCGACCGAGGCGTGCTGTGCACGGGCGCATACGCAGACGTCGTCGTGTTCGACCCCGCAACCGTGGGCTCTGATGATGCCGCGCTCGTCGCGGATCTGCCCGGTAACTCGGCACGCCTGACCGCCGGCTCGCGGGGGGTCGACCGGGTGCTCGTCAACGGGGTGGCCATCGTCGAGCACTGCCGGGCGACCGGTGCGGTCCCCGGCACCGTGTTGCACTCCGGACGCGACACCTACACGGTCACCGCAACCGGCTGATGGGCTCGGAGTCGTTCGGGCGCGTGCTCGCCCCGGGTCGCATCGGCGGGCTCGAACTGCTGAACCGGATCGTCATGCCGGCCATGGACATGAACCTGTGCGACGACGGGATGATCACCCCCGCCGAGATCGCCCACTACACGGTCCGCGCAGCCGGCGGAGTGGCCATGGTCATCACCGGTTCGGGGGCGGTCGCGTTTCCGCTCGGGGCAACTTCGCGCCATCAGCCAGGACTGTCCGATGACCGGTTCATCCCCGGTCTCGCCGCCCTCGCCGATTCGGTCCACGCCGTCGGCGGGCGGCTGTGCATCCAGCTCTGCCATCACGGCAAGGTGGCCGGTGTCGACACCGCCGATGGGCGACCGCTGCTGGTGCCGTCGGTGCCGGTGCCAGGCTTCGCGCTCGATGCGCTGGTCGACAATCCGGTCGCGGAGCTGATCGGCCTGGCCACGGCGACGAAGGGCAGATCGCCCACGTACCGGGTCGCCGACGGCGACGACCTGGCGTGGGTGATCGACCAGTTCGCCGATGCCGCAGGTCGGGCACAGACCGCTGGCTGTGACGCAGTCGAGATCCACGCGGCCCACGGCTACCTGTTGTCGACGTTCCTGTCGAGTGCGTACAACCAACGCATCGACGAATGGGGCGGGTCGCCCGCCAACCGATCTCGGCTGACGGGCGAGGTCGTTCGTGCGGTGCGCGCCCGTGTCGGTGCTGGCTTCCCCATCCTGGTTCGGATCAACGGCTTCGAGTTCGGTATCGATGGTGGTATCGACGCGGCCGATGCGGCCAACCTGGCCCTCTTCATCGAGGCCGCAGGCGCCGACGCGATTCACGTCTCGGCCAATGCGCACAACCCATTCGCTGATTTCACCGAGGGCCCGCTGCCCAGCGTGGTCGGCGGTTACCGCCACCTGGCTCGAACCGTGAAGCGAGCAGTGAGCATTCCGGTGATCGCCGTTGGGCGCGTCCTACCGGAGTTGGCCGAAGAGATGCTTGCGTCCGGCGACTGCGACTTCGTGTCGATGGGTCGTCAGCATCTCGCCGATCCGGAACTGGTCAACAAGCTCGTAGCGGGGCGGCGGCACTCGATCCGGCCGTGCATCAACTGTTACGTCTGCGTCGAGCAGAACTTCTTCGATTCGCCGCCGCGCTGTGCTGTCAACCCGGCGTTGGGGAACGAGACGCGGGTGTCGATCACCTCCCCCAAGGCTGCGCTCGTCCGTCATGTCGTCGTGATCGGTGGGGGACCGGCCGGGATGGAATTGGCCCGTCTGGCGGCCCGTCGAGGTCACCGGGTGACGTTGCTCGAGCGCCGCGACCGGCTCGGCGGTTCGCTGTGGTTCGCCCAACTTGGCGCGGCGATTCGCGATGATGTTCCCGGTCAATCGTTGATGGCCTGGCTGGAGCACGAGATGGCCGACGCGGGGGTCGAGGTGCGCCTCGTCACTGAGGCCACTGTCGATGTCGTGCGCGACCTGGGTGCCGATGTGGTGGTCGTCGCAACGGGCGCCCACATGCTCCGGCCGGACGTTCCCGGCGTGCACCTCGATCACGTGCACATGGTCGACGACCTACCGGCGATTATCGTGGGCGACGCGATCGGGCCACGGATCGTGGTGATCGGTGGCGGGTTGATCGGGCTGCAACTGGCGGACTTCTTCGTCCATCGTGGCTGCAGCGTCACCGTGTTGGAACCCGGCGCACATCTCGGTTTACCGATGGCCAT
>JANNHO010000526.1:0-2068 GCA_031404435.1 Acidimicrobiaceae bacterium | reverse complement strand
GCCGAGTCCGTGGACGTCGGCCAGCTGGGGTGCCGCCGCCTTCGACGATGCCGATGTCGCCTTGCGCAAGGCACGAGCCCGGGGGTGGCGTGCGGGGGCTTCGATGTCTGCCTGGTCGTTGGTGAGGTCGGTGCGGCCGGGTCCGCCGAGGTGACGACAGTCGCGTCGACCCGCCAAGCCCTGAGGGGCCGGTGACCGCAACTCTACATTTGGCAGCTGTGCTCAGCCCACGACGTCCCGTGCATCATGCTCGGGTTGTGGCCGCCGCTGAAGCCACCCATGAGGTGTGCGCAGTGCGAGACGTGGCTCCCAAAGTTTTGCCTATCTTGTGCGGGCTGGGCGGCGGCAGACCCGGCGACGGAAAGCCCTCCGGCCGCCATTGCAACGACGATCGCGCCCTGTGCGAGTTTTTGCTTCATGGTTGAACTCCCTTGGATGGACCTGTTGGATTCAGGATGACTCGAGTGTGTCGAGCGGGACATCCGGGGGAAACGCTGATTCCCTTGCGGGTAACCCGCGCGGCTTCCATTGGTCGTGGAGACTCACCGTTCACAATTACCTGCCGGTTGGAACCTTGCTCGACCGCAGCACATCCAGGCGATGTTGGTACTCATCGACTTCGATCTCACCTGCCGCAAGCCGTCCGGCGAGAATCTCCTCTGCCGAGTCGCTCACGCGGCTTCGTGGCTGATTCGGCGAACGGACCAAACTCACGATCGCCCAGGCCACAAGTCCCCAGAATGCGACCATTCCGATCATCATCAGCGCCCAGTTCCATCCCGACCAACTGTCGTTCCAATTCCAATGCATGACATTTCCTCCTCGTTGAGATGCGTCTTCATTGGGCCACTCGGTCGCGGTCGGCGCATCGGTAGCCGCCACCGATTCCGGCTGCGGGACAGCACGGACGCGCCCGCGGATCGTCGCTAGGTCGTCTCCGGTGGTGGGTGCGAATCGCATGCACAGGCGTGGGCCGATCGGAGCGCATCGCAGAGTTCCTCGGCGACGCGTTCTCGGCTGAGCCACGCGCCGGCGCCGCAATGAAGTGCAGCGTGGCCGTAGGCGGGGTCGGGCTCGGGGCCGATGACGACGACTCGGGCGAGCGCGAAGGTTGCGGGTAGCTGGCGGCAGCACCCGGCGAAGTCGGCGGTGTCGACGATCACGAGATCCGGTGACGAAAGGGCAATGCCGTCGAGGTCCGACACGCTGTCGACTGCGGAGACAGCCCAGTGATCTCGGTCGCGGTTGAGAAGCTCGACGATGAGCTCGCGCATGGCACGGTGTGGGACGGCCACGACGACGCTCGGCCGGCCGGCCCAGCCGCTGCACACCTCGACAGGCGTCATCGTCATCCCCCAATCTTGCGACCAGATCGGTGGGAGGGCATCCGCGCTGGCTACGGAGCGGTGCTGCGGGAGGTCACGGACCGGGGTCGTCTCCGTCGAGCAGTCCAGCTTCTTTGGCGCGGCGGACCAGCTCGGCCCGGTTGCGGACGTTGAGCTTCTGGTGGATGTGGGACCGGTGGGTCTCCACGGTGCGCACCGATACGTACAGCTGCTGACCAATCTCGGCGTTAGTGAGCCCGAGCGCCATCATCCGCAACACCTCGAGCTCGCGATCGGACAGCTCACCCCCCGGTCCACCGAGACGGGCGGGCGGCGCATCAGGGGCGAGCAGGGCAGCACCCAACGTCGGATGCACATACTGCTTTCCGCTGGCCACCACTCGGACAGCCTGGACGAGTTCGATGTCGGCGGCGTCCTTGATCAAATAGCCGACCGCGCCAGCCTCGAACGCCCGCCGCAGGTAGGCGACGTCATCGTGGCCGGTGAGTACGAGCACCCGGGTTGCTGGGCTGATCCCGACCACAGCGGCAGTCGCGTCGATCCCGCTCCCGTCGGGGAGACCCAGATCCATCACGAACACATCAGGCAGGCAGGTCCCGGCCAAAGCCACGGCCTCCTTGACACTGCCGGCCTCGCCGACAACCTCGAGGCCGTCCTCGGCGTCAAGAATTCGTCGCAGGCCGCTGCGAACAACGGCATGGTCGTCGCACAGCGCGACCCGC
>JANNHO010000525.1:0-5197 GCA_031404435.1 Acidimicrobiaceae bacterium | reverse complement strand
TCCGTGGCGAGATGGCTGTCGCTCAAGAACGCATGGCGGTGGCGCTGAACGAGGCCTACGCGGCCGGTTACATCGGTACCAACATCCTCGGCACCAACTTCTCGATCGACATCGTGTTGCACTGGGGCGCCGGAGCGTACGTGGTGGGCGAGGAAACTGCGCTGATCGAAAGCCTCGAAGGCAACCGCGGCATGCCCAGGTTGAAGCCCCCGTTCTTCCCGGCGGCGATTGGCCTCTACGGCCAACCGACCATTGTGAACAACGTCGAGACGCTGGCCAACCTGCCGTGGTTGCTGTGCCACGGCGTCGAGGAGTACCTTGCCATCGGCACCGCCACCTCACCGGGTACGCGCATGGTCGCGGTCTCCGGTCACGTGAAACGCCCGGGCGTGTACGAGATCGTCAATGGCACCACCACGTTTCGCGACTTGCTCTACGGCGATGAGTTCTGCGGCGGCATCCGCGATGGCAACGAACTCAAGGCGTTCGTTCCCGGTGGCGGCTCGGCACCGTGGTTCGTGCCCGATCAGCTCGACTTGCCGTTCGAGGGCAAGCTCGTCGGGGCGGCCGGATCGATGCTCGGCTCCGGCGCTGTGATGGTGATGGACGACACCACCGACATCCCCGCCGCGGCGCTCACGCTCACCCGGTTCTACGCGCACGAGTCGTGCGGCAAGTGTGTGCCGTGCCGCGAGGGCGGAACCTGGCTCGAGCGGATCCTCACCCGCATCGTCGACGGAGACGGTACCGACGCCGATCTCGACCAACTGTTCGAGGTGGGCGAGTCGATCTGCCCCGGAGCGTTCCCGCACGCGTCGAGCGAACGCCTCGGCCTGTCGGCGGTGCCGTTCCCGTACAAGATGACCACCATCTGCTTCGTTGGACCGTCGGCGTACGCGCCGGTGCATTCGGCGCTCACGCTGTTCCGTGACGAGTTTGAGGCGCGCGTCGTGACGCGACAGCGCAAGAGGATGATCCCGGTGACCGCGATGGCCGGAGGTGCCCAGTGACCGTCACCAACAACCCCGAGCCCGCAGCCGCAGAGGTGACCGATGTGGTCGTCGACGCCATCCCCGAGCCCGATCCCAACGCGGTGCCCGTCACGCTGAACGGGCGCGCCATCGTGGCAACCAAGGGCGAGTTGGTCCTTGCTGCAGCCGAACGCCACGGCGAGCACATTCCCCGCTTCTGCTACCACGAGCGGATGGACTCGGTGGGCATGTGCCGAATGTGCATCGTCGAAGTCGATTCCGGCCGCGGACCCCAGCTCACCGTGTCGTGCATGGTGCCGGTTGCCCCCGGAATGAGCATCGATACCGAGTCGGCGACGGTGAAACGGGTGCAGGAGGGTGTGCTCGAGCTGCTGCTCGCCAACCACCCCCTCGATTGCCCGGTTTGCGACAAGGGCGGAGAGTGCCCGTTGCAGGACCAGGCGTTCAGCCACGGCCCCGGCGAGAGCCGGTTCGTGGAGGAGAAGCGTCACTTCGAAAAGCCGATTCCGATCAGCGATCTGGTGTACCTCGATCGCGAGCGGTGCATCCTGTGCGATCGATGCACGCGATTCGCCGACGAGGTCGCGGGCGACGCGCTGATCGAGTTCAGCAGCCGCGGCAACACCACCCAGATCGTCACGTTCCCCGACGAACCGTTCTCCAGCTACTTCAGCGGCAACACCGTCCAGATCTGCCCAGTCGGTGCGCTGACCGCCAAGCCGTACCGGTTCAAGGCCCGACCGTGGGATCTTGACGAGGTCGAGAGCACGTGCACGACGTGTTCGGTCGGGTGCCGGACGGTGGTGCAGTCGAGCCGGAACGAGGTGCTGCGTTACCAAGGCGTCGATAGCGACCCGGTCAACTGGGGATGGTTGTGCGACAAGGGTCGTTTCGGCTTCGAATCGGTCAACAGCGTCGAACGCCTCACCGCCCCGGTGGTACGGACCGCAGAGGGGTTTGTCCCGACGAGCTGGAACGCCGCGCTCGAATCCGTCGCCGGCCTGATTCGTGATTCGATCGCGGCCGGCGGCGCCGGCAGCATCGGTGTACTCGGCGGGGCGCGGGGCAGCAACGAAGACGCATTCGCCTGGGCGCGTCTGGCCCACGACGTGATTGGCACCCCCAACGTGTACGCCCAGATGGGCGACGGGCTGCCCATGGGGGTACTTGGCCTTGACCGCGCCACCATCGATGATGTTGCACATGCAACGACCATCATTCTGCTCGCCCCTGATCTCAAGGAAGAGCTGCCGGTGCTGTACCTGCGCCTGCGCGACGCGGTCACGAAGCGGGGTCGTCGGCTCATCGAGTTCACCCCCAAGCTGGGCGGGCTGTCGAAACATGCGTGGCGGAGCATTGGTTACGAGCCCGGCACACAGGTGAGCGCGGTTGAGTCGGCGCTGGCCGATCCACTGATCGCCGCACAACTCGCCCGGGGCCCGGTGGCGATTGTTGCGGGTCGCGCCAACCTGGCCGAATCCACCGCTGCCACCGTGCGCGCTCTGCAGGCGCTGCTCGCCGCTCTGCCGGGTGCCAAGGTGTTGCCGGCGCTACGCCGCGGCAACGTGGTGGGTGCGTTGCAGGTTGGCATGCGCCCGCGCCCTGGCGGGCTTGACGTGCGTGGCATCTTGCAGAACGCCGCCGATGGAAAGCTCGAATGTCTCGTCCTGGTCGGCGCTGATCCGTTGGCCGATTACCCGGACGCCGAACTTGCCCGCCGCGCCCTTGCCGGTGCGCGCAGGGTGATCGCAGTCGACACGTTCCTGTCGGCGTCGGCGCAGAAGGCCGACGTGGTGCTCGCGGCGAGTGCCTACGCCGAAAAGGGCGGCACCACCACCAATCTCGAAGGGCGCGTCTCCACGCTCGGCAAGCGGGTCACCTCGACCGGGACGACTCGGCCGGATTGGATGATCGCCGCTGGTATCGCCAACCTGCTCGGCACCGATCTCGGGTACGACACCGTCGACGACGTGACCGCCTCGATCGCTGATCTCGTCGAAGGGTATGCAACGGTCACCATCGACGCGCTTGCGGCGTCGCCGAACGGTCTGATCGCCGGTGCCCCGACTGGGCTCGATCCGCTCGACCCACCGCCGCTCACGCTCACCGATCACAACAGCTACGACTTCCGCCTGGTTGTCAGTCGCAAGCTGTATGACGACGCGGTCTCCACCCGCACCAGCCCGTCGCTCGCGCACTTGGCACCGGGTATGACCGCCCACATGCACCCGCTCGACATCGAACGGGCGGGCGCGGTGGAGGGTGCCGACGTTCGCCTCTCGAGCGTCAAGGCCGGCATCGTGGTAGCGATCGAAGGAGATCCGTCGGTGCTGCGCGGCACCGTCTGGGTGCCGTTCAATCAGCCGGGGAGCACCATCGGCGAACTCATCGACCACCGCGCCACCGTCACCGACGTCCGGATCGAGAACCTCTGATGCTCGCCCTCGACCCGCTCCTGATCGGGGACCTCGACCTCGGTGATGTGCTCATCGTGTTGCTCAAGGTGGTCGTGGTGTTCGTCATCGGCCTCGTCGCCACGATGCTGATGGTGTGGTTCGAGCGCAAGGCGATCGCCGGCATGCAGAACCGCATTGGGCCGAACAAGGCTGGTCCGTTCGGCATTTTGCAAACCCTTGCCGACGGCATCAAGTTGTTCTTCAAAGAAGATCTCATCCCAGAGCGTTCCGACCGGTTCGTGTTCAAGTTGGCCCCATACCTGTCGTTCGTGCCGGCATTCTTGGTGTGGACCGTCATCCCGCTGGGGGGCGACTTCACCGACGGCAAAAATGGGATCGTCACCTGGTTCGGCCGAGAAACCCGCGTGCAGCTTGCCGATCCACAGGTTGGTGTGCTGCTCCTGCTCGCGCTGAGCGCAATCTCGGTGTACGGCATCATGCTCGCCGGCTGGTCGTCGGGGTCGAAGTACCCGTTGCTCGGCTCGGTACGCGCCTCGGCCCAGATGGTCAGCTACGAAGCAGCGCTCGGTATGAGCATCGCCGCGGTGTTGTTGCTGGCCGGCACACTGAGCACCAGCGGAATCGTCGGGGCGCAGCAGGGCATCAGCAACTGGCATCTCGTCACCACCGGCATCTTGCCGTTCGTCATCTTCATGATCGCCGCCACCGCCGAGCTCAACCGTCCCCCGTTCGATCTCGTCGAAGCCGAACAGGAGCTCGTCGGCGGGTTCAACACGGAGTACTCGAGCATCCGTTTCGCCCTGTTCTTCCTGGCCGAGTTCATGAACACGATCACGATGAGCGCCGTGATCGTCACCTTGTTCTTCGGTGGGCCGCAGCCTGTCACCATCGACATCGGCAACATCGAATGGAGCGGTGATCTGTGGCTCGGACCGCTGAACGGCACCATCTGGTTCCTCGCCAAGTTGCTGGTGTTCCTCTACATCTACGTGTGGTTCCGGGCAACGCTGCCGCGGCTGCGCTACGACCAGCTGATGAACCTCGGCTGGAAGGTGTTGATCCCGCTTTCGCTCGGATGGTTCATGCTGCTGGCTGCGTTCCGCCTCGGCCAGGACGAGGGTTGGAACCGGTGGGCGGTCGGTGGCGTTTCGGTCGTGGTGTTGGCCTCGTGTGCAGCATTGCTGATGGCGGCGTCCAGGGTGAGCACCAAGACCCGCGAGCGAGAGGGAGCGATGTTCTAATGGGCTACTTCGACGGATTCGCTGTCACCATGCGCCAGCACCGTGGGCTCGGCGGCAAACGCGTGACGACTTCGTACTCGGGCGGTCGTGAGATCAAGAAGGGTCACGCCGAGAGCCGCGACGAAAAGATCCCGAAGCCGGAACGGTTGCATGGCCGCCATGTGCTGAACCGGTACGAGGACGGCATGGAGAAGTGCATCGGCTGCGAACTGTGCGCCGGTGTGTGCCCCGCCAAGTGCATCTACGTACGCGGCAAAGACAACGACCCGGACACCCCCACGTCGCCCGGCGAGGTGGGCTCGTCGGGGTCGTTGTCGGCGCCGCGCACGTAGATGCAGCGGGCCGGGCAGACGCCCGCGCACAGCTCGCAGCCGATGCACTTCTCCATGCCGTCCTCGTAGCGGTTGAGGACGTGGCGACCGTGCAGGCGCTCGGCGCGAGGCGCCTTCTCACCGGTGCCGATGTCGTACTCGGTGGTCACCGCCTTCTGGAACAGCTGCTTGAACGTGACGGCGAAACCTTCGAGGTAGCCCATCAGCGCACCTCC
>JANNHO010000524.1:0-4928 GCA_031404435.1 Acidimicrobiaceae bacterium | reverse complement strand
CTTCGAGCCAAGTTGGACGAGGCCCCGATTGCCAACGCCGACGGTCGGTCCGGCAACCAGGCGGTGTTCGAAACAGCGACGATTTCGGCGTTGTACAGCGAATCGGACTGGCCGCTGCTCGCCCAAGCGTTGGCCGACGCGGCGACCGGTGATCCGCAGAAACTTTTCCTGCTGGCCGACTCGTATGTGGGCCGTGAGGAAGACGGAACGTACTCGACGATCGAACAATCCGGCACGATCATTCGCTGCGCAAGCGGCCTCGACTACGAGTTACCCGATGACCCGCAAGCCCTGATCGACGCACTGCTGCAAGCGGCGCCGCGTTTCGCCCAGGGGGTTCGGCCCGAAGACTTCGAGGATTCATGCGCAGCACTGATGAGCAACGTCACGGTCCCTGCGCTCAACTACACCGGCGATGCGCCGATCCTCGTCGTCGGTGGCCTAAACGACCCGGCGACTCCGCTGCGGTGGGCCGAGGAAATGACCGCGGCAATGGGCACCAACGCGCGGCTGTTGACGTTCACCGGGGAGGGCCACGGCTTCGTGCTGGGCTCGGCGTGCGTAACGGACCTGGAGGCTGCGGTGCTGGTCGATCTGGAACTGCCCGACGAGGGAGCATCATGCGACCCGGACCCCGATGTGCCCAAGCCGTCGTGGTGGGACGGTCTACCCGTTCCTGACGGCGTGAGCGACCCGATCGACGCTGGGGCGATCAACGCGCTGCTCGGCCTGACTGCGTCGCTGGCCTACTCCGAGGTGCGAACGTCTGCCGGCGAGCCACTGGCCGTGTTGGACATGTACGACGCCCTGCTTGCCGATCAGGGCTTCATCGTGAGCGACCGTGCAGAACCGATTCCCGGAGTTCCTCAGGGCGTGTACTTCGCCGATGACGGCACGGTGCTGAGCGTGTTGGTGATTGGTCCCGATGCAATGACGGGGCCAGATCTCGAGGGCCTCGACAAGGTCGTCGACCCGACACTGACGCTCGTAGTGCTGTTGGCTTTCCCAGGCGCCTGACGCCCGACGTTCAGGCCACCTGGCTCTCGCTACGCAGCGCAGCCGTCCGCTCCGACGACACGCCGCCGCGAAGCGGGGTCGGTCGTGGTGCGGGCCCGGCCTCCGGAGCTGTGCGGCTTCCTGGCGCAGCCCTCAGTTCAGAGCGGACGCAAGCGGTTCGAGGCGGGCTGGGTTCATCTCGCCTTGCATCGACCACACGACCAGATCAACGCCGACGGCGAAGAAGCCGGCAGCTTGGTCGGACAGCGCGGCGGGGTCGGCATCGGCGGGGAACGCGAGATGGATTGAACGGGTGATCTCCGCTTGATCGCGGCCCACCGTGTCGCAGTGGGCGCGCAGCACTTCGTCGAGTTCGGTCCAGTCGGAGGGCTGGGCGGGGAAGGTCATGTCCCACTGGTCGGCGAACCGGGCCGTGGTCTTCAGCGTTCGGGCGCGGCCCCGGCCGCCGATCACCAGCGGGATCTTCGACTGCACGGGCTTGGGTTCGCACCACGCATCGGTCAGCTCGAAGTACGCACCGGAGAAGCTCGTGGCCTTGTTCGCCAGCAGCGACACGATGATCTCGATGCCCTCGTCGAAGCGGTCGAAACGTTGCCTCAACGTCCCCAGCTCGATGCCGTACGCAGTCGATTCCATCACGTTCCACCCGGCACCCATCCCGAGTTCGAACCGCCCGCCGGAGATGATGTCAACCGTGGCCGCCATGTTTGCCGTGACCGCTGGATGCCGGTGATGCATCCCATTCACCATCGCTCCAAGCCGCAGTCGGGTTGTCGCCTGGGCAAGAGCGGCCAGCATCGTCCAGCCCTCCAGGTTCGGACCATCCCACGGCGGTGCCAATGGATAGAAGTGGTCCCAGCTCCACGCCGACTCGAACACGTCGATCTGATCGGCCTCGCGCCAGACGGCGAGGAACTCCGCCCAGGTGGCGTGATGCGGAGATGTCTTGATGGCATGTCGTCCCACGTCGACGACCGTAGACCACACGGCCGCGGCTCGCCCCGTGGCAGTTCGCGGACCCTGGTCGCCGCAAACGTGTTTGGGTCGGTGGCTGCGTCGGTTGCCGGTGCGAAGATGGGGTTCGTGACGGTGACAGCAGAGACCTTGCGCGCGGCGCTGCGTGGCGTCGAGCCCCCTGGTTTGAGCCCGGGTGCCGCCGGCGAGCCGGTTTTCGCCGAGCCGTGGGAGGGCCGGGCGTATGCGCTGGCAATCGAAGCAGTCGACCGGCTCGGTCTCGAGTGGGACCAGTTCCGCCAACGGCTGATCGCCGCCATTGCCGACGATCCCGAGCGGCCGTACTACGCATCGTGGGTCGTCGCGCTGGAGCGGCTTATGCTGGAAGGGGGCACGGCTACGGAGGACGAACTGCGGGCCGAACGGGCCGAAGCCGCCGCGTACCGCTACCACGAAGGTAGCGCCGACATTGAGGTCACGCCGTTCGTCGGTGCAGCGCACCCAGGCTCCGAGCAGACGGCCGCCACGCACTTTGAGTTGTACCGCGCCTTCGCCGCAGGGGCAGCGGTGCGATGGGGTCGGCGCGCGTTCGATGACGACGGTGCGCTCGTGGCCGATGAACCGATGGGGTCAGCCGAGTGGGTCGGCCTGCGCGACCGGTTGCTCAGCTTCCAACCGGCGAAACCCGGCTGACGCCGATCATCGAGTCGCGGGTGACGAGCGCAGCCAGCTCGTCCTCGCCCAGATTCTCGGTTCCGACTGGCCGTTCGGGAAGCACTAGGTAGCGAACCTCGGCGCTCGAATCCCACACCCGAACTTCGACTGTGTCGTCGAGTTCGGTGCCCCACTCGCGCAGCACGGCCCGCGGCTCGGCCACGGCGCGCGCCCGGAAGGCGAAACTCTTGTACCAGATCGGCGGTGCTCCGAGCAGGGGCCACGGGTAGCACGAGCACAGCGTGCACACCACGAGGTTGTGTACATCGGCGGTGTTTTCGACTACGCGGATGTTGTCGCCTTCGGCCCCGGCGACGCCGAGCTCGGCGGCCGCCGCGGTTCCGTCGGCAAGGAGCCGCTCGTGATATTCGGGATCGGCCCACGCCTTGGCGACCACACGCGCCCCGTGATGTGGGCCCATCCGGTGCTCGATGATCTCGACGAAGGTATCAACCGCATCCGTGCTGACGATGCCCTTCTCGGTCAGCAGTGCCTCGAGCGCCATCGTCCGCAGCTCGAACTCCGACCGGGGCCGCCGCGACTTCGGTGTCGCATAGTGCTCGTGTTCGTCGCCGTGCTCGTGCCCGCGGTCGTTGTGGTCGGTCATGATGCGTCCAGGTAGCTGTCCCACAAGTCGACGTGGATCGCGAACGGTGCTTCGTCCGAGCGTTCGCCCCACACCGCCGCCGATTCGAAACGCACGGTGTAGACGGGCTCGATCACCTCTGCCCGGCGGACACCGGCAAGCGGCTCAATGCCACAGATGCGCTCGATCACACCACGCACGCCACGCACGTACCGTGGACAGCGATGGTGGACATCCGGCTGCCACATCTGCTTTGGCACGACTGCATCACCGACTGCGAACCGTGGTGACACGGCGGGCGCCGACGGTGAAGTGCTGGTCATGTAGTCGGTAACCGCGCGGGCCCGTGCCGGGTCATCGGCGCGGCCGGGGAGCTCCCCCTGCTCGACACGAGAGCGCGAGCCCGCAAGCTCGGCAGCGGTGACGATTCCGTTGCCCACTGCACCCATCTCGGCCGCACGCAGCCACCGCCCGTAGTACGACGTGGCAAGGTAGGTGGGTGGGTCGATCCGTTCGATCCACGGTCGCGAACTGTGGCACGCGGCAAGTGCCAGCCACTGCGCGCGCACCTCCCATTCCTCGGTGTGCGTCGCGTCGCTGCCCGGTGTGCGCACCGGCCCGAAGCCCCCCACTCCGCCGAGATCATGCACGCCTTCCATGCGGTCAAGCGTACGACACGAGGACGATCTATCGTGTCAGCAGACCACGCTCGATCATGTCAGCTCCTGTTGCCCACGGAGCGTTCATGAGCTGACCGAAACGTGATGGAAAACGCCGGAGCGCGGTACCTGGTCGTGCGCGCGACGCTGGCACACTTGCCGGATGAAATCGCTCCTCCGGTGCGCTGCAATGTTGACGTTGATCTTCGGGGCGGCAACCGTCGGTGGGAGCGGGGTCGTGGCAGCGCCTCCAGCGCACCTCGACTGGGCGACGAGCGTTGCGGTGAACGTCATCCCAGCAAACAACGCGTATGGCACAAGCCCGACGTTTCTCACGTGGCCGGGAGTGGCCGGATCGACGATCTACTCGAACCGGTCCGAGTGCGCTCCGTTCGTGACCCGCGTGCTGAAGCAGGCGTACGGATGGTCGTCGACGTACTTCACAGCCTGGATGGGTTCCACCTCGCCAACCTCGGCCAAGTACTACGACGCAATCGTCGCGCAGAACCGATTCACGCGAATCGTCGCCGTCAGCCAGATCGCTCCGGGCGACATCGTCGCAGCCAAGTATCTCGCTCCCGACGCAGGGGTCACCGGCCACCTGATGATCGCCGCGAGTGCGGCAACGCCGCGCCCGCCGAGCGCACCCATCGTCGTCGGCACAACGCAGTACGAGATCCAGGTGATCGACTCGTCGAAAACGGGGCATGGCACCACCGACACTCGCCGCCGAGCTGACGGAACCTACGAAGATGGCGTGGGCCGAGGTGTCGTGCGGCTGTATGTCAGCACCTCTGGGATCGTGATCGGGTATTCGTGGTCGACGCTGTCCGTGTCGGTCTTCTTCGACGCCTCGACTCGACCGCTCGTCATCGGTCGCCTGTAGCGACGGGCGACCGCGCAACCAGAGCGGAGCGTTTGAGCGGGTTCGGCACCGGGTACGGATGCCTCCCAGACGGTGTCTGCGCCATCGGCGGTCGATCCGCTACCTCGACGCC
>JANNHO010000523.1:0-5948 GCA_031404435.1 Acidimicrobiaceae bacterium | reverse complement strand
CGAGCACCTCCTCGGTGGCCGGGTTGATGTTGTCGAACGTCGCGCCGCTGTCGGCGTGAATCAACTTGCCGTCGACGAGCATCCGCTCCTCGGGGGTGAACGCAAGATCGGTCATCAGCACATCTCCATATGAAATCGGGGGGCGGGTCAGGTTCAGGGTCAACTCGTGTTCACGCCGGCGGCAGCGTCAGCTCACTTGGGGCCGTCTGGCCACTTGAGCAGCGAGCCGGCGTCGATTCGCAAGTTGATGCCGGTGATGTAGCGGGCCTCGTCGGAAGCGAAGAACAGCACGGCGTTGGAGATGTCGCGCGGCTCGACGTACGGGATCGGCATGGCCTGGAACACGTTGAACGCCGGCAGCACGTCATCAGCAGTCGGGTTGGCGATGTCGGGCCGGAACACCTTGTACAGGTCTTCGTTGTGCAACAGGTTCGTGTTGCAGTTGGTCGGGTGCACGGCGTTGACGCGGATCGACTGCGTCGCCAGTTGCAGCGCGAGCACCTCGGTGTAGGTGACGATGAACGTCTTCGCCAGCCCGTAGCCGACCGAGCCCGGACCGAGCGCCGGGTTGTTCAACGTACCCGGCATCATGCCTGCAGTCGAGCCGGTGAGAATGATCGACGCTCCGGCGCCGAGGTACGGCAGCGTGACCGCAACGGTGTTGAGCACGCCGCCGAAATCGACGTCCATTGCATCGACGAAGGCCTGCGCGGTGTGCTCCTTGATCGGCAGGATGCCGGCGTTCGCGCACACGATGTCGAGGCGGCCGAACTCGGCAACACCCTTGGCGACCGCATCGGACAGCTGCTCGCGGAACCGCACATCAGCCTTGCTGGCGAGGATGCGCTGCCCCGTCGCTTCGGTCTGCGCCACCGTGTCGGCTAGGTCCGCCTCGGACCCGAGCGGGTAGCGAACCGTGTCCATGTTCTCGCACAGATCGACGGCGATGACGTTCGCGCCCTCTTCTGCCAGCCGGATGCAGTGGCTCTTGCCCTGCCCCCGTGCTGCTCCGGTGACGAGTGCAACCTTACCTTCGAGACGACCCCCCACGGGAGTACCTCCATGTGTTGATGTGTGTGTGAACTGTAGAACTTGACGACTTCGTCAAGCGAACCGGCCAGGCCGTTTCGTCATGCCGGCGACGTCCGGCCACTCGCCGCTACTCGGACAGGCTGATGGCCTGCTCGGGACACGAGTTCACCGCGCTGCGCGCTGCTGCCACCTGATCGGCGGGAACATCGCCGTCACCGATGACAACGCCGTAGCCGCGTTCGTCGTCGGTGAACAGCGACGGGGCGACCACCACGCACCGGGCATGGCCGGTGCAGCGGGATTCGTCGATCGTGATCTTCATGGTGCCACCTTCGGGAAGCGAATGGGTAGGGACGAGAGGTGGTGCGTGCCCGATGGCCACACGATCTTGGGCTCGAAGCCGGGCTCGATCTCATAGTCGGGGATCACCCGCAAGAACTCCTCCACGACGAGTCGCAGTTCGCGCCGGGCGAGGTGCGAGCCGAGGCAGCGGTGGATGCCGCCGCCAAAGGTGAGGTGCCCACGGTCGGCGAGTTCGGGGTCGAGCACGTCTGGGTTTTCGAACCGCCGCGGGTCGCGGTTGGCCGTCCCCAACACCAGGTTCACCGTCGCACCCGCTGGGATGACCTTGCCGCCGATCTCGACCTCTTGTGAGGTGACCCGCGGTGTCACCGGAGCCGACAACTCCATCCGCAAGATCTCCTCGATCACCGCGGGGATCTGCGTCGGATCGTCGACGATGCGACGGCGCACGTCCGCGTGGTTGGCCAACATCTGCATCACGAACCCGATGGTCGCGGTCACCGTGTCGAGCCCGGCGAGCGTGAACAGGAAGCACAACCCGAGCACCTCCGGTTCGGTGAACGCCTCATCACCGTCGAGTGCCAGCACCGCGCTCAACATGTCGTCGCCGGGGTTCGCCCGCTTCTGCTCGATGAAGGTCTGCAGGTAGCCGAACAACCCCATGGCCGCTTCCATCACCGCGGCCGGCGGCGCAGCCGAGGTCTCGGACGTCGACTGCTCGACCAAGGTCTCGACCCACCCGATGAATGTGTCGCGGTCTTCCAATGGCATCCCGAACAGCGTGAGGAACACCTGAGTCGGATACAGCCGGGCCAGGTCGGCGACGATGTCGCAGTGCCCGTTACCCGAGAATTCGGCGATCAACTCACGCACTTGGTCGCGCAGTTGATCCTCCATCCGGTTGATCACCCGCGGGGCGAGCATCGGGTCGAGCACCTTGCGGAAGCGCAGGTGATCCGGCGGATCGATGGCGAGAGGAACCAACGGTACCGGGCTGGCCAGCGCGGCGAACGCCGGTCCAGAGGTGAAGATCTCCGGGTGGCGGTGGGCGAACTGCACTGCCTCTGCCGACGTGAGGTACCACGTGCCGTTGCCTTCGAAGACATCGCCCTGAGCGGCGAAGTACGCCCACCCCTCGGTGCGGTCTCGCGCCATTGGTACATCAGCGATCTGGAATGTGCTCGTCACGATCTAAACCCTTCCATTCGTTTGCTCGTTCGGTGGCCCATTCGGTGGCAGCGTAGGCCATCCGTTCTTCGTACAACCCATGTCAGTCGAGATGCGACAGGTAGGCGGCTTCGATGCTGGCCAACTGGGCAGTGGCTTCGGCGGCAGTGCCGGACATGGCGATGTTGCCGCGCTCCATGACGTATACCCGATCGGCAATCGACAGTGCCTTGCGAACGTGCTGCTCGACGAGCAGCACCCCGACGCCGCGCTCGTCGGCTGCGGCACGCACGGCCGCCAACAACCGATCGACGATCAGCGGGGCAAGTCCGAGCGAGAGCTCGTCGGCGAGTAGCACCTCAGGATTGCGGCCGAGCGCGCGGGCCAGCGACAGCATCTGCTGTTCGCCACCCGACAACAGCCCCGCCTTGCGATTGAGCAGTCGTTCGAGCTCGGGAAACAGATCGGTAGCAGTCTTGATCGGCACGTTCGCAAGGCGAAGGTTCTCGCTCGCGGTGAGGTTCATGATCACGGACCGTTCCTCCGTGAGATAGCCGAGACCGTTGCGGCACCTGGCATGCATCGGTGCGGTGGTTACCGCACCCTTCCAGCACACCTCACCCGAGATCGGGGGAAGTTCGCCGGCGATGGTCAACAGCGTGGTGGTCTTGCCAGCACCATTCGGGCCGATCAAGGCAACCACCTCGCCGGCGTCGACACGAAGGTCAAGGCCGCGCACGACCGCGAGCGCCCCGTACCCCATGGTGAGCTGGCGGCATTCGATCATCGTCTGGCTCATGCCGTCACCTCGGACTCGTCGTTGGCTTCCTCGCCCAAGTACGCAGCGCGGACCGCCGGGCTCTCACGGACTTCGCGAGGAGTACCGGAGGCGATCACCCGGCCGAAGTCGATGACGACCACACGGTCGCAGGTGGCCATCACCATGCCGACGTCGTGCTCGACGAGCAGCACACCCATCCGCCATTCGTCGGCTAGCCGACGGATGAGACCGGAGAGCTCGCGAGTCTCGGTCTCGTCGAGGCCGGCTGCGGGCTCGTCGAGCATCAGCACCGATGGTCCGGAGGCGACAGCTCTGGCGATGCCGACGAGGCGGCGGCGACCGTAGGGCAGCTCCGTCGGCAACTTGTCGAGGTCGTCGGCGAGGTCGAACTCGCGCATCGCGGCAACAGCTTCCGAGGTGAGTGGATCGGCTTGCGGCCAGACCAGATCGGTGAGCCACGAGGCGCGAGTGGCGCTGCCGGACCCGGCGCGGATGTTGGCCTCGACCGTGAGGTCCTCGAACAGCTCGAGTGACTGGAACGACCGGCGCAGTCCGCTACGCGCTCGGCGGCCGGCGTTCCACGTGTTGACCACAGCGCCACCGAGCTCGAGCCGTCCCCCCGTCGGCTTCACGAACCCGGTCACCGCATCGATCACCGTGGTCTTGCCTGCGCCGTTCGGGCCGATCAGGCCGACCACCTCACCCGGTTGCACCTCGAAGCTGACGTCGTCGACGGCGGTCACGCCGCCGAAGCGCACGGTGAGCCCGGAGATGCTCAACGTCTGGGGAGAGACGGGTTCGGTCGCGACGATCGGGAGTTCTGCGGCGCGCGGACGCTTCCCGGCCAAGCGAAGCTTGAGCAGAAGCGGACGAGCGTGCTCGGTGGCGGTTGCGGCGATTCCGTCCTGTTGCACGATCAGGATGATCAGCACGATGATGCTGCCGAGGATGATGTCCCACTGGTTCTTGAGGTGGAAGACGTCCTCGATGATCCGTGTGCCGAGGCCACCGATCGCATTCGGCGCGGCGAACAGCCCGGCCAGTACGTATCCCAGTCCACCGATGACCGCGAACCCGACGCTGTTGATCGAGGCGAACACGTTGAACTGTCCGTACTGGATGTTGCGCGAGGTGAAAGCAACCAGGATGCCGGCGACAGCGGCGATGCCGGACGCTACCCCGAACGCGTAGAGCTTGACGCTGAACACGCTGATCCCGAGCGACGCTGCAGCCCGTTCGTTCGTACGCACCGCGATCAACCGCCGGCCGGTTCTGGAGCGGCGCAGGTTGGCAACCATCAGGCCCACAAGCACGAGCGCGACGAGGCAGACGATCGCCCAGCGATGCGGGTGCCCGGAGGCATCCACTTCGATCCCGAACAGCTTGATCAGACCGATCTTGGTACCGCCGTCTATCGGGGGTCCGAGGTAGTTCGCGTTGGCGAAAACCACTTCCGATACGGCGTATCCCATGCTCAGGGTGACGACGGCAAGGTTCACCCCCCGGGTACGCAGCGCCGGGAGGGCGAACAGCAATCCGACGGGAATGGTGAGCACCACGCCGAGCACGATCGCCAACTCGGGCGTCATCCCGCCGTGGACGAACTTGCCGGCAATCAGCGCCCCGATACCGCCCAAGGCCCATTGGCCGAGCGAGAGCTGCCCGGCAAAACCGGTCACCACGACGATGGACAAGATCATTACGCCCGCCGTCAACGACACGTAGCTGGCCCGCGCCCAACTCTCGTTGGCAAACGTGAAAAGCACGAACAGGAAGATGCCCAACGCGACGACAATTCCGGGGACGTTGATGCGCCCGCTTCCGAGCTTTGGTAGCCGGTCGGACACATGCGATCGCAACGGCAACCCCCGGCCCCTCACCACCAACACGATCAAGATGGCCAGGAACGCCGTGGCCCGCGGCAGCCCGCTGATCAGCGACTGGTTGAACAACTGCTCGATGTCGCCCTTGTACCGCGTCGCGAGGGATTCGCACAGACCGATGACGAGGCCACCGACGAACGTCATCGGGGACGAGTGGAATCCGCCCAGGAGCGCCGCCCCGAGACCGGCGACGGTGACCACAAGCGTGAACGTAACCGTCGACAGCCCTGTCAGCGGCGCGACCAGCACAGCGGCGAGGCCGGCGAGGCCGCCGCCGAGACCCCAGGTGAGCGCGGCCAGACGGTCAGGCGACCACCCCAGTGTCTGCACGGCCCGCTCGTTTTCGGCGCTGGCATTGATCGCCAGGCCGATGCGTGTGTAGCGGGTCCACGCCCACAGCGCGAGGGTGATGAGAATCGAGATGGCCACGAGGTACAGGCGCTCTTCTTGTACCTTGACGCCGCCGAGATCGAAGACCCGCTGCGGGAGGAACTTGTCAACCTCCTGTGTTGCCGAGCCGTAACGCTTCGCAGTGACCGCCCCGACGAGACCGAGCAGGCCGGTCGTGGAGATGACGCGCACGATCGCCGCAGCCCGGCGGAGGCTGCGCAGCACGATCATCTGGAACAGCAACGACACCACGACGGCGGCAAGAACCCCCACGACCGCCGCTGGAAGCGTGGCCCAACCACGGTCCGACTTCAGCTCGACGAATGCGACGTACGCGCTCAGCGTGCCGACAGCGCCCTGGGCGAAGTTCACCAACCCGGAGCCCCGGTAGA
>JANNHO010000522.1:0-6556 GCA_031404435.1 Acidimicrobiaceae bacterium | reverse complement strand
CGCTAGCGGAGCGCCGTCTCCTACACTTGCCCGGTTCGTCCGCCGGCGAGCGCAACGCATAAGGACAGCCGATGGCACGAGCATTCATCACCGGGGTCACGGGTCAAGACGGCCAGCACCTTGCCGAGTTCCTCCACGGCCGCGGCTACGAGGTTTTCGGCTTGGTGAAAGGTCAGAACAACCCGAAGATGACCTCGATGCGCGACGAGTTCCCCTACGTCGAGCCGGTTCCAGGCGATCTGGCCGACCTGCCGTCACTGGTCAAAGCGCTCGACCACGTGCAACCCGACGAGGTGTACAACCTCGCAGCGATCTCGTTCGTGGCGATGAGCTTCAACCAGGCCGAGCTCACCGCCAACATCACCGGCACCGGCGTGCTGCGGATGCTCGACGCGGTGCGCATCGTCGGCGGCAGCCAGGACAACCCGATGCGTTTCTACCAGGCCAGCTCGTCGGAGATGTTCGGGCAGGTCCGCGAAACCCCCCAAACCGAGCTGACCCCATTCCACCCCCGTTCGCCGTATGGCTGCGCCAAGGTGTTCGGCCACGACATCACCGTCAACTATCGCGAGAGCTACGGGCTCTACGCCTGTTCTGGCATCCTGTTCAACCACGATGGGCCCCGCCGCGGGCACGATTTCCTCACCCGCAAGGTCACCAACACCGTTGCCCGGTTCAATCTCGGGCTGCATAACGATATCGTGATGGGCAACCTCGATTCCAAGCGTGACTGGGGCTATGCCGGCGACTACGTCAAGGCGATGTGGATGATGCTGCAACAGCCGGAGCCCGACGACTACGTCATCGCCACGGGCGAGACGCACAGCATCGAAGATCTCGTCCAGCGCGCCTTCGCCGAAGTCGGCATCGACGACTGGCGGCCCTACATCCGCCAAGATCCCAAGTACTTCCGTCCAGCCGAGGTCGACTTACTGATCGGCGATGCCAGCAAGGCGCGCGCGCAGCTCGGCTGGGTGCCCGAGGTCGACTTCCCCGAGCTGATCAAGATGATGGTGGCCAACGACCTCGAACTGGAAACCTCCCGGTTGCCGCGACGCTAGTCAGGCCGCTAGATCAGGCTTCGAGGGGCATGTCGGTGATGGCTTCCATCAGCGACGCTTCATCGGGCGCGGCGCCGCTGCGCAGTCGGCTGTACAGAGAGCCGGCGAACATGACCATCGCCGCAGCCGAACCAATCAGCAAGCCGAGCTCGATCCTGACGAAGATGGTGCCGTCGATCACCCATGTCGCGACCAGGAACGACACGACACCCATGGTCCAACCGAGGGCGACGAGCGCATGGCCGTGGAGCGCGAGTACCGCTTGGGCGAGGGCCAGGCCGAGCATGTAACAGGCGCTACCGAGCGCCAGTACCGCCAGCGTGCGCCGGCTGAGCTTGGCGTCGTACATGATCTCCACCGCGAATGGCCCGAGCACCCACGCACCGGCGACGCCAAGAATGCCGACACCGACCACCATCACCATCAGGCGTCGGAACCCGCTACGGAACTCATCCATCTGGCCCCTGGCCGCCAGCTGTGACAAGCGTGGCAACAATGCCGCCTGCACCGCTTGGAACAAGAACAGCGGGATGCGGGCCAAGATGACACCGAACCCGAACCGGGTGACGAGCCCCTTTTCGGTGTCGGAGGCGAGTACTCCCGCGGCGATTGGGCCGGCGTTGACGAGGCCGGCGGACATGACCGAGCCGAGCAGCAGCCACCCAAGGTTGGGGGTGATCTCCTTCCAGCTCGCCGGCGGACCAGGTTCGGTGCGCAGTTGCCCGCGCATCGCGACGTAGCCCACGCCGAACATCGGGGCGATGGCCACGGCGAGTCCGTACCACCCGACCGCACTGACGCTGATCGCAGCCAATGCCAGACACAGGATGATCCGCGCCACGCCGTCGGAGCCGAGCACGATCGAGTAGCTGTTGAACCGCCCCATTCCGCTGCAGATCCCGCGAGACAGATGCGCCGGGGCGTACGCGGCGATCGACAAGATGAGCGCCCCGACCATGATCCAGTTGCCCTCGAAGTAGTCGTCGGCCAGCCATGAGCCGGCTGCCAGCAACCCGACACCGACGATCGCCATCAACCCCGCACCGAGCGCGGCGACCTTCATGACCACGGGTCGGCCCCCCTGGCCGAGGGCGCGACGCGCAGCGAGGGCGCGGCCGAGCTCCTGCTCGAGTGGTAGGAAACATCCGGGTGCCAGCGCGAACGTGGCGAACCACATGCTGACCACCGGCTTGAACGCTTCCTCGCTACCGAGCGCAACCTTGCCGACGCGGAAGAAGGCGAAACTGCACAACCCGGCAATGAGCAACCCAGCCGCGACCGGCGCTGTTCCCTCGGGCAGAGGCATGCGTGACGTGGGTTCAGGGTCCGTGCGTGCCACCAAGTCGAGAATGTTATCGCTGCCGTCTGCGTCGAACGGGGATTCGGACGCTCAAGGCCGGAGTCGAACTGGCCGAAAACCTCTGCATGGCGACACCGCGACACATCGGCGCGGCGCGTCGGCGCGGCCGCCAGGCGGCCGCGCTTTTTGCCCTCGCTGCGACGTTGATCGTCACGGGCCAGTCGCCCGGGCTCGACTCGTTCGCCTCCCGGGCGAGCGCCGCCCCGGTGCAGACGCTCGAGCTGACCGGGCACGGCTACGGCCACGGTGTCGGGCTCAGCCAATGGGGCGCATACGGCTATGCCGCCGACTACGGCTGGAGCGCGGCGCAGATCCTTGACCACTACTACGGTGGGACCGTCGCCGGAACGGTTGCCGCTGGCACGATCACCGTACGCTTGATGAACCTCGATGGGGCGCAGACCTCGGTCGTGCATGACGGTGGCGCGTTGGTGGTAGACGGTGTCAGCGGTGGGCCGTGGCGGTCGGTCGTGGTTCGTGAGATCAGCGAACGCAGCTACTCGGTGTGGGCCCGAACCGATGCCGTTGTATGCCCGGCGGCAACGGACCCGCTCGGAGTCGGGTGGGCGCTGGTTGCTTCGGGGCTCGGTTCGGCCATTGTGCGCCCGAACACCGATACCTCCTCAAGCGCGCAGGTGGCTGACCTGCTCGCGGTGTGCGAGCCGTCCGGTCGGGTCCGTTCATACCGCGGCGCCGTGCGGGCCGTCAACGGCACCGACAACGAGAACCGAACCGTGAACGAGGTGCCGGTGGAGCAGTACCTGCGCTCGGTGGTTGCCTCGGAGATGTCGGCGTCGTGGGCCGCTCGCGGGGCCGCAGCGTTGCAGGCTCAGGCCGTCGCGGCGCGCAGCTACGGGCTGGCGGAGAAGCGGTACTCGTACGCGGCAACCTGTGACCAGGTGTGCCAGTTCTATCCCGGAGCCGCGTCGCGCGCCTCGCTCGGCGCCGCCTACACACGCATCGAGCAACCTGCGGTTGATACCGCGGTGCAGGTCACGGCGGGCGTGGTTCGCCGGGTCGGCTCAACCGCGGGACCGATCGCCTACGCGATGTTCTCGGCATCGTCGGGCGGCTGGACAGCTGCCACGTCGCTCGGGTTCACGCCGGTTGCCGACGACGGCGACGCGATCGCTGGAAACCCGCACCACACCTGGACCGCCTCGATCGCCGGGTCGGTCGTGACGGCCGCGTACCCGGTCATCGGCACGTTCACCGGCATCCGTGTGACCGAGAGAAGCGGTCACGGCGACTGGGGTGGTCGGGTGGAGGCGATGCATGTGGACGGCACCGCCGGCTCGGTTGCGATCACCGGCGATCAGTTCCGCCGAGCGCTCGGCTTGAAGTCGAACTGGTTCGCCATGTCAGGCACCCCGGCGTCGGCACCGGGTGATCCGTGCGCGGGGCGGGTGGCCCCGCCGATCAGCGCGGCACCGGACGAGGCGCCTGCGGCCCGGTTCCGTCCGTTCATACCCGTACGCCTGATCGACACCCGCGACGCGTCGGGAACCGCGCCGGTCGACGTGGGGGGCCCGCTTGGAGGCGGTTGCACCATCGCAGTTCGACCCCAGGTCGAGCCCGGAACGACTGCTGTCGCGGTCAACATCGTGGCCGTCGACCCTGGAGCGCAGGGGTACATCACCGCCTATCCATGTGGCATCACCCGGCCGTTCTCCTCGGCGGTGCAGTCACTCGTCGGCCGGGTCGTCAGCGGATCAGCGGTTGTTCCCCTTGGCGCGGACGGTTCGTTCTGCGTGTTCAGTAACACCACCACCGAGTTGGTGATCGACATGACCGGATCGTTCGCCCCCGCGGCGCCAGCGGGGTACGAGCCGATCAACGCCCAACGCCGATTCGATTCGAGGTTGGCGGGCTCCCCGCTGGCGGCAGGCACCGTCGTCCGGGTAGCGACCCGCAGCTCCGGTGCCGGTGCTGCCGATTCGACCGCCGCATCGATCACGATCCACGCCCTCGATGCGGTTCGCGGTGGCTTCGTCACCGCCTGGCCCTGTGACAGCGAACGACCGTGGGCGAGCTCGGCCAACGTCGGCACCGGCATGTCGGTCACGAACTATGCCGATGTGGCTGTTGGCCCGACCGGCGAGGTCTGCCTGTTCGTGAGCACCCCGATGCACCTCGCCGTCGATGTGAACGGCTGGTTCGGTCCATCGGCAACCACGGCGTTTCATGCGGTGGTTCCGTTCCGTCTGGCCGACACGCGCGAGTCGCACGGCTGGGCCGGCGCGTTCGCCCGCAACGCCAACCGACGCATCCAGGTTGCTGGCGTCGGCACCATCCCGGCCGGGGCCCGCTCGGTTGCCGCACAGTTCACCGTGGTCGAGGCAACCCGCGCCGGGTATGTGACCGTGTACCCCTGTCTCGCCGCGGTGCCGCCACTGTCGGTGGTGCGCTATTCGACGATGACCAACGTGGCGGTGCTGGTCAACAGCGTGCTCGACGCGACCGGTGGATGGTGCGCGAGCACCAATGGCGCGACGGATCTGGTGGTGGATGTGAGCGGCTGGTTCGGCTGACGGCCGGCGGACCGCATCGGCGGTGACCGTCTGGGCGCAACCGTCACCGCTAGCCTCAAATCTTTGTGGAACCCACCATTGTCGACGCCCCGCCCGTTGTGGCTGTCATGGTGGTACATCAGCCCGATTCCCCGCAGGGCACGACACCTGGCACCGCTGCCAGTGAGCCGCGCTGGTTCGACGAGGCATTGGCTGCGCTCGCCGCCCAGGATTACAGCAATCTCAAGTTCCTAGTGCTGGTAACCGGCGAACCTGGCGATCTCCCGCAGCAGATTCGCGCGGGCCTGCCGAAGGCGTTCGTGCGTGCGGTCGATGGCAACCCCGGCTTCGGTCCAGCAGCCAACGACGTCATACGCCTCGTGGACGGCGAGAACGGGTTCTTCTGCTTCCTCCACGACGACGTTGCGTTGCGCCCTGACGCAATCCGTCTCCTTGTCGAGGAGATGTACCGGTCGAACGCTGGAATCGTCGGTCCCAAGCTGCTCGATTGGGACTCGCCGCGTGTGTTACAACACGTCGGGTTCGGCGTGGATCGCTTCGGTGAGGTCGACCCGATCGTCGACCCCGGGGAAACCGACCAGGAGCAGCACGACGCGGTGCGCGACGTCTTCGCCTTGCCGTCGGCCTGCCTGCTGGTGCGCGCCGACCTGTTCCGCAGCTTGGGTGGGTTCGATCGCAACATCAGCTTCCACGGCGAAGACGTCGATCTGTGCTGGCGCGCCCATCTCAGTGGGGCGCGGGTGCTCGTCGTCCCAGCGGCCGAGGCGCGCCACCGTGAGCATCTTGTCGCCCGCCGGCCCGATCTTGCCCACGAAGCCCTCCGCGCCCGTCACCGGGTGCGGACCGTGATCACCCTCAGCGGAGCGCGTCGCCTGCCGTTGCTGTTCGTCGAGCTGGCCTTCTTCACCTTCGTGCAGTTCCTCGTTGATCTCGTTACCGGTCATAGAGCGCGAGGCATCGCCGGTGTCCGCGCGTTCGTCGGGATCGTGCCGCGGCTGGGGTCGATCATCAAACGTCGTCGATCGCTGACCCCGGTCCGCGTGGTTCCTGATCGCGAGGTCGTTGGTTTGCAGCTGCGCGGGAGTTCGCGCCTTGCTGCGTACCTGCGCGCTCGCGACAACCGGCCCACCGGCGACCGCGGTGACGGGCGGGGGTGGCGCGAACGTGCAGGTGCGGCCGGGGTGATCGCGTGGGGCTGTCTGATCCTGGTGGTGCTTGCCGGTGCTCGTCACTTCATCACCGATGGGGTGCCGGCCTTCGGTGAGTTCCTGCCGTTCCCAGACAGTCCGGCGACCATGTTGCGTTCGGCGGCCAGTAGCTGGAACCCGTCCGGCGTCGGGTCGGAGTCGACGCCGCCGGTCGGCCTTGCTGTGGTCGCGGTGGCCAGCGCCGTCACGGCGTTCCGGATGGGTTTGCTGCACACAGTGAGCGTCGTTGGGATGTTGTTGGTCGGCGCGGCCGGCGTCTGGAGACTGACCACCGCGTTTTCGCTCACCAAAGCGCGGATCACGGCGATGGTCGTGTACCTGGCGATCCCGCTGTCGGCACAGATGATGTCGATGGGTCGATGGGGTGCGCTTGCTGTGGCGGCCGCGTTGCCATGG
>JANNHO010000521.1:0-2343 GCA_031404435.1 Acidimicrobiaceae bacterium | reverse complement strand
CCGGTCGCAGCTTGCGTAAGTTGTTCCGCCGTCGCGGCAGGTGAGCGCCTCGCCCGGCGAATTTCTCCTATCCAGACAGTAGAATTTATGCCGTGCCTGCGTTCTCCCCCGACGCCATTCGCGCGTCCGCACCCCCCGATCTCGATGCTCGCCTCGCCGCCGTGGAACGGGCCATGGCTCTGCCGATGCCGACCGCCGGCGAGGAGGTGTGGCGGTACAGTCGGATCGGCGATCTCGACCTCGACCTGTTCGTCGCCGGTCATGCGGCGACCACGGTTGAAGCCGACGCTGCCGGTCCGCACGTGTCAGTTGCCGTCGGCAGCGAGATGGGCGATTCGTTCGTCACCGCCGACGCCGTCGACTTGTTCCACGAGCTGAACAGCGCCTTCGCCGACACCGTGGTGATCAGCATCCGGGCGGGTCGCAGCGCCGACGGCCCCGTGGTCGTCACCCACCGCCTCGATGCGGCCGGCGTCGCCTGCTTCCCGCGGTTGATCATCGACGCAGCGCCCGATAGTGACATCACCGTCATCGAGCGATTCCTGTCGCCCGACGGTGTGTACTCGCTGTGCGTACCGCGACTCGAGGTCAGCGCTGCGCAGGCGGCCCGGGTGCGCTATCTCGGCATCAACATGCTCGGGTCGTCCACGTGGCAGCTCGGTCACCAGCGTTCGCTCGGCGAACGCGATTCCACCACGCTGCTGGCAACGATCGCCCTCGGCGGCGACTACGCCCGGGTCCGCACCGAGGCGCGGCTGAACGGTCAGGGTGGCACCACCCGCCAGATCGCGCTCTACTACGCCGACGGCGACCAGATGCACGACTTCCGCACCATGCAAGACCACGCCGCCCCCAAGACCAACAGCGACCTGTTGTTCAAGGGTGCAGTGCAGGACCGGGCGCGCAGCGTGTACACCGGTTTGATCAAGATTCGGAACGAAGCAAAGGGTTCCGTGGCGTTTCAGACCAACCGCAATCTCACCCTCAGCGAAGGGGCATGGGCCGAAAGCGTGCCCAACCTCGACATCGAGACCAACGACGTCAAATGCAGTCATGCCAGCACGGTCGGCCCGATCGATGAGGAACAGCGCTTCTATCTGGAGAGTCGCGGTATCGAGCCCGACATCGCCGAGCGACTGGTGGTGCTCGGGTTCTTCGACGAGGTGCTCGACCAGATGCCGGTCGGCAACCTCGCCGCCGAGCTTCGCCACCAGGTCAGCGCCAAGTTGCAGCGGAGAACCTCGTGAGCGCCGCCGGCACCGTCGTGTGCCGCTTCGAGGATCTCGCTCCCGGTTCGGCCACACGGTTCGAGGTGGGCCGGTGCGCTATCGCGGTGGTGCGCATCGGCGACGACGTGTACGCGATCGGCGATGTTTGCAGCCACGCCGACATCTCGCTCAGCGAGGGTGAGGTGCTGGCCGATGACCTCGAGCTCGAATGCTGGAAGCACGGCAGCTCGTTCAGTCTCCTCACCGGCGAGCCGCAGACGCTGCCGGCGACCAAGCCGGTGCCGGTGTACGTGGCCCGTGTCGTCGACGGCGATGTCGTGATCGAGATCGAGATCGAGATCGAAACCGGGGCGGCGTCATGAGTGTGCTGAAGATCGAGAACCTGCATGCCTCCGTCGCCGGCAACACGATCCTGAATGGGATCAACCTCACCGTGTCGAGCGGCGAAGTTCATGCCGTGATGGGCCCCAACGGTGCCGGCAAGAGCACGCTCGCCGCGGTGGTGGTCGGCCGTCCCGGCTACGAGGTGCTCGACGGCTCGGTCACCCTTGACGGGGTCGACCTGCTCGCGCTGCCGGCTTGGCAGCGGGCCCAGGCCGGGCTGCATCTGGTGATGCAGTACCCGAGCGAGGTGCCGGGTGTGTCGCTCGATCATGTGATGGAGCAGGCGTTGCTCGCCCGGGGCCGTTCCATCGACGGTCTCGACCAACTGCTCACTGACGAGGCGCAACGGATCGGGTTTTCGCCCGAGCTGTTGCATCGCTCGCTCAACGTCGACCTGTCCGGCGGCGAGAAGAAGCGCAACGAGACGTTGCAGCTGGCCGTGTTGCAGCCGCGGATAGCTATCCTCGACGAGCTCGACTCGGGCCTCGATATCGATGCATTGCGTGACTGCGCCGGCCGGATCGAAGCGCTCACCAACGAAACCGGGCTGGGTGCGTTGGTCATCACGCACTACAACCGCCTACTCGAGGCGCTTCCGCCCGATGTGATCCACGTGCTGGTGAAGGGACGAATCGTTGCGTCCGGTGGGCCGGAATTGGCCGACGAGCTTGAGCGCACCGGCTCTGCCGCGTACACCGCAGGTGACAACTCGCCTGAGGCCTCGTCGGCG
>JANNHO010000520.1:0-21215 GCA_031404435.1 Acidimicrobiaceae bacterium | reverse complement strand
GTGCCACGGTGTTGGAACGGTACGTGTTCGACCGCAACGGTGACGCAGGCCTGTTGGATTATGCGTCGTCGTTCACGGCTGCCGGGGCCGAGTTGCGTGTCGACACCAACGGCTACGATTTGCGTGGCCGCCCGACCGGGCACACCTACACGGTCCCGTCGATCACCGGGTGGACGGCGGCGAACGGTTTGGCTGGTGCGTACAGCTTTGATGAGTACCTGTACCGGCGTGATGATCAGTTGGTGTCGTTGCGGTACCCGGTGTTGGGCAACATGGGCGCCGAGACGGTGACGACCACGTACAACGCGGTCGGTGCCCCGGTGACGTTGGTGGGTACCGATTCGTTCGTGCTGGTCGGCCAGACGGCGTTCACGAACCGCGGGCAGGTGCAGTCGCGGGTGTATGGGGCGTTGACGGATCAGTACCGGGTGGAACGCTCCTACACCTACGACCCGGTGACCGGCCAGCAGAACGGTCGGGAGGCGTGGTTGAACGGTGCCAAGGTGCGTTCCGATTGGGCGACGTTCGACGCGGCCGGGAACGTCCGTGTCGATACCCATTATTCGTCGACGGCGGGTGTGTCGCATACGGAGTGTTTCTCCTATGACGGTCGTCACCGGTTGGTGCGACTGAGGATCCCCTCTGGAACGAGTCGGATGGGCAGTGGCAGCGCGCCGTTGGCGTATCGCGCTGCGTCAACGCCGTTTTGGTGCCCGTCACGAACCGGCGTGACATCGCCGACTTCGACGTCGACCCGCAGACACGGCCAGCGGTCGCACCGATCCCACCGGCGCAACCGCCGTCGTGTCGCGTGCGGAACGCCGACGGCGCGAACGCGCCCAGCGACGCCAACGGAGACCTAAACTGCCGTGATGGCGATCACCGTTGCAGAACTTGCCTCCCGGATCAACGCCGAAGCAGCGCGCCGCCACGTCACCACCGATGAACTGCTGGACATCGTCGCTGCCCAGTTCCCTGATCGATCCAAACGCACCGACCGATTCGCGTTCGCGGGGAAGGGACACTCCGGAAGGGGTGATCTCAGCGAACATCACAAACAGATCCGTGACGAACTCATCGCCGAAAATCGTAACCGAAGCGAATGATCGTCGTCGACACCGGCGTGCTGCTCGCTGTCGCCGACCAAGACGACCACTGGCACACACCAAGCAGAGCACTGCTTGACAGCTACCCGTCCAGCCAACTGATCCTGCCCGCCCCAGTCATCCCCGAAACGGGATGGATGATCGCGGCGGTGCTCGGCCCAGCCACCGAAGCAGCCTTCATCGCCTCGGTCGCCGCCGGTGACTTTACTGTCACCGATCTCACCCCGAACGACTGGCAACGCGTCGCCGAGCTCGTCGAGCGATACGCCGACATGGACCTCGGCACCGTCGACGCCGCCGTCATCACAATCGCTGAACGACTCAACATCGTCACCCTGGCCACGATCAACCCGAGAGATTTCCGAGTCGTCAAACCCGCCCACTGCGACGCCTTCGAACTCGTCCCCACACGCTGAACATCGATCGCCGGAAACCGCCAGCACCACCGCCATCGATACTGAGCCGCCCCATCGACGGCAGCGGCTTTCTACACCATCGGAGAGCCCCGACCACACCCCGGAGCACACACTCGCCGAGTAGGATGGCCGCCCCGACACCCGGCCGGCCGCGAGACTTGAGCCTGTGAGCAACCGTCGGCTTCTTCTTTCGCCGCTGTGGTTCCTCGTCGCGCTGCTCACGTTTGTGACCGCCGGAACCGCGTCAGCGGCCGGCGGGCCGGAAACACGCGTCCGCGCATTCGAGCGCGTCAACATCGACAACGTCGCGGCGATCAGCAGCGAAACACCAGGTGGCGTCGGGTGTCTACGACGCGAACCCGGCGCGATCGCGTCAGGTTCGTGTGTTGCCACAAACACGGTAGGGCTGTTGACCTGACAACGCCGGACCGTCTCGTTGCCGCCACGCCGTCCGCCTCGGCGTGCCCTTGATCAGCGACGACAACATCTTCGCTAACATCGCCTGGTCGACTTTCGACACATCAGCATGAGCAAGTAGCGCTCTCACCCCAAGATTGCCGCGACCAACCCTGTCGAGGCTGATCCACACGGCTACGACCGACTTGTTCGAAGTCTTGACTTCCTCGTCGTTGAGGCCGCTGAGGCACAAGTCGATTCGCCACCCGCCGGACCTCGATGCGCCCGGGTCGACCCGCCCGCGATCATCTGGAATGTCGACTGACCAACCGAACACGGGCCAACCGAACATGAGCCTCTACCGGTGGTGATGACCTTCACGTTGAACGTCCCTGATGATCTCGCCCGCCGGCTCGAAGCTGCAGCGATGTCGCGCGGGGTCAGCGTCGAGACTGCGGTGGTCGAAGCACTCACGAACTGGGCGACCGGTGAAGCGATGCCCGAGTTGACGTTCGTCGGCATCGGTGAGGGCCGCCCCGATCTTGCCGAGTCACACGACGCGATCGATGAGGTTGGCACCAGACAATGACGTATAGCACGAAAGTGCTAGCGTTAGCACTGCAGTACTAATCTGTGGGGGCCGAAGACCGATGAATTTGAGTTCGCCGATCGTCAGTGTGATTCCGGGCGCTAGCGGGGAGGTGCTCGTGATTCTCGCACGTACCTCGGAGGAGCTGACGGGCAACGTCATCGCTGCTCTCGCCGACGGAAAGGTCAGCCAGACCGGTGCGAACAAGGCGTTGAAGAAGCTTGTCGCCAGCGGGCTCGTGCTCAGCCGTCCCGCCGGGAGGTCGATTCTGTACTCATTGAATCGTGATCATGTCGCAGCCAGATCGATCATTGAGCTGTCCGAACTGCGATCCGCATTGATGACGCGAATCACTGAACGGGTCACCGGCTGGCACGACCAGCCTGTGGCAGTTGCACTGTTCGGTTCGACGGCACGCGGGCAGGGCACCAGCGGCAGCGACATCGATTTGCTGGTCATCAGGCCGGATGGGATCGATCAGGAACACTCGGTGTGGGTCACGCAGGTGATGGAATTGACGGACGCAGTACGGCGTTGGTCGGGGAACGCATGCGAGATCCTCGAGTACGCCGAGGATGAGTTCGCCTCGCTCGTGCTTGCCGGAGACACGATGGTCGAGAACCTGCGCACTGACGCTGTCGGTCTGATCGGCAAACCGCCGAGGGAACTAACAAGGACAGACCGTTTGATGGGGACACCACTGCAGGACGCCAAGGCACATCTGGCCAAAGCCCTGGAGTTCCTCGCCGCCGCCGAGAGCGAGGTCAGCGCCGAGCGGTACAACGCGGCGACGTCCAACTCGGTGCTGTCGGGGATCAACGCCAAGGACGCGATCTGTCTCAAGCTCATCGGAGCGACCGGTAAAGGCGAGGATCACAAGTCGGCGGTTCCAGAGCTCAAACGTGCGGGCAAGGCCGGCGCCGCCGTCGCCCCGACACTCGAACGTCTCCTCAAGTTGAAGACCCGCGCCCAGTACCAGACAACGTCGATGGCGAACAAGGACGCTGGGTCCGCTGTCAAATGGGCGTCACACCTGTGCGAGGCCGCAGAACGAGTCGTCAACGCCTGAAAGGGTTTGCTGAGGGGTGGGCCTTCGTTGGCGGCGGCCAGGTCGATCGCTTCGGCAAGTTCGTGGGGGAGAGAAATGGAACGCTGCAGCGATCTCTGCCTACAGGCGTTCGATGATCGTGCCTGTGCCGATGCCGCCGCCGCAGCACATCGAGATGAGGCCGTAGCGGCCACCGGTGCGCTCGAGTTCGTACAGGGCTTTGGTGATCAAGAACCCGCCCGTTGCGCCAAGGGGGTGGCCGAGCGCGATCGCTCCGCCGTTGGGGTTGGTGCGGGCCGGATCGGCACAGACTTCTTTCTGCCAGGCGAGCACGACCGAGGCGAACGCCTCGTTGATCTCGAAGGTGTCGATGTCGTCGATCGACAGCCCGGAGCGGGCCAGCATCCGCTGTGTCGCATCGATCGGGCCGGTCAGCATCAGCACGGGGTCGGTGCCGACCAGACAGGTGTCGACGATGCGCGCCCGCGGGCTGAGGCCCAGCGCGGCGGCGCGCTCCTCGGTCATCATCAGCACCGCCGATGCACCGTCGCTGATCTGGCTCGAGTTGCCGGCAGTGTGCACTCCGTCTTCGCGGGCGACGGCTTTCAGCGAGGCGAGCTTGTCGAGGCTGGTCTCGCGCAATCCCTCATCGCGGTTCACGGTGTGGGTGGTGCCCGTCGGCTTGCCCTCGTCGTCGACGTCGGGTGCCTCGATGGGAATCCACTGACCGGCGAAGCGATCCTGCTCCCACGCCTGTGCGGCGCGCTGCTGGCTGGCAAGGCCGAACGCGTCGGCGTCGGCGCGGCTGATGCCCCACTTGTCGGCGATCCGCTCGGCCCCCTCGAACTGCGAGGTCATCTCGTACTGGGCGAAGTACGACTTGGGGATCGGCACACCGAGACCGAGCTTCTTGTTGCCGTTGCTGCCGATCGGGATGCGGCTCATGATCTCGACTCCGCAGGCGATCGCCACGTCGACCACGCCGCTGCCGACGAGCGCAGTCGCCAAGTTGGTTGCCTGCTGGCTACTGCCGCACTGGGTGTCGACCGTGGTTGCCGCGGTCGCGATCGGCAGCCCGGCGGCCAGCCATGAGGTACGGGTGATGTTGAACGCCTGCTCGCCCACCTGGCTGACACAACCGCCGACGACCTGGCCGATCTCGGCCGGATCGATTCCGCTGCGCTCGACGAGGGCCCGTTGCACGCGGCCGAGCAACTCGCCAGGGTGCAGGGTGGACAGCCCACCGGCGCGCTTGCCGATGGGGGTGCGGACGGCGTCGACGATCACAACGTTGGTCATGCGCGTGACCCTACTTGCGGCTCTCGGTTGCGGGATGCCTTGGCGCGTCTACGGTGACGGGCGATGCCTGAATTCACACCATCGATGTTGCCGACCGAGGGTGCGGTGAGTCACCGCTACGTCCATGTGATCGGGGCGTCGGTGTTCGTGTATCACGAAGTGGTCGGCGCTGTCGATGACACGAACCATCTCTTCCTCGGGATGTTCGGGGAGGAAGCTTGCTGGGCGGTCGACGTTCCGTACGGCGAGGACCCCTCCGACGGGGCTGCGCTCGATCTGTACTCGTACTACGGGCGGGCCACCGAAGTCGAGTGGTTGATCGCCGGGCGGGCGGTGCAACTGGCCGAATGGGCGCGCACCCACCGGTACTGCGGGCGCTGCGCAACGCCGACCGAGGCGAGTCCCGGCGACCGGTCGATGAAGTGCCCGGCATGCGGTCTACTCGCCTACCCGCGGCTGGCCCCGGCAATGATCACCCTCGTCACCCGCGGTGATCCGGGGCCGGACCAGCAGGCATTGCTCGCCAGGGGAGTGCAGTTCCGCTCGCCGATGTACAGCTGCCTCGCCGGTTTTGTCGAACCGGGCGAGAGCTTGGAGCAGGCCGTCGTGCGCGAGGTGCGCGAGGAGGTTGCGCTCACCGTGGGCAACGTGCGCTACTGGGGTAGCCAGCCGTGGCCGTTCCCGCACAGCTTGATGGTCGGCTTCACTGCCGAGTGGGTGAGCGGCGAGATCGTCTGCGACCCGAGCGAGATCGTCGATGCACAGTGGTACACCCGCAACGAACTGCCACCCATCCCGCCGGCCATCTCGATCGCCCGCAAGCTGATCGACGCCTGGATGCGTAGCGAATGAACCCGACGGATGACGAGACGTTGTGAGGATCCTGCTGGTTTCCGATCTCCACTACGCGCTTCCCCAATTCGACTGGGTGGTCGGCGCAGCGCCGGACTTCGATCTCGTCGTGGCCGCCGGTGATCACCTCGATATCGGCTCGCCCGTTCCGCTCGAAGCACAGTGCCTCGTCGTGGAGCGGTACCTCGAGTTACTGCATGCCGCAACGCGACTAATCGTGAGCTCCGGGAATCACGATCTCACCGGGCCCGACGAACACGGGGAACAGAGCGCGCTGTGGTTGGAGCAGGCCCGAACGCATGGAATTGCGACCGACGGCGATTCGTTGATGATCGGCGACACCTTGATCACCATCTGCCCGTGGTGGGACGGCCCGGTCGGGCGTGAGGCCGTGGCGGAACTGTTCGTACGCGATGCGGCGCGGCGTCCGGCCCGTTGGATCTGGGTGTACCACTGGCCGCCGTTCGGATCGCCGACTTGCTGGACAGGTACCCGTCACTACGGCGATAGCGACCTCGCCGGATGGATCTCCGAGCACCGTCCCGATCTGGTGTTCACCGGGCACGTGCACCAACCTCCGTTCCGGCTCGATGGATCATGGGTCGACCGCATCGGCGACACATGGGTGTTCAACCCGGGGCGCCAGATCGGCCCGGTTCCGGCACGCATCGAGTTGGACCTCGCTGATGGCACGGCATCGTGGACGTCGCTGGTCGGCGTCGAACAGGTCGACCTCGCTGCGCCGACCGCGCCGGGACGCACGGCTTTCTGACCGTCGGTGCTCGGGGGTTCGGGACCCGGGTCAGTACTCGGGATCGGGGTCGCGGGCCGAACCGGGCTGCGCCGGTGGTCCCTGTCGCTGTGTCAACTGGGTGAGGACTTCCGACACCATCGTCAGGCCGGGAGCGCCGCCGTACTGGTGCTCAAGGTCGGCGAGGTACGCGGTGACGAAGTTGAGGCGTTCGGCCAGACCGACAGCAAGGTGATGGGTGATCGCCGGTTCGCCGGCGAGCAGCGATGCCCCGTCGGCGGCGTAGCGCATCGTCGTCGCCTCCGTGGCTTCGACGGTGGCTCCGTGACCGGAGTTCAACAGCACCGACATCTCGCCGACCAGCGCGCCAGGGTTGCAGATGACGTTCACCTGGACGTCGCCCTTCATGACGCGCAGGTTGCCCTCCACCAATACCCAGATGCCGCCGCTCGGGGTGCCTTCGTGCACCACCACGTCGCCGGCTGCAAGCCGCACCTCGGGCAGGTGCGCTGTCAGGGTCAAGATGTCGCTCGTCGGTCTCACTGTGCCCAGTGTGCCTGCTGAGTTAGCGGGGAGCGAGTCGTTCGGCGAAGTAGTCAAGGATGATCTCGGTGCGCTGCACGCGGTGCAGCGGCGAACCGGTGCGGGACAGCTCGTGGCTCTCGCCGGGGAAGCGGTAGAACGTCACGTCACGGGCGCGTAGGCGCAGCGCCATGAACAGCTCCTCCGCCTGGCCGATCGGGCAGCGCAGGTCGTTCTCGCTGTGGATCAGCAGCATCGGCACGTGAATGTCGGCAGCCCACTGGATCGGCGACATCGAGGTGTAGGCCTCGGGGTCGTCGAGGTGGCCGGGGCCGATCTCGACACGGAACATCGAGCCGATGTCGCTCGACCACTCCTCGCTGAGCATGTTGTTGACCGCTCGCTCGCTGCAGATGGCCCGGAACCGGCTGCCGTGCTTGGCCGCCAGCCAGGTGGCCATGAACCCGCCGTAGCTCCCGCCGAGCATCCCGACCCGGTCGCGGTCGCAGTACGCATGGTGGTCGAGCACGTGGTCGAGGACGGCCAGCACGTCGTCGACGTCGACGGTGCCCCATCCCGCGCCCGGCCGGACCGGGTGGCGCGGCCCGAGGATCGACTGCCCCCACGATTCCTCCCGCCCCGAACCCCCGCGCGGGTTGCACATCACCACCACGAAGCCGGCGGCTGCTTGCATCTGCGCCTCGTCGAAGAAACCTTCGCCGTACTGGGTGTGCGGCCCTCCGTGCACGTTCAGCAGTACCGGATAGCGCTGGCCGGGATCGAATCCGGAGGGGCGCATCACCCACGCGTCGATCTCGACGGTTCCATCGGTACTACTGACCGCAATGCGTTCCCACGTCTGCGGTGCGTTCGCGTCGCGGTAGCGTGCGGCGAAGTTGGTGATGCGGATCAGCCCGTCGGCGCCGAGCACGAACAGGTCGGCCACCCCGTCGACCGACCCGACCGTCGCCGCGGTGATCCCGCCGGCGTGATCGAAGGTTCGGACCGTGATCGCGCCCGATGTCACCCGCTGTGGCGCGGACCCGTCAAGTCGCACGCGATAGAGGTGCGTTTCGCCACGGTCTTCCGCGGTGGCGAGCAGCGCAGTTGCCGACTCCCACACCGGGGCACGGCTGCCGGACGAGGTGGCAAACGTCCGGTCGAGCCCACGTGAGACGAACTCGTGACTGGCCGCTGTGCCAGCACTCCCGGCTACGCCGAGGGCGACGATGCCGACGTGGTCGTTCTGCGGGAACGTGGATGGATCGTCGTAGCCGATGAACGCAATCCGCCCGCCATCTGGCGAGACCGACGGCAACGTGAACGAGCCCGTCTGCTGTGTGAGGCCGACGACAGCCGTGTCGCGGCTGCCATCGACAGCGACGCGGTACAGGTCGACCGCGAAGTCGAGGTCCCACGAGTCATGGCGCTGCGCGCTGGTAACGATGTCCGTGCCGTCTGGCATCCATGACACGCCGTGGTGCTGGCCCTCGCCGGGGGTGAGGTTGCGCGCTGGCTCGGTGCCGTCGACAGCCACCAAATAGACGTGCGACGGGCGGTCGCCGATCCACCCCTCGTCGTCGAGGCGGCCGAAGAACCGCTCGATCTTGCGCGGCGCCTGCGACCGTTCGTCTTTGGCGTCGTAGCGCTCGTGGCGGGTTCGGCTGGTGAACGCGATCTGCGACCCGTCGGGGCTGAAACGCACATCGCTCACTCCGTCGGCCATCGTGGCGATGGTGCGCACCTCGCCACCCGCGCCGATCGGCATGACGTGCAACGTGGTCTTGTCGTCGGTGTCGCCGCGCTTGGCGGTGAACGCCAGCGAGGTGCCGTCGGGACTCCACACCGGTTGCCCGTCGTGCTCGCCGTTGGTCAGCGGGCGCGGTGGGGTTTGGCTAATTGCGTCGGGGGTGTCGGCGAGCCACACCTGCGCCGTGGTGGTGTTGGCGGCAAGGTCGACCCGCGACACGACGAAGGCGACCCGGGTTCCGTCGGGCGACACCGCAGGCGCGCTGGCCTGGACGACCGACCCGATGAACCGCTCGGCGAGCTCACGATGATTCATTGGCGCCACCGTACCCCGCAATCAAGTCGGCGCGAATCGAGACTGCGGGTGGTGGCGACCCGTGCGGGCCCTCGACGCTGGACCCACTGCGAACTTTGTCGGTCTCGACAGGTTCAGGATGTTCAGACCGACAAAGTTGCGCGGTTTGCGGCATCCCAACGTTGCGTCGGGGGATGTGTGGCAGCATCGGGTCATGGAACGCTCTGAATTGCTTGCCGCGCTTGAACGAGAGGGCATCGCCTTCGGTGATGCGTGCGCGGCGGCGTCGCTTGATGCGCCCGTGGAGTCGTGCCCCGGCTGGACACTGGCCGATCTGGTGTGGCACCTGTGCAGGGCGCACGACTTCTGGCGCACGGTGGTGGCCGACCGGCTCGCCGATTGGAAGGCGTACACGGAACCCGAACGCCCGGCCGACGGCGATCTGCTCGCCTTCTATCGCAACGGTTTGACGGCGGTACACGAGGTGCTCACGGCGACCGAGTCGACCATCGAGATCTGGACCTGGTCGGCCGACAAGACGGCTGGGTTTGTGATCCGGCGGCTGGCGCATGAGACAGCGGTGCACCGCTGGGATGCCGAGCACGCCGCTGGTCGCAGTAACGAGATCGAAGCCGAGCTTGCCAGTGATGGCATCGACGAGTTCCTCACCAACTTCCTCACCCACTTCCTCGGCGACGCCCGACCCGAGGCCGAACCGGTTGGCGGTTCGGTGCACATCCATTGCCAGGACGTCGCCGGCGAGTGGACGCTGCGACCGGTAAACACCGACGCGGCAGACGCTGGCTTCGATGTGACCCGCGAGCACGCCAAAGGGGACTGCGCGATCCGCGGTTCAGCGAGCGACATCCTGCTCGCGCTGTGGCGGCGCATCCCGCTCACCGCTGGCACGCTCAACTTCGCCGGCGACCAAGCAATTGCCGAGCGCTTCGTCGCTCGCACCAGCCTCGGCTGAGCCAGGACCCCGTTAGTTCGGCTAAACTAAGTTCATGCCCACAACGGTGGTGAACACCCATGAAGCCAAGAGCCGCCTCTCGGAGCTGATCCGCATGGTCGAGGAGGGCGAGGAAGTGATCGTGGCCCGGAATGGCACGATGGTGGCGAAGATCATTCCGTGGCCGCAACGTCGTGCGGAGCGCGTCTCGGGTGCGTGGAAAGGCAAGATCACCTACCACGAACTCGACAGCGTTGGAACAGACCCGGACGTGCTGGCACTGTTCGACACGTCCACGGACTCGATGTGAGGCTGCTGCTCGACAGCCACGTCGCACTCTGGTGGCTCGGAGACGATGTGCAACTGGCCCTCCAGGCACGCGCCACGATCTCGGCCGCCGACGAGGTATTCGTTTCGGTGGTGACGCCGTGGGAGCTTGGCATCAAACGGGCGAGTGGGAAGATCACGCTTCCTGATGATCTGGTTCCCCAGCTGATCGCGGCCGGTTTCGAGACGCTTCCCGTCCGCCCAGAGCATGCCGTCGCTGCACCCGCCCTTCCGGCACATCATGGCGACCCGTTCGACCGTATGTTGATTGCCCAGGCGAGGTCCGAACAACTCACGATTGTGACCGCCGACCGACAGTTCAGGTCCTACGACGTGGAACTCATCGAGGCCCGAGCATGAACAGCCGCATCGACGTCGGGCGCGTGGACAGGCACGGCTACTCGGCGATGCCGACGGGGGAGCCGTCGATGATCTGGTCGAGGTACTCACTGAGGCCGTAGCCGACCCGGCCTTCGAACGGCCCGGACTCGACAGTCCAGCGGGTGAGCCCTTCGCTGATCCGGGTCATCAGCCAGTTGCCGTCGGGGTCCTGACGGCGGTTACGCAACGGGATCAGATCGACCACCTCGCCACGGAAGCGCCACTCCCGCCCCGATCGTGACGAGCGCAGCACACCGGTGACGCGCTCGTGGTAGCTCTCCACGCCACGGGTGTCGGTGCTGATCGTGACGTCGTCGCAGAAGTGCATCGTCCCCTGCTCCCACACGAACCCGCCGCGGGTGCCCGGCCCGTCTCGCTTGGCGACCCGGCTGGCCATGAACCCGAAGTCGCGGTCGACGTTGGCGGTGAGCCAGCGGTAGTACCACGGGGCCTGCCAGAACCTGGGACCCCACGAGTGATCGCGCAGACCGTGGCCGTCGATCGCCCACTCCCGGTCACCGACCCGGATCGAGCCGGTGCCGCTCACGAGTTGCTCGTAGTGCCCCTTGGCGAACTCCTCGCCTGGCGTCTCGTGTGGCGTGTCGGGTTCGCCGCCGAACATCGACGGGCGACCCTGCCCGGTGAACACGAGGTGCACCTCGCACTCGGCGTACGGGTTGTCCGTGAACGCAGTCTTGGGATCGGCCATCTGCTCGGGATCGTCGAGCAGCACGACCTTGCCCGTGTAATCGATGTGCAGTTCCTCGAACGGGGTGACCATCGTCCAGCGCAGCCCTCCGGCGTCGAAGGCATCGTTGTTGTCGATTGTCGGGCGCTTGTACATGAACCCGACGCTGCGCCCAGCCTCCCCCGCTGGCTGACCGGTGTCGGGCGGTAGGTAGAGGCACACGGTCATCTCGGCATAGCCCTCGTTGGCCCGGTTGCCGATGCGAAACCATCCACCCACCTGCTGGTCGGGATCGATGCAGTTGATGTACATGCTCTCGTTGAAGTTGGGCTCGGGGCCCAGTTCGTGCATGTATTCATCAGCGGGATCGAGTCGAACGGCCATGAGTGGCGACCGTACCGAAGTCGCTGTCGGCCAGCGCTACCGGGCTCCGGCGCTACCGCCGCCGCCACCACCGCTCGACCCGCCCGAGAATCCGCCGCCGCCGCCACTGGAGTTGGGGGTGCTTGCTGCGGCGAGGGATGTGCCACCAGTCTCGATGCGATCGAAGCTGTCGAAGCGACCATGCCCGTACGGCCCGGCGTACCACGCCCCGAAACTCGGGTCGTTGAGCAGCCCTGGAAGCCTCGAGGCCAGGCCGCTGATCAACTCGCCCGACACACCAAGCGCCACCGCGTACACGAGGTAGCGCTCCCACAAGATGAGGTGCCCGACCGGCGCATCGGCGAGCTGAGAGAAATCTTCGATGTAGTTCTTCAACCCGTTCGCCTTTGCCGCGGCCTCCACGCCGGCCGGGGTGCGGTTGCCGAGCGCTTTGGCGCCGATTGCGAACAACGCCACGGCCACCACGATGCCGGTCCAGGCGATGCCGTTGCCGGTGTACACCCGCAGCGCAAGGGAACCGGCGGCGATGAACAAGCACAATCCGAAAAGCATCATCAGCGGGCCGCCCCCGGCCCCCGATTCGTACTTGCGTTGCTGGAACTCGGCCGTGACGCCGGCGGTGATCGCCTTCAGGCTGGCCTGCGCGCTCGGCTGGTTTGCCGTAGCCCAGGCGTCGAGTTCGTCGGAGCTGACATCGGTCTGCCCGCGAAACACGAACTGGAGCAGCTCGCGTTCGTATCCGGACAGGTCCGCGCCAAGCTGCTTGCCCGCCCAGTGGTAGTGATGCACCGTGTCGTCACGGCCGATCCGCTCGCGGCGTTCGCCGCGGATGGTGAGGTAGCCGCGCTGGGCCAGATCGACGAGGGTGCCGGCAATCGTCGGTCCCGCGGCCACTGACCCACGGTTGATCGTGGCCAGTGCGATCGCCGGCGGATCGTCGAGCGGTTCCCGCCAGTACTCGCCGAGCACCTCGGTGCTGCGTCGCTCCCGCCCGCCCGTCAGCCACAAGACACCGGTGCCGACGAGCCCGATCAGCGCGAGCACCGGCGTGAGAATCCATGCCAACCGACGCTTGTCGGCTGCATCGGCGAGCGAACCGAGGCGCTCGCGTTCTTCTCTCAGGATCCCCGGCAGCAACTCGTCATCCTGTGTGACCGCGGCCTCGAACACCGCAGCTGGAGCGACGACACGCACGTCGACGAATGCGTCGGCTTCGAGGTTGTCGATGGTGGCAGTGACCGTCGACTCGGCAACGTCGACTCGGCCATTCAACGGACCATGAGCGAAACCGCGCAAAACGCCAGTGTCTGTGTCGCCGTCGGTGCCGTCGGCGACGGCAGAGGCTGCGGGCACCGCCGGCATCGACGGGTCGAGGCGGATCGTCACCATCATCGAATCGACCGGTGGATGCTCGCCGCGGATGAACGTCCAGTATAGGTCGCCAACGTCGGATCCGACCACGACGGCGTCATCCACCCGGTAGGTGAGCGTGTAGGCGACCACGGCATCGGAGGTCGGTTGGCGCAGGTTCCACTCCCAGTTGCCGCTCACCGACTCCGATGGGTCGATGACCGGCAACGGGCCGGCGGCGTCGCTGGCGGCGAAGTCCTTGATGCGCTCCGCGTCGGAATCGAACGAGCGGATCCCGAAGTTGAACGGGCCGCCCTCGAAACGGTACGTCCACACTTCGGTCACCAACATCGAGGCGTCGGGCCGGACCACCACATCGGTCACCAACGAATCGAAGCTGAACGACTTCTCCGACGACGCATTGGCGGGCACTGCACCAACCGCGGACGTGAGCGCTAGCGCGACCGCGACCGCCACGAGACGCGCCACGGTCCTCACCAAAAACCCTGTTGCTCCCACGTGATCGCCACGTCGCTGACCAGTTGCCATCGCAATCGCCCTTTACTTCCGGGCCGGCGGACTTCGACCATGTCGGGGCGCAGGTTGCGCGCCGCTCCGTCACGATCGTAGAGCTTGATGCTGCCGTCTTGGCCGACCCCAGCCATCTTGGCGTCGATCCAGCGACCCGTGCCGTTGTGGCGGAAGCGCATCGGCTCGCCGACCCGCAGGCCGAGGCGTTCGAGCATCTCCGGATCGGTCATCGTCTGCACGCGCTTCGCGTCAGCCGGCGGCGGTGCGCGCCTGGAGGCGGCGCATCCCACCGAGCCAGCGGTCGTAATCGCCTGCCTTGCGTTGCAGGAAACCGAGCACCTCGGGGTGCGGGAGGATGAGGAACCGCTCGTCGCTGATCGCCGCGAGCGCTACCTCTGCCACCTCGGTGGGCTCAAGGACCGCCCCGGAGGCACGCACCACACCGGTCGACAGCCCGCCGGTTGCCGGGTCGGCGTTGATCATGTTCGTGTTGACCCCCTGCGGGCACAGGCAGCTGACCTTCACACCGCGGTCGCCGTAGGTGATCGACAACCACTCGGCGAACGACACCGCGGCGTGCTTGGTCATCGAGTAGGGCGCCGAGCCGATCTGGCTGAGCAGGCCCGCCGCCGACGCCGTCGAGCAGAAGTAGCCCTCGCCACGCTCGAGCCAGCCGGGGAGCAGATGCTTGGCCGCCCAGCGGTGCGCGTGGGTGTTCACGTTGAACGCCGTTTCCCATACGTCCTCTGGCGTGTCGAGATCGCTGCCCATCCCGACGCCGGCATTGGCGAAGAACAGATCGATCGGGCCGAACCGGGCCATCGCGTCGGCGATCAAGGCGACGTTGCCGGCCTCGCTGCCGATATCGGCCATCACCCCGAGCGCGCTGTCGGCTCGCCGCTCGTTGAGCTCGGTGGCAGTGCGGTTGGCGCCCGCGCCGTTGATGTCGGCCGCCACCACGTGTGCCCCCGCGGCATGGAACCGTTCGGCGAGCGCCTTCCCGATTCCGCCGGCAGCGCCGGTCACCACCACATGTCGACCCGAGAGATCCATGCGGCGATGGTATTCGGCCGTGCCGCCGCCGGCACAACAGAGCCCCCGAATCGCGGTGTTGGCGCTACGATGCCGGTATTGATTCGTCCCTGCGGGGTACCGTCAAGTTCGCTGATCCATCACAGGACCGAACTCAGCACCGGAACAGGAGACACCGATGACCGACACCAACGAAGCCGTCATCCACGAAGCGCTCACCATCATCGATGCTGCGTTGTCGAAGATGATGTCTCGCGACCTGGTGTCGACCGGCGAGGTCACCGACGTACTGCTCGACGTGCGGTCGCTGCTCACGCTGCCGGCACCCGTCACCACCTGATCGCAACCCGCCCGCATGGGCCGACGTTCAGCAGCCCAGCAGCGCGGTGAACGACCGTTCCAGGCAGCGGCGCAGCAGCTCCGGGTCCTCGACTGCGGCGGCGTCGATGTTGACGCCCATGTCGAGGCTGTGGTTGTACGACAGCAAGGTCAAGTTGAACGCGACCCCGGCGAGCGGCCCGACCGGGTAGTTCTCGAGCAGCTGCGCCCCGGCCAGATACAGCGGGACCGGTGAGGCACGCACATTCGAAGTGGCGAAATCGACCGTCTGAGCCTGCTGGCGGGCCAGCCGGGTGACGAGTGAGGTCGGCAACGAGGCGGCGACGGTGGCAAGGGTCTCCAACGACGCCGACGCGTTCGAGTCGCGTGCGGTGGAGCTCGCCGCCTGGATCAACGCGAATCGCTCGGCAATTGGCATGGGGCCAGTAGGTACCAGCATCCGTGCTACGGAGAACGCATTGGAGCCGGACGATTCGGTACGCGTGCTGATCGCCATGCTGGCCCGCAGATGCTCGGCGGGTGCGCCCATCTCGATGTGATAGCGGCTTGCGCCCTCGGCAGCGGCGGTGAGGAAAGCGGTGTTGAGCGTGCCGCCGAGACGTTTCGCGGCGGCCTTGGTTTCACCGAACGGGGCGCGCAGCACCTCGATCCGCCGTTGTAACGACCGCTTTGTCCACAGCGGAGACCGGGCCTGTTCGGTATCGCCGAGCTGGCTCAGGACACCGCGTACCGTGTCGGCCGCGGCGACTCCGGCGGTGGGGATGCCGGCCGGATCGGCGAGCAGATCGCGAACCTGGCGGAGGATCCCGATCGGCATCCGCAAGCTCCCGGCGAGTAGATCGCGCACGACGTCATGCGCTCCGGGGGGCGGGCCGGATGGCTCAGGCGGCTCGGCATCGTCGAGCCGGTATGCGTCGAGGGGCGCCGGTTCGGGCGCATCTCGCTGGAAATCGAGGAACTGCAACGACATCTCCACACTCGTCGCCCCATCGGCAATGGTGTGGTGCATCTTTTCGATGAGCGCCGATTTCCCGCCGCGCAGGCCGTCGACGATCACGAACTGCCACAGCGGGCGGGTGCGCTCGAACGGGTCGCAAGCGATCAGGCTGGCCAGATCGAGGAGCTGCCTGATCGACCCGGGCTTCGGGAGCGCCATGTGGCGCATGTGGTAGCGGATGTCGAAGTTGGGGTCGTCGACCCAGGTGGGCGCAGTGAGGTTGACAGGCGCCGGCTGGACGCGCTGGCGCAGCCGTTCGACCACCTGGGTGGCCCGCTCCATCCGCTGCACGAGGCGCTCGAAATCGGGCGGGCGGTCGAGGATGGTGACGTTGGCGAACGCGCTCGACAGGTGCGGATCTTTCTCGAGCCGCCACATCAGACCCTCCGCGTCGCTCATCTTGCGATCGAAACGGGCTGTGTCGGACATGAGATGAGGCTAGTCAGCCGGTGAACAAACGGTCTGCTCCGAATACCAGCGCCACTTGCGCGAGCACCAACCCGGTGATGAGGCCAGCGACGACGTCGGAGGCGTGGTGGATGCGCACCACGGCGCGGCTGATTGCGACGACGAGCGCGATCACGAACCACACCAGTGCCCAAGCCCAGCCCGCCCACACGGTGAGCAGGGTGGCGGCAAAGTACGCGGACGAGGCATGGCCACTGGGGAAGCTACTCGAGCGCGGTTTACGGACCACGAAGCGCGGGTCGCCGGTCTCAGTCGGGCGGGTGCGCCGGAACAGACGCTTGATCCCCTGGTTGACCACCAGGCTCTCGACACCCATCAGCACGCCGAATCCGAGAGCGTGCCACGGTTTGCCGTCGACGCCCACGCCGTACAGCACACCGATGGCCAACCACACCGCGCTGAAGTCGCCGACGAAGCTGGCCGTGCGGAACACCACCTCACTGGCGCGGTACCCACGGATGTGCTCGAGGACCTGGTCTGCGCTCGTATCGAACCGCTCGACGCGGGAGATGAGGGTGGCCAACAGCTTCAGACGGGGGCTAGGCGGCGGAACGCGATGGGAGCCTCGGCGGCAGCCTTGGAGGGATCGCCACCGAACTCGGGACACCACGGTTGATACGCGCACGACGGGCACAACTTGCCCTTGCGCGGACGAAAGTCGCCTGACAGACACGCCCGCTCGAGGGCTTTCCACACCGCGGTAGTGCGCGTGGTGAGGAACTTGACCGAACGCTCGGAGGGGGTTGCCGTGATGGTCTCGCCGCTGCGCAGGTACATCAGCCGGATCGCGGCCGGGCGCCGGCCGAGCACGGATTCGCACAGGAACGAATAGAAGTGCACGCCGCCGAGCTTGGACTGCTCGTAGTGCGGCCCGGGAGCGCGGCCGGTCTTGTAGTCGGTGACGATCAGTTCGCCGTCGGGACCGAGGTCGAGACGATCGATGATGCCGCGCAGGGTGAGGTCACCGACCTGGGCTTCGAGCCGCAGCTCGAGACCGATGTCGTTGACAGCGGTGGGGTCCTCCATACGCAGATACGACTCGACCAGGGTCCACGAATCGTCGTGGAACGCCTGGCGCTGCGCGGCGTCGAGGCCGAGGTCGACGAACTCGGGATCGGTGTCGTACTCGGCGACGGCCTGTTGAAACGACGCGATGACGGCGTCGCCATGACGGTCGGCGGCCGACCGGGTGAACAACACCTCGAGGACGCGATGCACCAGCGAACCCTTCGTCGCTGCGGGGCTGGGTGGTTCGGAAAGCTTTTCGATGCTGGCGAAACGGAATGCCATCGGGCACGACGTGAACGCATCGACCCGGCTGGGCGACAGGCTGTTGGGGACGGGGTAGCTCACATCCACCAGTGTAGAGAGGGGGTGTGCGCCGGTTCTGCGACCGGGAGTGTGATCAGCCGGCGAGGATGATCTCGGCGATGCGCTCCGGCTGGACCATCGGCCCGAAGTGATCGAGGTCGGCGAGTTGCACGTACCGGCCGTTGGGCAATGCTTCGGCGATACCCGCACCGCGTTCCGATGGCCGCATCGGTTCCGGTCGCCCGGTGACCACCGTAACCGGGGTGGCGATATCGCCCAACAACTCCCAGGTGCCGTGCCGCGATCCCATCGAGAACGTGGCCGCCTCCACCTCGGGCAGGCACTTGAGGTGTACCGACCCGTCCGGACCCTCGGCGAAACCGAACCGCACGTACGCCTCCAACGCGGTCGGCGTGAAGGAGCTCATCGGTGGCTTCGAGGCGAAGTTGCGAAAGGCCTCGTCATAGCTTGGGAATCTGCTCCGCCGCCGCCGGGCACCCTCGACGAGTGGGTTCTCGTGTCCATCCAACGGCGCGAGCCCGTCGGGGAACACGATTGGCTCGAACAGCACCAACCGTTGGAACAGCCCGGGTTGGCGCAGCGCCACCATCAACAAGCAGGCGGCCCCCATCGAATGACCGAAACCGACCAGCGGGCCGCGTGGCGACTCGGCAGCCACCGCCAACGCGGCCGCCTCGGCGTCGTCGCCGTAGCGGCGCCAGTCGACCGGGGCGGCCCCGCCGGTGTCACCCGTAGCCGTGTCGCCATGGTTGCGGAGATCGGGGGCGACGCTGTGGAATCGGTCGGCGAGGGCATGGGCGATGGGGAGATAGCAGCGACCGTGGAACCCGGTTGCGTGGCTGATCAGCAACGTCGCTCCGGTGCCTCCCAGGTCGTGGCCGCTCAGATCGTGAAGGGCCACGGAGACGCCATCGGAGGAGGGGATTCGTCGAACGGCGCCAGGCATGGTGATTATCCTGGCAACCGCACCGCAGTCATGACGAACGGGGCACAGGTGAAGGGGAGGCCGGCGGGGAGCTCAGGATTTCGGTTCGCGGGGAAGGCCGAGCAGTCGCTCGCCGATGATGTTGCGCTGCACCTGGCTCGTTCCGCCGGCGATGCGTCCACCCGGTGCGGCCAACATCCCTGCAGCATCCGGACCGGTGAGCATCGCCTCGGCTCCGGCTGCGGCCCCGCGCAGCATGGCGACGTCGAACATCATCTCCGTGATCCCGAGCTTCATCAGCGATGCGGCAGTGGACGCAACCGGTCCCTGTCGTTGGGCCATCGATTTCAGTGACGATCCGCGAGCCAGCAAGCTCATCAGGGCCTGCACCGCGATGGGATCGAGCGCTCGGTCCGCTCCGATCCGGGTCATCGCTTCGAGTCGTCGCTCCAAGCCGATCACACTCGTGCCGATGTGGCCGCGTTCGTTGGTGAGCACCGCCATCCCGACACCCCAGCCGCCGTGCAACGGGCCCAGCAGGTGCTCGGCGGGAAGCCGAACATCGGTGAAAAACACTTCGTCGAACTCGGCCTCGCCCGTCATCTGACGCAGCGGTCGAACCTCGATGCCGGGCAGATCCATCGGGCACACGAAGAACGAGATGCCATCATGGCGGGACCCCGCATCCTGCGTGCGGCCCATCAAGATCCCCCAGTTGCTGTAGCGGCCCCCGCTGCACCACACCTTCTGACCGTTGACGACGTACGTGTCGCCGTCGCGATCGGCCCGGGTGCTCAACCCGGCGAGGTCGCTGCCGGCACCCGGCTCGCTGAACAGCTGGCACCACACCTGATCGGCGATCAGTGTGGAACGCAGGTGCAGGGCTTGTTGGGCGGGGGTGCCGTAGCGCAGGATCGCTCCGCCGGCGAGCACCAACCCGACCATGTTCAGCATCGCCGGCACCCCGGCCCGCGCGCATTCGAGGAGCCAGGCGGCGTTGTGTTCGGCGGTGCGGCCCTGCCCGCCATTTTCGACGGGCCAGTGGATGCCGGCGTAACCGGCTTCGTGAATGGTTCGGTGCCACTTGGTCGCGTGTTCGATGAGGTCTGGCGGGCAGATCGCCCCGTAGTCGCGAGGTGCCGTTGCGGCGTGACTGCCCAGCCACTCACGCGCCGTCGCCTGATACTCGGCGACGTTCGCGGCCAGAGCGCCTGCGGCGATGATCGGGCTGGTCTCCATCCAGGTAGAACGTAGTTTGAAATCACCCGAAGTGGTGAAGTACCGACCCGTGACCTGTCGAGACGGCGACGCAACGGGCGATGTTGGCCAATCCAGGACGGCCATCGTGCCGAACGTGGTGACGTGACGACTGGCAATGCGACGACACACGGCTCGGCTCGGCTCGGCTCGGCGCGTCGATCCCCCGGTACTGGTGGACACGCGACCCGAGCCGAGTGGTTACGTGCATGGGTGACTGGCCCATCGGCGTTGATGAGCGAGATCTACTGCGAACACGCGCAGGCGGTGCGGTTGCGGGCGCGGACCATCTGCGGCGTGGAGGACTCGTTCGACGTCTCTCAGGAGGTGTTCTTGCGGCTGTGGAACAATCCCGATGGATTCGACCCCAGCCGCGGTTCATTACGCACCTACCTGTTGGTTATGGCCCGCTCAGTGGCGCTCGACGCGGTTCGACGTGATGTCCGCCGACGGCGACGCGACGAAGGGTCGACATTGAGTTCCACGACGGCGTCCACGGGGACGATTGCCCTGAGCGATCCAATCGCCGACTCGATCGTCGACAAGCAAACGGCACGTCGGGTGAACGAGGCACTGGCCGAGTTGACGGCGCCCCAGCGGCGCGCGATTGAGACCGCGTTCTACGATGAGCTGAGCTTCAGCGAGATCGCTCGACGAAGTGGGATTCCGGAGGCAACAGTGAAGTCACGAGTTCGGCTCGGGCTGCAGCATCTTCGTCCGGCGCTCAGCGATCTACGCGACAACGGCCGCATTCCGCCCGCAGGTCTGAAGCTGCAGCGGCATCGGGCGGCCGGCTAGTTGCGGTTAGTTGAGGTCCGCGCTGATTGCCACCGCAACGGAGGCGACTGTGGCGGGAGCGTGCAGCGTGACGTTCCCAACGTCCGGGATCGAACGAATTCGACCGGGCCATGCGGGCCGCGTCGGAGACCATCCCGACTCGCCAGTTGCTCACCTACCACGACGCCGACGCCTACTTCGCCGAGACCTACGACTGGGACGTGATCGGCGCCATGCAGGTCGCTGTCTCGCCGACCCGACGCTCGTAGAGGTAGCGCACCGAGCTCCACCCGAACTTCCTTGACAAATCGTGAACGATTCGAACCTCGGCGACGTATTGGTCTCTGGTTCATCGGAGCCCAGCCGGACCTTGAACCAGATCCGCTGCAGACATCAGGAGGTTCAACAGTGAAGATTGGCGAAGTACCGAAGCAGAAAGGCCGCCGCTCCGG
>JANNHO010000519.1:0-2373 GCA_031404435.1 Acidimicrobiaceae bacterium | reverse complement strand
ACGAGGTGCAGCCGATGTCGAGGACCGGCGACGACGACATCGGCAGCACCCGTGACGACACCGTCGATGGACCGTGGATCGCCACCGATTGGGAGCACGATCGTGGAGCCCGTCGGGGGGTCGTCGATGTCATCAACATCGAGGTGCGCCGCTGCCCGAGCGGGGGCTGCAGCGATGGCGGCCCAACCGTCGGTGGTGTACCGGTCGATCGTGACGCTGCGCAACCCGAACGTCGAGCGCAGCAACTCGACCAGGCTCGGGAGCGGATCGGGATTCGCCGCCAGCGTTGCTGTCGCCCTGGCGAGCGCCTCCGCTTCCAACCGGGCGCGCTGCGCCTCGACAGCTCGGCGGCCGGCGAGATCGACCAGCGACCCAACGGTGATCGCCACCAGTACGAACACCACCAGCGAGACGATGTTCTCGGGCTCGGCAATGGTGAACGTGTGGATCGGCTCGACGAAGAACCAGTTGACCAACAGCGAGGCCACCACCGCGGCGATCCCGGCCACGACGAGACCACCGACAGCCGCAATCGCCAGCACGAGGGCCAGGAACAACAACAGCTCCGTCTCCAGCGATAGCGACGAGCGCGCCGCAGCCATCACCGCCGTCAGCGCCGGAAGCCCCAGCAACGTGAGCAACCATGCACCTGCCACCCGGCGGCGGTCAACCAGGCCGGCACCGCGGCGACGTGCGTGTAGACGTTCGGGTGACGACTCGGCGGCGATCACGTGGACGTCGATCCCCCCGGCGAGACGGGCGACCCTGGCGACGAACGAGCCGTGGAGCATCTCGTACACACGACTCCGGCGGCTCGCCCCGAGCACGAGTTGGGTCGCCTTGTGATTGTGGGCGAACGCTACGAGGCTCTCTGCCATCGATCCACCAGCAACGGCGTGCACGATGCCGCCGAGCTCCTCGACCAGCCGGCGCTGTGCGGCGAGGTGTTTCCCGTCCGACGACCGCAGGCCGTCGTCGGATGTGATGTGCACGCCGAGCAACTCGCCACCGACCCGTCCAGCCATGCGCGACGCTCGCCGGATCAACGCTTCGCCACCTGGCCCGCCGGTGATCCCCACCACCACTCGTTCGCGTGTTTCCCACGTCTCGGTGATTCCGTGAGTATCGAGATACGACCCGAGAGATTCCTCCACACGGTCCGCCACCCATAGAAGCGCAAGTTCGCGCAGGGCACCGAGGTTGCCGGGACGGAAGTAGTTCGACAGAGCCGCGTCGACACGCTCGGGAGGATAGATGTTGCCGTGCGCCATCCGTCTCCGCAACGCCTCCGGCGACATGTCGACCAATTCGATCTGATTGGCCCGGCGCACAACGGCGTCGGGCACGGTCTCGCGTTGCACCGTGCCGGTGATCCGGCCGATGACGTCGTTGAGTGACTCGAGGTGCTGGATGTTGAGCGTGGAGATCACATCGATTCCAGCATCGAGCAACTCCTCCACATCTTGCCAACGCTTGGCGTTGCGGCTACCCGGCGCGTTCGTGTGCGCGTACTCATCGACGAGGACCACCTGAGGACAGCGACGCAGCAACGAATCGAGATCCATCTCCTCGACCACCGTGCTGCGGTAGTCCACCTGCTGGCGCGGCATCACCTCGAGGGCTCGGATCTGTGCGCTCGTGTTCTCCCGGCCGTGAACCTCGACGATCCCGACCACTACCTCGGTGGTGCGCTGAGCGCGGCGCCACCCTTCGTTGAGCATCGCGTAGGTCTTACCGACGCCTGGCGATGCCCCGAGGTAGATACGCAGCGTGCCTCGCGCCATGACGGTCAGTCTGCCAGCGTCCCCGCGCCGACAGGGCCGATCTCACCGAGGGCGATGTTCAACACGAGCACGTTCACGCCGGGTTCGCCGAGCACGCCGAAGCTGCGGTCGTCGACATGATCGGCTACAAGCGCGTCCACTACCGCCAGCTCCAGTCCGCGAGCGACGGCCACCCGGGTGGCCTGCATGCGAGCGTTGAGCACGGAGATGTGCGGATCGAGGCCGGACCCCGATGCGGTGACGGCATCTACGGGTACGGCGGTTTCGTCGCCCAACCCGTTCTCGGCCCGGTAGGCGGCGACGCGCTCGGCCACGGCGGCGAGTAGGTCGGGTTTCAGTGGTCCCAGGTTCGAGCCGGAACTGGCCGAACCGTCGTAACCAGCACCGGCCGCTGATGGACGCGAGTGGAAGTATCCGGGATCGGCAAAGGACTGGCCGATCATTTCACTGCCGACCACCACGCCGTCGCGGCGGATCAGTGATCCGTTCGCTTGGTCGCCGAACAGTGCCTGCCCGACGGCGAACGTGACCAGCGGGTAGCCAATGCCGAGCAGCAGGGTGAACACCACCATGGTCAGTAGCGCCGGGC
>JANNHO010000518.1:0-13134 GCA_031404435.1 Acidimicrobiaceae bacterium | reverse complement strand
TTCAACCTGATGGAAGGCCGCGCACCCGCGGCCGAGGTCGAGCTCGTCCCCGACTATCTCCGCTCCGAGTCGACGATGTTCGACGTCTCCCCCGAGGGTGCGATCATCCCCGCCCCCGGCTCCGATTGCGCCTGACTCAGCTCGTCACCCCAGGTTGGACGACCGGGGGTAGACGTCGGTGGGATCAGTGACGATGTTGACGAGATACGGCACGCCCGAGGCGAACCCGCGGTCGAGCGCTGGCCCGATCTCGCTGGGGTCGGTGACCATCTCACCGCCGCCGCCGAGCGCCGTGACCACCTGGTCGTAGCGGCATCCGGGCTGCAGATCGCAGGCCACATCCCAGCCGTAGATGGCCTGCATCGGGTGCTTCTCCAGACCCCACATCCCGTTGTTGCCGACCACCATCACCACCGGCAAACCGTGACGCACCATCGAATCCGCGTCCATCAAGCTGAACCCGGCGGCACCATCGCCGAGCAGTACGACGACCTGGCTCGACGGCCGGGTCACCCGAGCAGCGATCGCATAGCCGAGCCCATTGCCAAGGCAGCCGTATGGACCGGTATCGAGCCAGCAGCCAGGTTGTTGCACCTCGACGAACTTGCCCGCGTACGAAGCGAAGTCGCCGCCGTCGCAGATGACCACGGCGTCGTCGGCGAGGCGCTTGGACAACTCCCCGTAGATGCGGCTCGGCTTGATCGGTGCCGTGTTGGCTCCGAGCAGCACCGCATCGGCTGCACCAGCGGCCCGCTCGGCGGCGCGTAGTTCGCCGATCCACGCCTCGTGATCGGAGCGGGCGCCGCTGTGGTTGGCGAACGCGTCGAGCACCGCCGCCAGGTTGCCCGAGGCCGTGGGAACGTCGACGTGGCGGGCGCGTTGCGCTGTGCTGTCGACCACGTGGGCGACCTGCGCGTGACCGAATCGCCCGAACCCGAGACGGAAATCGAGCGGCGTGCCGAGCACCACCACCAGATCGGCGCGTTGCTTGAGCAGCCCGCGGGTGCGCAGGAACGCCAGCTCGTGGCGGGCCGCCAGCATGCCCCGACCCAACCCGTTGAAGAAGCACGGCACGCGCAGGTGTTCGACCGCAGCGCTGAGCTGATCCCACGCGCCATCCCAGTACACATCGCTGCCGACGATGAAGGCCGGCCGCTCGGCCGCGGCGATCAATGATGCGATCGCGGCAACCTCGCCGGGGTCGGGGTCGGTTCCCCGGCCAAACCGGTCGCCGATCTCGGGCAGCACGCCAGCCGATGGGCCGAACACGTCGAGCGGGAAATCGAGGAACGTCGGTCCGCGGTGCGGCGACATCGCCAACGCCGCCGCTTCATGCACCATCCGCGCCGCCTGCGCAGCGTCTTTCACCGTTGCAGCCGACTTGGTGATCGAGCTCACCACCGGCACGTGATCCATCTCCTGCAACGATCCCGAATCCCACCGTTGCTCGGGGGCGCGGCCGCCCATCACCACCACCGGCGACCCGTTGAACCACGCGCTCGTGATCGCCGACACACCGTTGGTGATTCCGGGACCGGCGGTCAGTGCGGCGAAGCCGGGGCGGCGGGTCAGCTTGGCGTACGCCTCGGCGGCGAAGGTGGCGGTCTGCTCGTGGCGCGTATCGACCACGCGCATCCCCTGGTCGCGCGCCGCGTCGTACAGCGGCCAGATGTGCCCACCGTTGAGGGTGAACATCACGTCGCTGCCACAGCGCATCATCGCCGCCACCGCCTGCTGCCCCGCATGCCCCTTGATCGTCGTGCCACCGTCACCGCTGCTGCTCATGTTTCCAAGCCTCGCAGATCGCGCCTGATCCGGCGTTTGCGTGAGCGATCCAGCCGAGGTCGGCTGGCGCGCACGAGCAGACATGGATGAGTGCGCCGACGATGCCGAGATGTGCTGCCACGGGTAGCGTTGGCGCACCATGGCACTGTCCGACATTCGTGAGCCCGCCGACCTGCGAGCCATGACCTATCCCGAGCTGTACGACCTCGGTGGCGAGATCCGCGATTTCATCGTGCAGGCCGTCGCCGAAAACGCCGGGCACCTCGGCAGCAACCTCGGCGTGGTCGAGCTCACCCTCGCGCTGCACCGCGTGTTCGATTCGCCGACCGACGCGATCCTGTGGGATACCGGCCACCAGGCCTACGTGCACAAGATCGTCACCGGGCGCCAGAACGGCTTCGAACAGCTCCGCCAGAGCAACGGCATGTCGGGCTACCCGAACCGCGAGGAAAGCGCGCACGACATCATCGAAAACAGCCACGCGAGCACCGTGTTGTCGTATGCCTACGGCCTTGCTGTGGCTCGCGACGCCGGCACCGATCCGCGCCGCCACATCGTTGCCGTCATCGGCGACGGGGCGATGACCGGGGGCATGGCTTACGAGGCGCTGAACAACCTCGGCCACTCCGGCCAGCGGGTCATCATCGTGCTCAACGACAACGGCCGGTCGTACGCGGCAACCATCTCCAACCTGTCGGCCGCTGCGACCACACCGGCCGAACGGTCGATGTTCCAGCACCCCAGCCTGCCGTCGCGGATCACCGGCAAGCTGTCGCACACGCTCACCAACATCCGCCTCAACCCCGTGTACGTGCGCCGCCAGCGACGCATCGAGCAGTTCCTCCAAGGCCTCCCCTACGTCGGCCCGCAGGCCGAGAAAGGGGTCGAGGCGTTCAAGGCCGCCGTGCGCGAGTTCTTGCAACCGCCGGCGTTCTTCGAGGCCCTTGGTGTGCGCTACGTCGGCCCCGTCGACGGCCACGATCTCGAGGCGCTCGAGGAGAGTCTGCGCAACGCCGAGGAACTGTCGGCCGAGGGCCCGATCGTGGTGCACGTGTTCACCCAGAAGGGCCGGGGCTACCCGCCCGCCGAAGACGACGACGAAAAGCACCTCCACGATGCTCCGGTGTTCGATCCCGCCATCGGTCCTCCGCCGGCGGTACCGACCGGGTACACCCAGGCCTTCGCCGATGCGATCATCAAGGAGGCCGAGTCCGACCCGCGGGTGGTGGCGATCACCGCGGCGATGCCGGGCCCGACCGGGTTGCTGCCGTTCCAGGCCCGCTTCCCCGACCGGTTCTTCGATGTCGGTATCGCCGAGCAGCACGCTGTCACCGGTGCCGCCGGGATGCGATGGGCGGGCTGCGGCCGTTCGTGGCGATCTACTCGACGTTCCTCAACCGCGCCTGGGATCAAGTGGTGTACGACGTGGCAATGCACCGCCTGCCGGTGGTGTTCTGCCTCGACCGTGCCGGCATCACCGGACCCGACGGGGCCAGCCATCACGGCGTGTACGACATGGCGTTGCTGTCCAAGGTGCCGGGGATGCGCGTGCTCGCCCCATCGAGCGCACAGGAGTTGCAGGTGATGATGCACGACGCGGTGACGCTGGCCGACTCAGGTCCGGTGGCCATTCGCTACCCGCGCGGCACGGCCCACAACGTCGACGAGCGCGAGGTGGGATCAGGACTGAAGGCACGTCGGGTCCGGGCCGGTGACGGATCGGTGTGCATCCTCGCAGTGGGCAAGATGCTGATCGCGGCAGAGCGGGCGGTGGCGAAACTTGCCGAATACGGCGTCGACGCCACACTGTGGGACGTGCGTAGTTGCGCGCCCCTCGATGCAGAAATGATCGCCGACGCGGCTCGCCACGCTGCGGTCGTCACCTGTGAAGACGGCATCCGCGACGGTGGGATCGGGATGACCGCGGCCGACCAGATCCACGCGATCACCCAATCGGTGCCGGTGCGGGTGCTCGGCATTGCCGACAAGTTCATCCCGCAGGGCAATGCCGAGCGCATCCTCGCCGCACTCGGCCTGGACGCCGACGGCATCGCCGCCGCCGCCCGCGAACTCCTCTGAGCCGACCGGTGGTAGCTCTACCGGACCCAGCCGATCTGGCCGGCGAGTTAGCGTTGGCGCGAGAACTTGCCGATGCGGCCGACGCGATCACGCTGGCGCACTACGAGAACCGGACCTTCCATCTCGACTGGAAGGCCAACCGCACCGAGGTCACCGAGGCAGACCGCGAGGCCGAGACGCTGATCGCTGACGGCGTCCTGGCGGCCCGCCCCGGCCACAGCCTGTTCGGTGAGGAACACGGGCTCGTCGGCGACGGGTCATCGCCATGGCGGTGGGTGATCGACCCGATCGACGGAACGTCCAACTTCGTGCGCGGCATCCCCGTCTGGGCCACCCTGATCGCGCTCACCCACGCCGACCACGGTGCCGTCGTCGGTGTGGTGTCGGCCCCCGCGCTCGGTCGTCGGTGGTGGGGATCGGCAGGCAGCGGAGCATTCGTCAGCGTGCTCGGCGGGCCGGCACGACCATTGCACGTATCAACGGTTGGTGACCTTGCCGAGGCACAGGTGTCGGTCACGTTCGCGGCTGGGTGGGACGACCTCGGACTCACTGCGAATTTGGTGCATTTGCAACAACATGCCTACCGGGCACGTGGGTTTGGCGACTTCTGGCAACACATGCTTGTGGCAGAGGGTGCTCTCGATCTCGCTGTCGATGCGGTCGGGCTGGCCCCGTACGACCTTGCTGCGGTGATGGTGGTGGTCGAAGAGGCGGGGGGGACCTTCACGGACCGTCACGGCGAGGCGACGTTCGCGAACGACACCGCAATCAGCTCGAACGGCCTGCTACACCACGAAGCAACCAACCGACTCGGCTGACCCGCAGTTCCGCTGCGCACCCGATCACCCACCGGGAGTGGTGTGGTTGTTCCCCGTCAGCACGAGTCGTGGAATCGACGTACCATCGCGGTGCGCACGCCTATCAGCGTGGTGGGCTGCTGATACTTCGGGAGGGGATCCCATGAAGAAGTTCAAAGTGCTCGGAATCGTCGGACTCATCGCGGCGATGGTTGCGGTGCCAGAGGGACTGACCGTGGCCGAAAATGACAGCAACTTTGTCACCGCCCAGCCTTCGATGCTCGATCTCGGCAACCGCAGCGACGTGACCATCTCGCCGATCATCACTGTCGGCGACACACTCGCGGGCGGTTACCGCTTCGAGGCTGTGCCCGACGGAATCGCCATCGACGCGAAGGGCAATGGCAACCACGTCGACGCGTACGTCAACCACGAGACGTCCACGGTGCCGTTCCCGTACAACCCACAGAACCCAACCGCGGCCAACGGTGAAAACGACTTCAACAACTCCGAGGTGTCGAAGCTGTCGCTCGGCTTCGACGACGGTGTCATCTCGGTCGAGGAAGCCGCGATCGTGATCGGCACCGAGCTCGGCTATCAGCGCTTCTGCTCCAGTTACCTCGCCACCGAGAAGGAGGGTTTCAACCGGCCGATCCTGTTCACGAACGAGGAGGCCGTCGAGTGGATCAACACCTCCGGCACTCCCTGGCCGTCCGCGCAGGGCGCCGCCGGAGCACGCCAATCCGGAGTCGTCGTGGCGTATGACGTCAATACTGATAAGCAAACACCGATCTGGGGAATGGGCCGTCACAACCACGAAAACAACCTGGCCATCCCCGGCTACAAGCAGGTCGTCATGCTCTCCGGCGACGACACGTTCCTGAGCAACCCGGCGCAATCGCAGCTGTACTCCTACATCGCCAAAGACGCCAACGCCGTGCTGAAAGACCGCGGCACGATGTGGGCGTTCGTATCGGACACCGCCGGCTTCGACGACTACTACGACTTTGCCCCCGGCAACGCCGGGTCGATCTCGGGCCACTTCATCCAGGTGCCGCGCGACATCGCCACCGGCAGGCTGAACGGCACCGGACGCGACCTTGTTGCCGCCGACAAGGGCTACCCCGCGCCGACCGCGGCCGAGTTCACCGGCGATGCGTTCGGCGTTCCCGTCGACGGGCCGCAATGGGTGCTCGAGGAGTGGGGCGATGCCAATGGTGTGTTCCAATTCGTGCGCATCGAAGACATGACCTACGACAAGCGTCCAGGGATGGGCAACACCGTGTACCTGGCCGACTCGGGTCGCGGTTCGGCAGGCGTCTCCCAGGCCGGCCGTTCGACCAACGGGCGAGTCTGGAAGATGGTGCTCGATCCGTCGGACCCGACCAAGGTGACGTCGCTGTCAATCTTCGTCGAGGGCGACGACAACCCGGTGAAGACGCTCGGCGAGATCCACCAGCCCGACAACTTGGAGACCACGGCCAACAGCCTGCTCGTCACCGAGGATCCGGGCAGCGGCCAGCAGTTCCCGGCAGGCTCCACCGACCCGGCCGCCACCACGGGCCGTCTGTGGCGGGTACCGATCGGCAACGTCACCGGTGCCGAGGTGGTCGCCAAAGTGAATCAGAGCGCCGATGGAGGGCTCACCGATGTCGACGGCCGTCCCGCCGGCAACTGGGGTTCGTGGGAGTCGAGCGGCATCGTCGATGCCTCGGCTGTGTTCGGCCCGGGCGCGTTCCTGGTTGATGTACAGGCACACACGTTGTGGGTCGAGAAGGCCCCGGGGGCCGACAACTTCGGCCCTAGCGCCACGCTGCCGAACACCACCGGCCCCGACGGCAACCCCGACTTCACGTACAAGCGCGAAGGCGGCCAGTTGCTCCTGATCCGGATCCCCGGAGCCTGATCCGGCCGTGGCACCTTGGGGATGCGGTCCACGCGGCCGCATCCCCGAACGGCCGGTTCGGGCGCGAGACTCGACGCATGCATGATCTCGTCATCCGCAACGGTCTCGTCGTCGACGGGACTGGCGCGGCCGCTCGTCGCGTCGATGTCGCAGTCACCGATGGCTTGATCAGCGCCGTCGAGCCGGCCGGCGCCAACGCCCTGGCACGGCGCAACATCGACGCCGACGGGATGCTGGTGACGCCCGGCTTCGTCGACATCCACACCCACTACGACGCCCAGGCCACCTGGGACCCGTGGCTCACACCATCGAGTTGGCACGGGGTGACGACCGTCGTGATGGGCAACTGCGGTGTTGGGTTCGCGCCCGCTGCCGCCGACCGCCACGACTGGCTGATTGCGCTGATGGAAGGCGTGGAGGACATCCCCGGCAGCGCAATGGTCGAGGGGATCACATGGGACTGGACCAGCTACCCCGAGTACCTCGACGCCCTGGCAGCCAAGCCGCTGGCGATCGACGTCGCCTCGCAGATCGCTCACGGCCCGCTGCGCGCGTTCGTGATGGGCGAACGCGGCGCGGCCAACGAAACTGCGTCCGACGCGGACATCACGGCGATGGCGGAGCTCGTCGGCGAGGCGTTGCGCGCTGGCGCGCTTGGGTTTTCTACCAGCCGTACGCCGCTGCACCGTTCCAAGGACGGCGAACTGGTGCCTGGCACGTCGGCGGAGGCGCGTGAGCTGCTCGGCATCGGCCAGGCGATCCGCGACGCGGGCCACGGGGTGTTCCAGTTCGCCCCCGATCACGCATTGGTGCCGGTCGCCGAGTGGCCGTGGATGCGCAAGCTGGCAGCTCTGACCGGCCAACCGGTGAGCATCAATCTCAACCAACCGAACTCCGCGCCCGAGGTGTGGCGAGACGTGCTCGGCCTGCTCGAGGTGGCGTATGCCGATGGCCTGCCGATCGTCGCCCAGGTTGCCGGACGTACGATCGGCATCCTCTATTGCCTGCACGGCAGCGTCCATCCGCTGCTGTTCCACCCGGCCTACGCCGAGGTCGCCCACCTGCCGATGACCGCGCGCCTCGCTCGCCTCGCCGAGCCTGAACGGCGGCACCGGATCGTGCACGACGTGCCCGACGACGGAGGCCTGTTCACCAAGATCGTGCTGAGCAACCTGAACGCGATGTGGCCGGTCAGCGGCGACATCGATTACGAGCCGTCTGCCGACCAGTCGGTCGCTGCGCTCGCAGCGCAGCGCGGGCAGCAGCCAATGGAGCTGATCCTCGACCAGTTGATCGCCGACCACGGCAACGGGATGATCTACGCGCCGTTCTTCAACTACGCCTACGGCGATCTGTCGATGACCTATGAGGCGACCGCACACCCTCACACCCGCATGGGTCTCAGCGATGCCGGCGCGCATTGCGGGGCGATCTGCGACGGCGGCACGCCGACGTTCATGCTCACCCACTGGACCCGTGACCGCACCCGCGGCCCGAAGCTGCCGCTCGAGTACGTGGTTCACCGCCAGACCCAGCAGACTGCGTCGTTGTACGGGCTGCGCGACCGAGGTGTGGTGCGGCCGGGGCTGCGCGCCGATCTCAACGTGATCGACTACGAAGCCCTGCGTTTCGAGGTGCCGCGGATGGCTTTCGACCTACCCGCGCGAGGCCGTCGGCTTGTGCAGCGGGCGTCGGGCTACCGGGCCACGTTCGTGCACGGTGTGCAGATCGTCGCCGACGACGAGTTCACCGGCGAACTGCCGGGATCGCTGATCCGCGGCCCACGGCTCTGGTGAAGATCAGCGGGAGCCGGTCGGCTCGCATCGGCTCTCCGGCGTCGATCCCGGGATCGAATGGGAGCGGCATGGTCTTGGCGCGCGGGTCGTAGACGGCGTCGTCGCCGCACCACCTCGTCGACAAGCCCCGACGGCGGGCGCTCGAGTGCGTGTTGCCCGGCGCACCGTGCAAGGTCATCACGTGATGGGCGACAACGTCGCCCGGTTCGAGATCGAACGAAACGATTCGGTAGCGGTCAGGGTCGGCATCCGGATCGGGCGGTTTCGGCATCGACAGGTCGCTGTACTTGTCGCTGCCGCCGAAGCTCTGCGCCCGAAACCACTCGGTCCACCGGTGCGAGCCGGCGACGTATCGCACGCCGCCGTTGTCGGTGGTCACCGGATCTAACGCAAACCAGAGCGAGCAGATCTGCGTGCCGTTTACCGGCCAGTAGGGCAGATCCTGGTGCCACGGTGTCGGGTTCTCGGTGCCGGGTTCCTTGACGAGCAGGTGGTCGAAGAAGAACGAGCACGTCGCCGAGTCCATCAGTTCGGCGGAGATCTGCGCCGCTGGGGACTCGCGCACGAACGCCTCCACGTCAGGGTCGCTCAGCCACAGGAACGTCGTGGCATGAAACCGCCCACCTTCGTTCGTGTCGTACTCGCGGGTCAGTTCGCCCCGCTGTGACATGGCCCGATCGACTGCCGCCCGGAGCCGCACGATCCATGTGTCATCGAACGCTCCGCGCATGACGGTCACTCCGTCGTCGGCGAACTGCTGGCGCTGCTCGGTAGTGGTGACCGCGGCGATCTCGGACATGTCGGTCATACCTCGTTGAGCGAGTGCTCGGCGCGGCCGAATACGAACCAGCTGTCGAGATACGGCGTCGGGTCGCTCGACCAGTCGTACGCAACGACCTCATCGATGGTGCGCCGTCCGAGCTGAGAACGGAATCGTTCCATCGCTGAGGCGTCGACGGTGACCGGCGGCAACCCGGCTTCGGCAACCCGCTCGGCGAAACGCATCATCATCATCGGGTTCATCCACTCGAGGAACTCCTCCGGCAGACGCACTGGCTTGCCCAGGGCGTTGAGCAGGTCGGCTTCGTGGGTGTGCACGTCCAACACCGCCCGGTACGCGTTGATCCCGTCCGGTGACGACAGAAAACCTTCGAGCATCGGCGCACCGTCTGCCCACCGCTCGACAAGTTCAGCAACCGAGCGCAACCGCCCCCGATCCACCTGCGCCGCCGTCCACGGATCGGTCGTGGCGCCCTCCATGTTGCCGTCGCGCACATCGTCGACAATGCCACTCAGATGGGCGAGCACGTCGTGAACATCCCACAACGGCGTCGCCGGAACACGAACCGCGCCGACATCGCCAGCAACAGCATCGGCAAGATCGCCGGCAACAAGATCAACGGCAACAAGATCGCCAATCCGCAATCGTGCACTTCGGTACAGCTCACCAAGGTCAACGCTCATCTCGACGACTGTACGCCTGGCAACGACGCGGAACCTCAGGGGCAATGGATCGGCGTCGTGTGCCCCTGGTGCCGTAACGTTGTTGCGATGACCGAGGAGAACCAGCCAGCCACCACCGCCATCGTGGCCGGGCGCGACTCCGCCTCGACGTCGCTGGCACCGGCGCTGTGGGCTTCGACCACCTGGGAATCGGCCGGATTCGACGATGCGCGGCGGCGGGCCACCGGGTTGCGGATGGGCGAGTTCTACAGCCGCTACGCCAACCCCACCGTGCGTTCGTTCGAAGAGGCCATCGCCGCGCTCGAGGGCGCCGAGGATTCGCTGGCATTTGCGTCGGGCATGGGGGCCGTGTCAACCGTGATCCTGGCGATCTGCTCGGCCGGCGATCACGTGGTCGCCCAGCGCCAGCTCTACGCCGGCACGCTCGCGTTGTTGCAGGGACCGTGCGCCCGCCTCGGCATCGAGACCACCCTGGTCGACGGGGCCGAGCCGGGGGCGTTTGCCGCCGCGGTGCGCCCCGGAAAGACCATGTTGGTGCTGGCCGAAACTCCGTCGAACCCGCGTCTCGATCTGGTCGACTTCGACGAGTTGGGCGCGCTCCGCGGCCCGATCGTGCTGGTCGATTCCACGCTTGCCACTCCACTCGGGCAGCGACCGCTCGATCACGGCGTGCACCTCAGCCTGCACTCGGCCACCAAGGGGATCGCCGGCCACAACGACGCAACCCTCGGGGTGATCTCCGGCGAGAAAGAACTGATCGATTCGATCTGGTCGTACTCGGTGTTGCACGGTGCCACACCGTCACCGTTCGATGCGCTCAACGGCCTGCGCGGCATCCGCACGCTTGCGGTACGCACAGCCCATCAGGCCGGTAGCGCGCTGTTCATTGCCGACACGTTGCTCGATCATCCGGCAGTCTCGGCGGTGCACTACCCCGGGTTGTCGAGCCACCCGCAGGCCGAGCTGGCCAAGCGCCAGATGCGCCACGGTGGCACCGTGTTCTCGATCGAGCTGGGTGGCGGCACTGAGGCGGTGCGGCAGTTCTTGGCCAAGGTGCAGCTGTTGCGGGTGGCCACATCACTCGGCGGACCCGAAACACTGGTGTGCCACCCGGCCACCACCACCCACGCGAGCCTCACGCCTGACGAGGCCGCGCTCGTCGGGGTCACCGATGGCATGCTGCGGATCTCGGTCGGACTCGAGGACCCGGCCGATCTGGTGCGCGATCTCGTGACTGCCCTCGGCTGATGGCCAGGGTGTTGTGCCTGCACGGCCTCGGCGGCAGCGGGGCGACGATGTGGCCCGTGGTCGGCACGCTGAACGCCGACGACCACGAGGTGCTTGCCCCGACGTTGCCGGGCCACGGAGGGTTGCCAGATGAGTTGGTCGGTGTCGGCTGGCAGGACTGGGTCGACGCGGCGGCGGGCTGGTCGGCCGACGTGGTGGTGGGCCAGTCGATGGGGGCGATGGTTGCGTTGACGTTGGCGGCGCAGGAGCGCTGCCGGGGCGTCGTTGCGATCAACCCGCTGGCAGCCGATCCCGACGCGATCGACGGCTTGGAATGGCGTATCTCACGCGGTCACGAATGGCTCGACGTCGGCCCGTCGACGGTCGGCGAGTTCGCCCTCGAACGGGTGCCGCTGGCCGCGCTGCTGGCGATGCATCAAGGCATCGCCGAGCTCAATCTCGGCTCGGTCACCGTGCCCGTATTGATCGTCACCAGCGCGAACGACGACGTGGTCGACCCGGCCAGTTCGGACACGGTTGCGGCCGCGCTCGGCGGCCCGGTGCAGCGGCTCACCCTGCACCACAGCGGCCACGTCGCCACCCTCGACACCGACCGCAACACGCTGTGCGCCGCAGTGCGCGCCTTCGTCGCCTCGGCCTGACACACGCACAGCCGCCCTGCGCGTTGCGGGTGAACTTCACATTTACGTGAGCGATCAGGCCGACTGTCGGTGGCGCGCTCACGCAAACCTGATCCTTGGACGGAATACGGTGGACGCAGCGAGCTCTCCGACGAGAGCGAGAACGGAACCCTCGATGATCCTGAAGTCCAACCGACGCTGCCATGTCCCTCACGTTTCCCGTTGTCCACGTTCGATTCGCACAGCTGGGGTGATCGCGGCGATGGCGATTGTCGCCGGATGCACCGGCGGTTCCGACGCGGCGCCGACAACGACGGCAACAACAACGCTCCCAGCCACCACGCTCCCGGCGGCGACCACCACGACGACGGCGGCTCCAACACCCCCGACCACGGTGGCCGAGAACCTGTACCGGGCGACGATCACGCGCACCGAATACGGCATCCCGCACATTGTCGCCGATGACTGGGGCAGCCTTGGGTTCGGCCAGGGCTATGCCTTCGCCGAGGACCGCGCCTGCACCCTGATCGATCAGGTGATCAAGGTGCGCGGCGAACGGGCCCGCTGGTTCGGGCCCGGCGACGACGACGCCAACCTCACCTCCGACTACGCCTACCGCCACCTCGGCCTGCACGACGACGCCGACGAGCGTTTCGCCGGGGTATCCGCCCGCGTCATCGAGATCATCGACGGCTATGTGGCTGGGTTCAACGCCCAGGTCGCCGAGGGGGCACCGGCAGGATGGTGCGCCGGCGAGCCGTGGGTGCAGCCGATCACCACCACCGATCTTTTCGCGTACCTCAACGACGTCGCCCTGTTTGCGTCGAGCGGGGTACTGCTGCAACCGATCGCCAACGCCACACCACCCGACGGCTCGCCGCCCGTAATCGATATCTCCGCCACCACGATCGTCGCGCCTGACACAACCACCGTGACCCCGGCCACGGTGCTGCCGACGGTGCTGCCGACGGTGCTGCCGACGACAACGTCGCTGGGCAGCAACGGCTGGGCGATCGGGTCCGAACTCAGCGCCGGCGGCGGCGGTCTGCTGCTGGCCAACCCGCACTTCCCGTGGGAGGGCGAGAAGCGGCTGTGGGAATCACAGCTCACCCTCACCACCGGCGAGCTCGACGTGTACGGCGCCACGCTGTCGGGCGTGCCAGGGGTGCTGATCGGTTTCAACAACGCGGTCGCCTGGACCCATACGGTGTCGGCCGGCAACCGGATGACGCTGTACGAGCTCGACCTCGATCCCGCATCACCGACCACATATCGGTACGGCGACGAGATGCGCCCGATGACACCGGCCGAGATCACCATCGACGTGTTGCAAACCAACGGCACGACGGCGAAGCAGGCCCGCACCATGTGGGCCAGCCATTACGGCCCGATGCTGGAGCTGCCCTTTGGCTGGACCGCCACCACCGCCTACACCATGC
>JANNHO010000517.1:0-6428 GCA_031404435.1 Acidimicrobiaceae bacterium | reverse complement strand
GTCGATGACGGGGTAGGTGCGGGCGGTCTTGGCGGAGTCGCCGAGGTACCCGAGCGCCAGCCGGCCACTCTTGGCCAGCCAGCCGATCTCATCGCTTCCCGGCTCGAGCTCGCAATCCATCAACTCGGCCAGCACGTGGTTGCCCGGGGTGATCGGGAACGTTCCGGTCGTGGCATTCGCTCGTGTGGACACATGTGAAACCTGTCCGCCGGCCTCGGACGAACCGAGCCCGTCGACGATCATCAGTGTCGGCAGGTGAGCGAGGAACTCCTGCTTCAGTGGTGCCGACAGGGGAGCCCCACCCGAGAGGAGCACGGTGAGCGATGACAGGTCGTAGTTCCGGTGGTCGAGTTCGTCGAGTAACGGCCTGGCAAACGCGTCCCCGACGATCAGCACGAAGTTCAGCTTCTCGCGTTCGACGAGACCCCAGATGTCGGCTGGGTCGAGTCGCTCCGGGATCGATTGGACGTACACGGTGCCGCCCGTGTTCCACGTACGAAAGCTCATCCAGTGCCCGGCACCGTGCATGAACGGTGGTGCCAGCAGGGCCTTCAGCCCTGCCGTTGCCTCCTCGACCGCCTGCTCCAGCGTTGCCGAACGCGAACCGCCAAAGCACTCGACGTTGGCATCGCCGTTTCGCCACAGCACGCCTTTGGGCATGCCCGTGGTGCCACCGGTGTAGAGGATGTACAGATCGTCGGGGCTCCACTGCAGCGCCGGCCTCTCCGCCGAGGCGGCGGCGAGCGCGTCCTTGTACCACACCGCTCCGGGGAGCAGTTCGTGGCCGGATTCGTCGGGCACCTGGATCACGACTCGCAACAGTGGCAACTGCGGCAGCACCTCGGCCAGGGTCGGCGCGAACTGGCTGTGCACCACGATCGCTTCGGCCTGCGAATCGGTCAGCAGGTAGTGCAGCTCCTCGGCCACGTAGCGGTAGTTCACGTTGAACGGCGCAACCCGGGCTTTGAATGCGCCGAGCATCGCCTCGAGGTACTCGTTGCCGTTGTGGAGGTAGATCGCCAGGTGCGACTGGCCCGACTCGTGGCCGGCGAGCGCAGGCCGCTCGGTGCGTACACCGAGCCCCTCGGCCACCAGGTGGTTCGCCAACCGACGTGTGCGCGTTGTCACGTCGGCCCAGGTGAGCCGGCGGTCACCGAACACGAGACAGATCTCGTTGGGACGCGACGCGGCGATGGCCTCATGGATGTCGGCTACGGAAAGTTCCACTGACTGAACCTACGCAACACTTCTGGGCCATGTACCAGCCGGGCGGGCCGTATCAACCGGTGGCGGCGTCGATACAGTGCGGCGATGAGCAACGTGGTGTTCGGCATGTTCATGCCGCAGGGTTGGAAGATGGAGCTGTCGAGCATCGACGGTGCCGCTGCCAAGTGGGACAAGGCCGTCGAGATCGCAGTCCGCGCCGACGAGCTCGGCTACGACTCGATCTGGGTGTACGACCACTTCCACAACGTGCCCCGCCCAGCGCACGAGGCGGTGTTCGAGTGCTGGACCACCATCGCTGCGATCAGCCAGCGCACCTCGCGAGTCCGGCTCGGCCAGATGGTCGGGTGCAACAGTTACCGCAGTCCCGGTGTGCTGGCCAAGATCACCGCGACGGTCGATGTGATCAGTGGTGGTCGGCTCGATTGGGGCATCGGCGCTGGCTGGTACGAAAACGAGTACCGCGGGTACGGGTTCGAGTTTCCGAAGCCAAAGGACCGCATCGGGATGCTCAACGAGAGCGTCGAGATCGTCCGCAGCATGTGGACCCAACCCGAGACCACCTATGACGGCAAGTACTACAAGATGTCGCGGGCAAACTGTGATCCCAAGCCGCTACAAACGCCGCATCCACCGATCTGGATTGGGGGTGGAGGCGAGCAGCTGACGTTACGCGTCGTCGCCAAACATGCCGACTACAGCAACTTCGGAGGTTCGCCGCAGGAGTGGACGCACAAGCGTGAGGTCCTCAAGGGCCATTGTGCAGCCGTCGGCCGCGATGAGGCCGAGATTGGCAAGACCTGGTCGCCAGAGGTGTTCATCCGCGAAACCGAAGCCGAGATCGTTGCCGCGGGCACGCGCAGCCTGTGGGCCGAACCATTCGACGAGTGGCGCGAGGCAAACCTGGTCGGCACGCCGGAACAGGTGTGCCACAAGATCCAGACCTATGTCGATCTCGGTTGCTCGGGTTTCATCCCATGGTGCCCGGACTACCCCAACCTGGAGACGATGGAACTCTTCGCCAGCCAGGTCATGCCCAACTTTCGCTGATCAGCGCCTGCGGCGCATGTGCATGCGCACCCGCGAGCCCTCTGATGTCGAGCGCAGTTGGACCAGATCGCACAGATGGTTGGCCAGCCACAGGCCGCGACCCCCGGTCGACGATGCCGATGGGCGGCGCAGCCCCAGCAGCGGGTCGGTGATGACGCCCCGATCCGACGATTCGAAGATGGCCACGTCGTCGTCGATCCACATGGTGTAAACGCCGATGCCTCCGCCGTACTGCAAGCTGTTGGAGATCACCTCGCTGACGGCGAGCACGAAGTCGTAACGCTGCACGTCGCCGAAACCCTCCGACCCGAGGAAGCGGTCGACCGAACGGCGGACCTCGCCGACCGGCACGAGTGCGCTGATGTGCGCAGTGTCCGGCGGAGGATCCATCGGCGCGCCGAGCGTTGCATCGTGTTGCGGTGCCCGGAACGTATCGCTGGTTCGGCGGGTACCGTCGCGAACGATGTGGGGATGGTGCGCCATCCCGGCGGCGACAGTGTCACCCGGCAGCTTGGATTCGTCGTAGGCGCACATCAGCCAGAAGTCGTCACGGATGCCGAAGGTGTGGTTCAGGATCGCTTCGTGGATGTGGCACTCGCCACGTTGCGCGAGGCTTCGCGACGGCCAGATCGATTCGCCGAATCCGCGTACCGTGCGACCCTCGCCGGCGTGCTCATCGACGAAGTCAAGCCACATCGACAGCAGGCGAGCCGGGTTGTCGGCGACATCGTCAACTTCGGCGAACACCACGGGCTGGGCGCTGACCTGACCGTTGTCGCGCAGTAGGGCGTCATCGTCGCGCAGTGCGGCCCGCAGCAGTCCGGTCTTGTCGGAATCGATCATGACGAGCACGGCTTCATTGGCGACGGCCGCTTCGCGCACGAACGCCACGGCCCGGTGGACGAACTCCTCGGTCGTCGAATGCAGCATCGCATCGTGGCGGAACATCTGCCCGTGTTCAAGGGTCGTCGTCGTCAGGGGGTTCACAAGTCTCGTGTCATGTGTGCTGGCGGAGTGGGCCGCGACGCCTCTACCCGATTCGGCGTCGATCAAACATCGCTCTGCAGCGGTGCAGCTCAGCGCATGCGGATGACGTTCCCGCTGATCATGCGGGCATCATCGCCGCACAGCCAGGCGATCACGCGGGCGACCTCGCCGGGTTCGGCCACGTGGAAGTGTTCGGTGCTGGTTGCCGCAAATTCACGAATCGCGTCGTTGACCCATCCCGAATCGGTGATCGGTGGATGGATCATGTTCGCGGTCACGCCGCGCCGGCCGAGTTCGGAGGCGGCCGCCATGGTGTAGTTCTCCTGCGCCATCTTCGCTGCGCCGTAGGTGACCTCGCTGGGGAACCCGTTCGGTCCGCCGGAGGTGAGCCCGACGATCCGACCCCACTTGCCGTCGCGAGCGATGAGGCGGCGGGCGAACTCGGCGATCATCAGCGCGCTGGCCCGGGCATCGACACCGAACGTGCGGTTGAACAACTCGGCGGTGACGCCCGGCGTCGCCCGTCCGACAGGGTCGGTACGTCCTGCATCGAAGGAGTCGCCCGATGCCCACCCGGTGGCGTTGTTGACGACGATGTCGACCGGTCCGAACTCGGTTTCCGCGAGGTCGAACAATCGAGCTGGTGTCGCAACATCGAGGAGGTCGGCCTCCACCGCGATCGCCGCGCCGTTGGCCGAACGGATTCGTTCGGCGACGGCCTCGCCATCGGCCATCCGGTTCTGCTGGTACGCCTCGGGTGTGGCCCCATCGGTTGCCACCCGCGAGCGCAGGAACGTGACCACCACGGCGACGCCCTGCGCGGCGAGCGCCTCGGCCGTTGCCGCGCCGATGCCGTGATTGGCGCCGGTGACGATCGCTACACGGCGGGCGCGGTCACTCATACGAGCGGAAGACCACCTCGGCAACGCAGCTCGGCTTCGCTGCACCCTCGCATTCGAACGAGAACGCGTACGTGCTCTGGATTCCACCGTTGATGTCGTCGACCCCGACCAGCGTCACCCCGAGGCGCAGGTTGGCCCCCACCGGAACCGGCGACATGAACCGCACCTTGTTGGCGCCGTAGTTCACGCCCATCTTGAACCCTGTGGTGGCAAACACCTGCGGCATCAGCGCCGGCCCGAGCGACAGCGTGAGGTAACCATGAGCGATCGGCCCACCGAAGGGGCTCTCGGCCTTCGCCCGCTCGACGTCGACGTGGATCCATTGGTGATCTCCCGTCGCCTCGGCGAACTGGTTGACTCGTTCCTGGGTGATCTCGATGTAGTCGCTGTAGCCGAGATGCTCGCCGATGAGGGCCTTCAACTCGGTACTTCCATTGATGATTCGTGCTGCCATGTCCTCAGCTTGCCAGGTCCGCGTCTGCACGCAGCTGACCGGAGGCATACGGTGAGGCCATGTCCAGCCCCAGCCGCAGTCCCGCCGAGCGGCTGGTGCACGCCGCCACGTTTCCGCTCCGTGTCACCGCCGCCTCGGCCCGCCTGCTACGCAGTGTGCTCATGGCCGACTTTCTCAGTGCGTATGCCGTCACCCAGGCCGACAAGTTGGCGATGATCGACGACCGTCCCGACGGCACCCTGATCACGTACACCTTCGGTGAGCTCAATGCTGCGTCGAACCGCCTTGCCAACGTGCTGCTCACCCTTGGGGCGCGCCCTGGCGAGTCGAAGGTGGTGTGGTGCGGGCAGAACTCGACCGGCCTCGTGCTGATGATCAACGCAGCCCGCAAACTCGGTATCACTGCGGTTCCGCTCAACTACCGCCTCAGCGACGACGAAGCGGCCTACGTCACCGATCACAGCGACGCGACGATCGTGTACGTCGATGTCGAGTTCGCGCCGATGTTCGAGCGGGTCCTCGCCGACCTGCCCCAGGTGGAGCACGTGCTCGTGTTCGATGCGGCGAACGGGCAGGTGCCGGCAGGGATGGTCGACGTCGATGCGCTTGTTGCCGAATCGTCGGCGAAGGAACCGGAGATCCCCGCAGGGACCGAGGCCGGGGCGACGATGATCTATACCAGCGGCACCACCGGCAAGCCGAAGGGGGCGCTGCGCCGCGGTACGACCGGTGCCGAGCAGGCAGCGGCGATGATGATGCTCATCGGGTACACCCCAGGCGACGTGTACATTCCCACCGGCCCGCTGTATCACTCGGGGCCGGGCGGATTCATGGGGATCGCCCAGGCGCTCGGGCAGACCGTGGTGCTGCAACGCAAGTTCGCCGCAGAGGACTGGCTGCGCCTGGTCGAGAAGTACCGGGTCACGTCCACGTTCAGTGCGCCAACGCCGATCCGCATGGTGTGCAACCTGCCCTCGGCGGTCAAGGATCGCTACGACGTGTCGTCGATGAAGAAGATGATCGCCAACGCGGCACCGTGGAGCTTCGCACTCAAGCAGATGTATCTCGCCTATTTCCCTGGCGATTCGCTCTTCGAGGTGTACGGCTCCACCGAGCTCGGGGTGAACTGCATCCTGTTGCCGCAGGACCAGTTGCGCAAGCCCGGCTCGTGCGGCAAGCCTGCGCCGATGGTCGAGATCAAGCTGTTCGACGACGATGGCAACGAGGTCACGGGTACTGGGTCGGAGCACCCGGGGGAGCTGTTCGTGAAGAGCCCGAGCGTGTTCGCCGACTACTACAAGCAGCACGACAAGTTCGTCCAGGACAGCAAACACGGGTACCAGACCGTTGGCGACATCGCCTACCGCGATGACGAGGGTTACATCTACATTTGCGACCGCAAGAAGGACATGATCATCTCCGGCGGGATGAACATCTACCCGGCCGAGATCGAGGCTGCGCTCGAGAACCACGCCGACGTGTTGGAGGTGGCCGTGTTCGGCGTGCCGAGCGAGGAGTGGGGCGAGAGCGTGCACGCCGTTGTGGTGGTGCGCGAGGGCGGCTCGATGACACCCGACGACGTGATGGCGTTCGCGCGCGAGCACCTCGCCAACTACAAGGTGCCCCGCTCGGTCACCTGGACCGATGAGCTCCCCAAGACGGGCAGCGGCAAGGTTCTCAAACGCGAGCTGCGCGCTCCATTTTGGGAAGGCCGCGGCAGCTTGGTCTGATCGCGCGCCGGCCCCGCCGGTTCAGTAGCCGAGTCGTTGGACCCGGTCGGGGCGTTGCTGCCAGTCCTTGTCGACCTTGAC
>JANNHO010000516.1:0-2395 GCA_031404435.1 Acidimicrobiaceae bacterium | reverse complement strand
GGCTTGCAAGTCGGGCGAGCCGTTGCCGCGCCGACCACGTCGACCACGTCGACCACGTCGACCACGCTGCCTCCGACGACCACCGCGGCGACGACCACCACGTCGACGACCACCACCACCTCGCCAACGACCTCCACCACCACACCCGCCTCCCCCTGAACACCCGCCGTTGCGGAACGGATCAGCGGGTGACGCCCACCTGCGCCAGGAAGTTTGCCAGCAGTTGGTGGCCGGCGCCGGTGAGGATGCTCTCCGGGTGGAACTGCACGCCCTCGATCGGCATCGACCGGTGCTTCACCCCCATCACCATCTCGTCGTCGGTGGTCGCGGTCACCTCCAAGCAATCGGGCACGCTGTCTGGGGCGATCACCAGGCTGTGGTAGCGGGTGGCCGTGAGCGGTGACGGCAACCCGGCGAATACGCCCACACCGCGATGCTCCACAGGCGACGTCTTACCGTGCATCAACACCGGTGCCCGATCGATGGTGGCGCCGAACACGTGCCCGATCGCTTGATGCCCGAGACACACACCGAGCACCGGCACACCGGATCGGCCAAAAGTCTCGATCGCAGGGCAGATGATGCCGGCATCTTCCGGTCGCCCGGGCCCCGGCGACACCAGCACGGCGTCGGGCGCTGTCGCGACCGCCTCAGCCACCGTGAGCTCGTCGTTGCGCACCACCACCGGGTCGGCACCGAGCTCGCCGAGGTACTGGACCAGGTTGTAGACGAAGCTGTCGTAGCTGTCGATCACCAGAACACGTGGGCCCGCCATGGCAACAGCGTAGACTCCTGGCCCGTGGCTCCTCCCAAGAGAAAGACGACCGGCCGTGTGACCCCGAAGGGGACACGACCCGGCGAAACCCGGCTTGCCAGCCACGGTGGTGCCCCCATCGGTGAGCGCAACGTCGATGCATCGTCGCGGTACACCCCGCCGACCCCGCTGTCGGTGCGTGAGAGCCCAGCATGGGTGCCGATCCTGATGCTGGTGCTGATCGGAATCGGCGTGCTGATCATCTTGCTGCGCTACGTCATCTGGCAGGACACCAACCTCCCGGTGCTGTTCGGGCTCGGCTTCTTGCTGGCCGGGCTGTACACCGCCACCAAGTGGCATTGACACGTCTCAGCGTGGCATTCACCGGCGGATGAACAGCGCGTGTGATCCAGGTTTCACCCCGGCAACGGCGCGGGGTCGAACATTTCATTCGCGTTACATCAATGTGATTTGATCACAGCATTGTCCACAGCCTGTGGATCAATCGAAGATCGGGGCGACCACATCCATGTCTTCGAGGCAGTGGCGCGGCGGCGGCGGGTCCTCGTCGGGGGCGAGCGTCAACCTGATCTCCAGCCCACAGACACTGCAGCGATACCTCACGTTCACCTTGCGTAGCTCCCCCGCAGGTGGAGGGGGTGGAAGCGGTGTGGACATGCTGCGCAGCATGCCGATCCCACTTTTCCACAGCACGATGCCCATCAGGATGCCCGTTCCCACCCACACGAAGGTTCCAAAGGCCGGCACCGCGTCAGCCTAACGCTCGCGCCTCCAACTCGATCTGGGCAGGATTCCTCTCGGATACCGGATGAAATGCTGCCCAGATCTCGTGGCCCAGATCTCGTGGCCCGGCTCAGCCGAGGCGCTCGATGATGGTGGCGTTGGCCATGCCGCCGCCCTCACACATCGTCTGCAGCCCGTAGCGGCCGCCGGTGCGTTCGAGTTCGTTCAACAGCGTCGTCATCAGCCGGGCGCCCGAGCCCCCGAGGGGATGACCGAGTGCGATCGCCCCACCGTTGACGTTGACGGTGTCCATGTTTGGGTGAAGCTCGCGCTCCCACGCCAAGACCACCGAGGCAAACGCCTCGTTGATTTCGACGAGGTCGATGTCGTCAATGGTCAGCCCGGCCCGAGCGAGCACCTTGTGCGTCGACGGGATCGGCGCGGTCAGCATCATTCGCGGGTCGGCACCGGCGAGGGCGAAGTTGACGAACCGGGCTCGCGGGGTGAGCCCGAGCGCCGCAGCCTTTTCCTCACTCATGATCAGGATCGCCGCGGCCCCATCGGTGATCTGTGACGAGTTTCCAGCGGTGACCCGGCCTCCATCTTCTTCCGTGCGGAACGCCGGCTTGAGCTTGCCGAGCGATTCCATCGTGGTCTCGCGCAACCCCTCGTCGACCTTCATCATCGCCCCGTCAGCACCAAGCACCGGCAGGATCTCACGCTGGAAACGGCCCTCGTCGGTTGCTCGCCTGGCGTTGGCCTGCGAGCGCACCCCGAAGGCGTCCATCTCGTCGCGGGTGATGCCCCACCTGTCGCCGATCAGTTCCGCGGAGATGCCCTGCGGGACCAAGCCGCCCGCCGGGGCGTAGCGGGCCCCGACCGCGGGCCCGAACGGGA
>JANNHO010000515.1:0-6574 GCA_031404435.1 Acidimicrobiaceae bacterium | reverse complement strand
CCGCTTCTCGTTGTTGACGATGATCTCCGGTGCACCGAGGTCGAGCAGCCGCTTGAGGCGGTTGTTCCGGTTGATCACCCGGCGGTAGAGGTCGTTGAGGTCGGAGGTGGCGAAGCGCCCACCGTCGAGCTGAACCATCGGGCGCAGCTCGGGCGGGATCACCGGCACGACGTCGAGGATCATCGCCTTGGGGTCGTTGGTCCGGCGACCGTGCTCGTCGCGCTTGTTGAACGACGTGACGATCTTGAGGCGCTTGATCGCTTTCTGCTTACGCTGAGCGCTCAGCGGCTTGCGGCCGCTCGAGGTGGTGTCGATCGCGTCGCGGAGACGCTTTTCCTCGACATCGAAGTCGATCCGGTCGATGAGGGCCTTGATCGAGTCGGCGCCGGTGCCACCTTCGAAGTAGTCGCCGTACCGGTCGCGCAGCTCACGCCACAACAGTTCGTCGTCGATGATCAGGCGGCCGTGCAGCTTGCGGAACTCGTCCCAAGTGCGCTGCACCAGATCGAGTTCCATCTCGTAGCGGTCGCGGATGGCCTGCACTTCTTTTTCGGCAACGGTCTTCAGCTTGCGCGCGTCGGCACCCTCGGCCTCGGTGCGTGTCGCTTCATCTTCGAGGTCCTTGTAGCGGCGATCGATGGCCAGCTCGAGCTCTTTGCGGATCGCTTCGCGTTCTTCGAGGAACTCGGCTTCGAGCGACGACATGTTCTCGTGCCGGGCATCTTCGTCGACCCATGTAACGAGGTTGGCCGCGAAGTAGATGACCTTTTCGAGCTGCTTGGCCTTGAGCTCCTCTTTCGGCTCGATGCCGGCCAACAGATAGGCCAACCATGAACGGGTACCGCGCAGGTACCAGATGTGCACGACAGGCGCGCTGAGCTCGATGTGGCCCATCCGCTCACGGCGAACCTTCGAGCGGGTGACTTCCACACCGCAGCGTTCGCACACGATGCCCTTGAAGCGCACCCGCTTGTACTTGCCGCAGTAGCACTCCCAGTCGCGGGTTGGCCCGAAGATCTTCTCGCAGAACAAGCCGTCCTTTTCGGGGCGCAGCGTGCGGTAGTTGATCGTCTCGGGCTTTTTCACTTCTCCGTGTGACCACAAGCGGATGTGGTCGGCCGTAGCCAAACCGATCTTCAGTTGGTCGAACATGTTTACGTCAAGCATCGTCGGCGCCTCTCGTCTCTCGTCAGTTCTCGGTCAGTCAGTTCGTGCGGAATCAGTAGGCGCGCTCGCGGCGTGCGGCACGCTCGCGGTCGTCTTCGTCGGTGCCGCGCTCGGGGCGGCTGATGTCGATACCGAGCTCTTCGGCGGCGCGGAACACGTCTTCGTCGATCTCGCGCATCTCGATCTCGGTGCCATCGGCTTGGAGCACCTCGACGTTGAGGCACAGCGCCTGCATCTCCTTCATGAGCACCTTGAAGCTCTCGGGGATGCCCGGCTCTGGCACGTTCTCGCCCTTGACTATCGACTCGTACACCTTCACTCGGCCGAGGACATCGTCGCTCTTGATGGTAAGCAGTTCCTGCAAGCAGTACGCCGCGCCGTAGGCCTCGAGTGCCCACACTTCCATCTCGCCGAAGCGCTGGCCGCCGAACTGGGCCTTGCCGCCGAGCGGCTGCTGGGTGATCATGCTGTACGGACCGGTGGAACGGGCATGGATCTTGTCGTCGACCAAGTGGGCGAGCTTCAGGATGTACATGTAGCCGATGGTGATCCGGTTGTCGTACGGGTCGCCGGTGCGGCCGTTGTACAGCATGGTCTTGCCGTCGGTACCGATCAGGCGGGCGCCATCAACGGTTTCCGGGTTGAGGTTTTCGAGGATGCTCTGGATGGTCGGGTGCTTGCCGGCCGTCTCGTCTTCGTCCCAGTGCGCACCGTCGAACACCGGCGTGGCCACGAACGTGGACGGCTTGGTGTTCGGACGGGTCTTGGTTTCGGTGCCGCGGATCGGATCGTCGCCGACCTTGGTGCCGCCGTTCTTGACGTCAGTCCAACCCCAGCGCGCCGCGTAGCCGAGGTGCGCTTCGAGCACCTGACCGACGTTCATCCGGCTCGGCACGCCGAGCGGGTTCAAGATGATGTCGACCGCGGTGCCGTCTGCGGTGTAGGGCATGTCCTCGATCGGGAGAATCTTGGAGATGACGCCCTTGTTGCCGTGGCGGCCGGCGAGCTTGTCGCCGACGGAGATCTTGCGCTTCTGGGCGACGTACACGCGCACCAGCTGGTTGACGCCGGGCGGCAACTCGTCGCCGTCGTCGCGGTTGAACACCTTGACGTCGATGACCTTGCCGTTTTCGCCGTGGGGCACCTTCAGGCTGGTGTCGCGGACCTCACGGGCCTTCTCGCCGAAGATGGCCCGCAGCAAACGCTCCTCGGGGGTCAACTCGGTTTCGCCCTTCGGGGTGACCTTGCCGACCAGCACGTCACCGGGGCCGACTTCGGCGCCGACGCGGATGATGCCGCGGTCGTCGAGGTCGCGAAGGATGTCGTCGCTCAGGTTGGGGATGTCACGCGAGATCTCTTCCGGCCCGAGCTTGGTGTCACGGGCGTCGACTTCGTGTTCGTGGATGTGGATCGAGGTGAGCACGTCGTCTTTAACGAGGCGCTCGCTGAGGATGATCGCGTCCTCGAAGTTGTAGCCCTCCCATGGCATCAGCGCCACGAGCAGGTTCTTGCCGAGCGCAAGCTCGCCATGATCGGTGGATGGACCGTCGGCGAGAATCGTCCCGGTCACAACGTTGTCGCCCTCCTTCACCCGGACCCGGTGATTGATGCAGGTGTCCTGGTTCGAGCGACGGAACTTCGACAGGCGGTAGACCTGCTTGCCGCCCTCGTCGTAGTTGACCGTGATCGACTCGCCGCTGACCTCGCCGACCACACCGGTGCCGGTGGACTGAATGAGATCGGCTGCGTCGCGAGCAGCGCGGTCTTCGATGCCGGTACCGATGTACGGGGCCTCGGCGCGCAGCAGCGGGACTGCCTGGCGCTGCATGTTGGCACCCATCAGGGCGCGGTTGGCGTCGTCGTGTTCGAGGAACGGGATGAGGGCGGTGGCGACCGACACGATCTGGCGCGGGCTCACGTCCATGAGTTGCACTTCGTCGGGGGTGACGGAAGCGATGTCGGTGGTGGCTCCGAAGAAGCTCTCGGCTTCGAGCATCCGCTTCAAGTCTTCGAGGCTGGCCGCTTGCGGGCTACGCCGGCACAAAACCCTGGTCCCCTTCAGTGAACCGTCCGCGTTGATCGGGGTGTTGGCCTGGGCGACGACGTACTTCTCTTCTTCGTCAGCGGCCATGTAGCGGATCTCACCGGTGACCTTGCCGTTGGCGACCACGCGGTACGGCGTCTCGATGAAGCCGAACTCGTTGACCCGGGCGAAGGTGGACAACGCCCCGATCAGGCCGATGTTCGGGCCCTCAGGGGTCTCGATCGGGCACATCCGGCCGTAGTGACTGAAGTGCACGTCGCGAACCTCGAAGCCGGCGCGTTCGCGGCTGAGGCCTCCCGGCCCTAGTGCCGACAGGCGTCGGCGGTGGGTGAGGCCCGACAACGGGTTCACCTGGTCCATGAACTGCGAGAGCTGCGACGTACCGAAGAACTCTTTGATTGCCGCCACGACCGGGCGGATGTTGACCAGCGTCGTCGGCGTGATCGCCTCGACGTCCTGGGTGGTCATCCGCTCACGGACAACGCGCTCCATGCGGCTGAGGCCGATGCGCACCTGGTTCTGGATGAGCTCGCCGACGCTGCGGATGCGGCGGTTGGCGAAGTGGTCCTGGTCATCGAGGCTGTAGCCGGGCTCCTGCTTGACGAGGTGGAGCATGTAGCTGACCGCAGCGACGACTTCGTTGGGGCGCAGCACGTCCTCGCTGAACGACGGGGTCTTGGTGGGATCGTCGTTGTCGGTCGTGAACGCCGAACCAAGCTCGATGGTGCCGGCACCGAACAGGTCATCGAGCTTGGCGACTTCGGTGCCGAGCTTGCGATCAAGCTTGTAGCGGCCGACGCGCGACAGGTCGTAGCGGCGGTTCTCGAAGAACGCGTTGCGGAAGTAGGCCCGGGCCGATTCCGGGGTGGGCGGCTCGCCCGGGCGGGCACGCTTGTAGATCTCGATCAGCGACTCGGTCTGGGTGGGCGCAATGTGGCGCTCCTTTTCCCACTGACCCTCGAGGAAGTCGAAGTGGCTGACGAAACGCTCGATGAACCCGGGAGCGTGCTCTTCGTCGTAGCCGAGAGCGCGCAGCAAGATGAAGATGCTCATCCGCCGTTTGCGGGCGATACGGGTGCCGGCGGTGACGTCCTTGCCGGGCTTGTGCTCGACGTCGAACTCCATCCACTCACCGCGGTAGGGGTGAACCGTGCCCTTGACGAGCTGGTGCTTGCTGAGGTTACGCAGTCGGTACCGCTCGCCGGCTTCGAAGATCACGCCCGGGCTCCGCACGAGCTGGCTGACCACGACACGCTCGGTGCCGTTGATGATGAACGTGCCCTTCTCGGTCATCATCGGGAAATCGCCCATGAACACGGTCTGTTCCTTGATCTCACCGGTGTTGCGGTTCATGAACCGGGCGCGCACGAAGATCGGCGCGCTGTAGGTCATGTCCTTTTCCTTGCACTCCTCCACCGTGAACTTCGGCGGCGGGCGTAGGTCGTCGTCGTCGGTGTCGAGCTCGAGCTCGAGCTGCAACGCCTCGCTGAAGTCCTTGATCGGGGAAATGTCGCGGAACGTCTCGGCAAGCCCTTCGTTCAAGAACCACTCGAAGCTCTCGCGCTGAACCGCGATCAGATCGGGTAGCTCAAACGGGTCGGCCAAGTTGGCAAACGAATAACGCTCGCGGGAAGTGGATCGAGTGGCCACAGTCTTCACTCCTCAGTGCAGTCAGGTGCAATCAGCATCGGGGCGCGCAACGTGACGGACACTGTGTGAGAACAGGGGACGAGACGCACGGCAACGAACGATCCTATCCACCGTGGACACGCAACGTCAACCGTGACCGGCACACGCCGAACGGTTCGTCAAGGCGAAACGGTAAGCCTGAACGCGCCCGAAAGTCAAGGCTTTCGCGCTGTCGACGTTCGTGGGCCTACATTTTTTCACCCAGTCGGGGGCCACACCGATCCGACAAACGAGGACGTCCCGAGGCCATGGCCCCGGGACGTCGTGATGATGCCTCAAACTCACACGCCCGCTGGACGTGCCGATTCCCGCCGAGCGGGACTCAGATCACTTGACCTCGACGTCGGCACCAGCTTCGGCCAGCTTGGCTCGGGCGGCCTCTGCTGCTTCCTTGGTGGCCTTTTCGATGACGGGCTTGGGGGCCGCGTCGACGAGGTCCTTGGCCTCTTTCAGGCCCAGGCTGGTGAGCTCGCGCACGACCTTGATGACCTGGATCTTCTGGGCGCCGGCACCCTTGAGGATGACGTCGAACTCGTCTTTTTCCTCTTCGGCCGGAGCGGCAGCAGCGCCGCCGCCCGCGGCAGCCGCGGCGACCGGAGCTGCGGCGGTGACGCTGAACTTCTCTTCGAATGCGGTGAGCAGCTCGCTGAGCTCGATCACGGTGAGGTTGGAAATGGCGTCGAGGATTTCGTCTTTGGTGATTGCCATGATGGTTTCTCTTTCAGTACGTGTGAAAAATTGCGATGTGAATGAAATGGTCCGTAGTTACGAGCTGCTCAGGCAGCTTCTTTTTGTTCGATGAGTGCCTTCAGGCCGTACGCGAAGTTGCGCGGCAGTGCTTGCAGCAGTCCGGCGGTCTTGACCAACGGTGCCTGCAGCGCCCCGGCGAACCGTGCCAGCAACACCTCGCGGCTCGGCAGATCGGCGAGTGCTTCGACGTCTCCTGCAGTGATGACCTTGCCGCCGATGACACCACCTTTGATCACCAAGAGCGGGTTGGACTTGGCAGTTTCGCGAAGGGACTTGGCTGCGGCCGCGGCATCGCCGTTGATGAAGGTGATACCGCTCGGGCCTGTCAACATCTCGGCCAGCTCGCCGACCCCGGCGTTCTGGGCGGCGAAACGTGCGAGCGTGTTCTTGTACACCTTGTATTCGGCGCCGGCCGGACGAAGCTGGCGGCGTAGTGCTGCCAACTGCCCGACGCTCATGCCGCGGTATTCGGTGACGATGATCGCCGATGAGGCGGTGAGCTTGCTCGTGACCTCATCGACCACGGCAACTTTTTCTTTTCTCGGATTTTCCATGTATTTCCACCTCCTGTCGCTTCAACTCGGGTGCTCGCATGCAAGCGAACACCACGAGGAGCGAGACCCGAAGGAGACACAGCTCGAGCATTCACCTCGGCTGGTGGGGCGAACCCATTGACCCGAAACGGGACCAGCGGTCTACGGCGAGCGACCAATTACGGTTGACGGCAACGCTACCGGGCGACACGCCAGGTAGCTACTGTCGGTTCACCGGGCAAGCACGGGTTGGTGCGGAGATAGCGACGCGTCGAGGTGGTATCTGCGGCAACGCGCTCGTCTGGTGGTGCTGGCACCATGCGAGCCGTCCGGCTACCGCCCTTGCCGTCCCAGCCGGTGATCGACATCATGGGGGTATGTCTGCCGTTGC
>JANNHO010000514.1:0-1705 GCA_031404435.1 Acidimicrobiaceae bacterium | reverse complement strand
TGAGATTGCCCTGCGGACCGTACTGCTGGGCCTCGGTGCCCGACTGGGCCCACGCGGTGTTCCACGTGATGAACGGCGTCTCGGAGATGACGCTGATGACGCAGTCGGCGTCGGTCGTGGCTTGGGCCACCTCGGCCGAATAGTCCTGGGCGGTCGGCGGCAGGATGATCACTTCACCGAAGGTCTTGCCGAGCGCCTTCATCGCGTTCTCCATCGGGGGAATGAAGATCTGAGCTCCGTCGATGATCACGGCGTTGATGTTCTCGCAACCATCGTCGACGGCCTTCTTCACCGCACCGACCGCGTACATCGGTTGGTTCCCGATGTTGAACGAGTAGGGACTCGTCAGCTCGGATGGTGTGATCGGGCAGCACGCCCCGAACCAGGTGATGCTGGATTCGGCGATCACGGGCACGATCGACTCGGCGAAGAACGTGAACGAGCCGACGATCGACACCATGCCCTCTTCGACCGCCTGCCGAGCGCACGTCGTCGCGACGGCCGGGTCGAACTGCTCGTCGCAGACCGTGACGTCGATCGGCCGCCCTGCGACGCCTCCTCGGGCGTTGATGTAGCTCTCGTACGCCTCGGCGGTGTTGGCGATGTTCTGGTACGTCGGGCCAGCGGCGTTCAGCGTGGTCACCGTCATGATCTTGATCGGGTCGCCAGCCGGAGCCGCTGACTCGGCGGTCGCTTCCGCAGTGGCCTCGGCCGTGGCGGTGGCCTCGCCGGTGGCTTCCGCGGTGGCCGTGGCGGTGGCCTCGCCGGTGGCTTCCGCGGTGGCCTCGGCGGTGGCTTCGGCGGAGCCGGCCTCGTCGTCATCGCCGCCACAGGCGCCGGCGACAAGTGCGACGACGGCGAGCAGCGCGGCGCCGAAGCGACGGGTGGTCGGGCGCGGAGCGCGCGTGCTGGACTTCATGATGTGCCCCTCAATGGACATGGTTTCCCCCAATAGAAATGACGCCGGATGCAACACGTTCCCCGACGACTTGCTGGTGTGCGGGAAAATCATCGCACACCAGACATCAGATGTCCGCTACCCGACGCATCGGCACGCGATGGGGGCGCCGAGTGCGCCGCCGAACCCGACGCATCCCGGATCGTCGCCGGTCGACGGGCGGCACCGTCCAGTTGCACACGCCGAGCCGGGCGCGTACTACCATCCCGCCACGCGCCGACCGCTCTGATGTTTCGCTACGCAGAGTGGTGCCGGTCACGGGGGTAGAGGGACGATGAACGAGGTCATCAGATTTGCGCTGCTCGGCCTGGGCGTGGGCTCGTTGTACGCGTTCGCCTCGCAGGGCCTGATCGTGGTCTACCGCGGGTCGGGGGTGCTGAACTTCTCGCTCGGCGCGACGGCGATTGCCGGCGTGTTCATGCAGTGGGAGCTGCAGTACGAGCACGGCTGGCCGTTCCTGGGCGCCGCCGTCGTGGGTGTCGCGCTGTCGGCGCTGCTCGGTGCGCTGACCCACTGGGTCATCATGCGCCCGTTGCGGCGGGCGAGCTCGCTCGTCCGCGTGATCGCGACGCTCGGCGTGCTCATCACCATCCAGGCCGGCGTGGTCATCCGCTACGGCTCCAACGCGCGCCAAGTCCCGAGCTGGCTGCCCACCGATCGCGTGACCCTCTGGGGCGAAGTCGGCACCACCGCTGACCGCTTCATCCTGCTCGCCATCGCCAGCGCGTCTGCGCTCGGCCTGTGGGC
>JANNHO010000513.1:0-14530 GCA_031404435.1 Acidimicrobiaceae bacterium | reverse complement strand
ACCTGCCGCCTATAGCGAATCTTCTATCCGTGTCCTGAAAGGGCTGGAGCCGGTCAAACAGCGACCGGGCATGTACACCCGCACGGAAAACCCGCTGCATATTATTCAAGAAGTGATCGACAACGCCTCGGACGAGGCGCTGGGCGGGCATTGCCAACACATCATTGTGACCCTCCTCGCGTGCTGATGTGTCGGTTGCATGACGTTGTCAACGTGACGACCCTCCCCATGGGTTGGCCCACACGGGATGACCCCGTCGGAAGTTGACGAGCGTCGATGTGGTGAGCGGGAGCTTCGCCCGCTGGAGCACCCGGCACCCGTCGGTGAGCAGGGACCTTCAATTCCGCAACCGTTCCGCAATACGTCACCCGGCACGCAACGACGACCAGGTCCTTTGGGCCCCCAGTCACCGCGAGTCCTTGGGTCAATCCCCCATATGGGTGAAGATCGGACAGAGTTGATTCAAACTAGCGCGATCAGCCGAGCGGTAGACGCCGCCACACCGGGCCGGGCAGATGACGCAACGCACTGAACACGAACCGCAGGATTCCCGGGGCCCATACCGTACGCCGCCCGGCACGCAGGCCCTTGGCCACCACAACGGCCACCGCGTCCGGAGTGGTCGCGAACGGCGCGGGCTTGAGGCCCGCAGTCATCGCCGAGTGAACGAATCCTGGTCGCACCACGAGCACGCGGGCACCGCTGCCGACCAACGAATCACCGAGCCCTTGGGCGAAGCCATCGAGGCCGGCCTTGGTCGCGCCGTACACGAAGTTGGCCTTGCGGACACGCTCGCCGGCCACGCTGGACAGCACCACGAGCGTGCCATGGCCCTGACGGCGGAGCTGGTTCGCCGCGGCGATGCCGGCTGCGACCGCGCCCGTGAAGTTGACATGCGCGAGTTCGGCGGCCAGCACGACGTCGGTGCCCGTCGAGGTCCCCTCCCCGAGTTGCCCTGCGGCCAGCACGACGACATCGAGGTCGCCGTGGCGCGTCGCGAGATCAGCGACGACACCCACATGCGTACCGGTGGCCCCAAGATCGAACGGCACGACCTCCACATCGAAGGACCCATCGCGCAACGCGCGTGCGGCACTTTCCCCGCGGCTTAGGTCGCGACAGGCGAGCACCACGGTCCGCAACACCGGCGACACCAGCGCACGAACGATCGCCAAACCGATGTCACTGGATCCGCCGAGCACGACGATGGTCTGGGGTTGTCCGAACGCGTTGTCCATGTGTGTCGATCCTGTGCTTGGTTGAAGGAGTGGGCGGTAGCGGTGGATGGTGCGGTCATGTGCCGGTCAGGCCGAGGCGCCGGCCGAGATCGCTCTGCCACACTCCCAGCGGATCGACTCGCCGGCGTACGGCCTGCCACTCGTCCAGACGGGGGTAGCCGCGGCGGATGGTGGTGTGCGAGGTGTGCGCGTCCTTGGCGAAGTAGTTGCGCCCGCCCGATTCGAGCACGAGGTCGTCGAGTCCGTGGAGCAGATCACCCAGGCCGGCCGCGCCGCCCGGCATATCGAGTGCGAGCGTCCACCCCGGCTGAGGAAAGCTCAAAGGTGCGTCGTTCGCCGCGCCGAAACGCTTCAAAACCGCAAGGAAGCTGGCTGCGCCGCTGGCGGCGACGCGCTCGATCACCCTGCGCATCACCTCCTCCTTGCCGAATGGCACCACGAACTGGTACTGCACCAAACCTGGGCGCCCGTACAGCCGGGGCCACGATCCGACCATGTCGAGAGGGTGGAAGAACGCGGCGATCCCCTGGATCTCGCCGTCGCGTTCACGCGGGGTCTTGCGATACCAAAGTTCGTTGAACGCGGCAACGGAGGCGTGGTTGAGTAGCCCTGGGCGTGGCACGAGCGGTGGCACGGTGACGAGTTGCCGTGGCGCGTACGCCAGCGGCGACACCGACGCTTTCGCGCCCAGTTGGTCGGCGCGGGCATGGTCGCCGCGGGTCAGGGCGCTTCTCCCGAGATGGCGACCCTTGGCGGCCAAGTCGATCCAGGCGACGCTGTAGCGATGCTGCTCATCGCCATGGACCATCGCCGCAAACAGCGCATCGAGGTCGCTGATCCGACGGGTGTCGACGGCCATCTTGCTGGTCTCGATCGGTAGCAGCCGGATCGTCGCGTCGAGGACCGCTCCGGTCAGGCCCATCCCACCGATCGTGGCCCAGAACAGCTCCGGGTCGGCGGTACGGCTCAGTTCGACCACGTCGCCGGACGCGAGCTGCATCGACATCCGTAGCAGGTGGTTGCCGAACGAACCGTCGACGTGGTGGTTCTTGCCGTGGATGTCGCTGGCGATCGCTCCCCCGATGGTGACGAAGCGGGTCCCGGGGGTGACCGGAACGAAGAAACCACGCGGTACAAGCACCCGCAACAGTTCGTCGAGGTTCGCTCCCGCGCTGACCTGCACGGTGGCCGCATCGAGGTCGATGACGGCATGCGATGCACTGCCAAGCAACCGCAGCACCGTTCCTCCGCCGTTCTGTGCCGCATCGCCGTAGCTGCGCCCCAGGCCGCGCACGAGCGCGCCGCGGTCGCCCGCTTGCTTCACCGCGGCAGCGATCTCCGGTGGCAGCACCTGCACGACCTCGGCAGCCGAGGGGTTGGTGCGCCCCCAGCCAGTCAGCGACGTTCGGACCACGAACGACACGCTAGTAGGGCCATTCGGGCTCGCGGCCGGTCACCCGCTCGATCAATCGCCCAAGCCGCAGCGAGAGCGCCACTTTGAGCATCAGGTTCTTCGCGAACCAGGGCAACTCGCGCAGCTGCCGGACGGCGTTGCGCAGGCGCGGTGCCGCGCCGGCGGGGAGGTCGGCGCAGTACTCGGTCATCGACCGAGCCCGCCCGACGTAGCGGAAGCGACGGCCGAGCACGAGCTCACGCATGATCGCCAGGGTCACACCGACCGACGAGAACGAATCGTGGATCAGCATCGTGCCACCCGGGGTCACGCGGCGCCCCCAGTCACGAATGTCGATGCGGGCCGGCCCGTAGCGGTGGGCCCCGTCGACGTACAACACCTCGATGGTGCCGTGCACCGAATCATGGGCCTCGTCGCTGAAACAGCGCAGATGGGTGACTCGGGCAGATACGCCCGCGTTGCGGAGGTTCGTCGTGAACACCTCGTGGTCATCGGCTGCTTCCGCCTCGAACCCGGCGAGCTCTTGCGGCCCACGGTCGTTGCCAGCATGCGGATCGATGGCGATCACCTGCACACCGGTGGGCGCCGCCCAGGCGAGCACGATCGTGCTGCGGCCGCGAAAACTGCCGATCTCGACGATCTGCTGACCCGCGTGCGTGCCCGCTGCAGCGTCGTACAAACGCCTGGCCTGATCAGGCGACATCCACCCCTCGACATCGGCAACGCTGGCCAACACGTCAGGAAACGGAGGTGCGGTCATTGCCTGCTCCACGGATTTCGATGATCGATCGATTGCACAGCTTCTCCCAACATCTGACTCCTACGACACATAAACGCCCAGGCCGAACACCATCGCCCACACGACACCGAGCACCTGCAAAGTCCGGTCCGCGGCGAAGATCTCCTCGGGAGCCGCGCCGTGACCCTGTTCGAGGATGAGCATGTAGCGCAGCATCGCCGTGACCATCGGCACGATCGACAACTCGTAGAACGGCCAGGTGGTTCCGGCGATCTCCTTGGTGTCGAATGCCCAGATGCAATAGGTGACGAGTGCCGCGCCGCAACTGACCGAGAGCACGATCCGCAAGAACCCGAGCGTGTACTCCTCCAACGTCTGGCGCACCTGCATCCCGTCACCGTGTTCACGGAGTTCGGCATACCGCTTGCCCGTGACGATGAACAGCGAGGCGAACGAGGTGGTCAACAAGAACCAGGTGCTCATCGGCACATCGGTGGCCTCGGCACCACCGATCGCCCGGATCACGAATCCAGCCGCTACCGCCACCAGATCAACGACGGCCACGTGTTTGAGCACCTTGCTGTACAGCGAGGTCGTGACGACATACGCGGCCGCGGCCAACGCGGCGGACGGGTGCGTGATACCGGCAACCGCGATGCCGCCGAGCAGCAGAACCGATCCCGCCACCCGGGCGAGCGGGAGGGGGATGTCGCCATGGGCGATCGGGCGGAACTGCTTGGTCGGGTGATTGCGGTCACTCGCGTGGTCGAGGATGTCGTTCCAGTAGTAGGTGCCGCTGCTGACCATGCAGAACGCCACGAACATCACCGCCGCGCGCCACAGGTACGAGCCGTTGTCGAGTACACCGGCCGCGCCCGGCGCAGCGAACACGAGCAGGTTCTTGGCCCACTGCTTGGGCCGGGCTTCGCGCACCATGGCCAACGCCAGGCGAGAACTCAAGTTTGCATCTCGTCTGGCACCTCGGTGACGGTAGTGCCTCGGACCCATACCGGATGGTGAGCCATGCTCAACAGCTCGTCATCGCCGCGGCTGTCGCCGTAGGCCCAGATAGTGGCCTGGGCGATTCCTTCGCTCGCCAGCCACGCGCGCAAGCGCACCGCTTTCTCCGCAGCACGACAATTGGGACCATCCAGCGAGGACCGATAGCGGCCGTGCCGGCTGGCCACATCCGTGCACAGTACCTGTTCGATGCCGAGCGACGCGCCGAGCGGTGCGAGATAACTGCGTAGCGACGCCGAGACCATCACAGTGCGGTGCCCCATCGATTGATGCCAGCGCATCCGCGCCACGGTGTCGGGCCGCAGCATCGTTGCTTCGATGACCGCGGCGAACCTGCGGCCTTCACCGGCCACGTCGTCGATGAGGCGGTTGCCGAACACGCCGCCGACGACGACATCTTTGAGGAGGTCGCGATCGCGGCGGCGAATGGCTGCCGCCGCGCGGAGCGGCGAGCCGGTGACGGCGCGGAGCAGCCCGAGCCGCCCACCCAGTTGTTCCAGGAACGGGCGCACACAATCACGCGTGGTGAGCGTGCCGTCGACATCGAATGCGGCGACCACGACGCCCAGGCCTGAGCCCTGCCGATCGGGGCTCGTCATCGCAGATCGTCGAGCATGGCCCAGTAGCCAGGCCAGCTCTTGGTGACCACGTCGGGGTCGGCCACCTCGATCCCGTCGACTGCCAAACCAAGCAATCCGAACGCCATCGCCAGGCGGTGGTCGTGATGCGTGCCGAGCACCGCTGCATGGGCACTGCCCGGTTCGATCAGCAAACCGTCGTCCAGTTCGGTCGCGGCGACACCGGCGCGGCAAAGTTCGCGGCATAGGTCACCGATCCGGTCGCTCTCCTTGCGGCGGATGAACCCGACGCCGGTGATGCGGGTGGGTGTGTGCGCAAACGGAGCGACGACAGCAAGCGTTGGCACCAGGTCGGACATGTCGACCATGTCGATGTCGATGCCGCGCAACGGGCCGTCGCGGGTGACGGTCGTTCCCCGGTCGTCGACCACGACCGTGCAACCCATGTCGCCGAGCACTCCCGAGAACCGGGCGTCACCTTGCAGCGAGGCGGCCGTGAGCCCGGGTACATGAACGGTGCCACCGACGATCGCGGCAGCGGCCAACGGATATCCGGCAGAGCTGGCATCGGGTTCCACCGCGTACGCCGTGGCGCGGTAGGTGCCCTGCCCCACCTCGACGTGATCCTCACCGATGACGACATCGTCGATCCCGAACGCGGCCATGACTGCGGCGGTGATCCCGAGGTACGAGCGCGACACCAGCGGAGTGGTCAGGTCGATGTGCAGGCCCCCGGGAATGGCCGGAGCGATCAACATCAACGCAGTGATGTATTGGCTGGACACATCACCACGAACTGCCACACGGCCGTGAACGGGAGCGATCGGTCCGGAGATGCTCACCGGGAGATGACCCCATCGCTCCCCCGCCACCACCTTGGCGCCCATCGCCCGAAGCGCGTCGTGCAACGGGGTCATCGGGCGGTCGCGCAGCGACGGTTCGCCATCGATGGTGATCAGGCCCTCGCCGAGCGCGGCGAGGGCCGTGACGAAGCGCGAGGTCGTGCCGGCCAAGCGCGTCGGCAACGTGATCTGCTCGGAGCCCAGCCAAACGTGGCCCTCGGTGCTCTGATCGCCGTCACGGTCGCCGGCGCGGTCTGGGCCGATTCGCCCAGCGTGTCCAGCCACGACCACATGGCCGGTCAGCGATCCAGCCCGCACGCCGATGTCGAGCAACCGCAGTGCGTCGATCATCGCCGCCGAGTCGTCACCGGGCGGCACACCCGAGATCTCCGAGACCCCATCGGCCAGCGCAGCACACACCAGCGCGCGGTTGGCGACGCTCTTGGAGCCGGGCACGTGCACCGATGCTGCCAGCGGTGACGTGATCGTCCGAATTCGCCGGGGGCGCTGGCCGGGGGCGGGCGCTGCGCTCATTGGACGGCGCTCAATGGACGGCGCTCATTGGACGGCGCTCATGTACGGCGCTCATGTAAGACGTTGCACGGCGGGCCGGTAGCCGCGGGCCAGTAGCCCACCGCGGTACACGTCGGCGATCGCCGCGTCGACAAGTACCACGGCGATGCCGCGGTTGCCTTCGACGCTGTGCACCACTTCGAAGCTGGCGATGTTGACACCGAGCTCGGCGGCCAGGGTGAAGATCTCGGCGGCGGCACCAGTGCGGTCCGGGATCGGGATGCGCATCTCGGCCAGCTCACTGGGTTGGTTGATTCGGCTCGGCAGGTTGGCGCGAGCTTCGCGAGCACGGTTCAGACGGTCGAACAGCCCTGCGCGGTCATCGATTGACACCAGATGGCGCATATCGGCCAAACCTGTCATCAACGAGTCGAGCGCCGACAGGATCGCCGTCCGGTTCTCGGCGCAGATGTCGAGCCAGATCGCCGGATGCCCGGAGGCGATGCGAGTCATGTCACGGAATCCGCCAGCGGCCAGCCGTAACAGTGCGGCATGCTCCTCGCCGCGTTGGCTGGCGAGGCCCATCAAGGTCGCTGCGGCCAGGTGCGGGACATGGCTGATCACCGCGACCACCTCGTCGTGGCGCGGCGGCGGGAGCGCAATCACTTCGGCGCCGAGCTCGGCGACAACCGCGGCCACCGCGCTGAACGTGGTGTCGGCAGTGGAAGCCGTCGGTGTGAGCACCCACACGGCACCCTGAAACAACGAGCCATCGGCACCGTCGAGCCCATCGAGCTCGCTCCCGGCCATTGGGTGGCCCCCGACGAAGCGTGGATCTCCGATCGAAGCGGCCACGACGGCCTTGACACTGCCGACATCGGTGACCACGCCGGCCGTTTCGGCCAACGCGACTTTCACCTGGTCGACGAGCGCCAGCACCGGGGTTGCCACGAACGTGATCGTCGCCTGTGGATCGAGGCCGATCCGTTGGATCGCCCCCATCTCCAGCGCCCGTTCGCTGCGTGCCGGGTCGGTGTCGTCGCCGCTGACGACCCACCCACGTTCGACCAAGGCCAGCCCGATCGAGCCGCCGATCAGGCCCAGCCCGACGATGTTGGCGCGCCGAGACACGGCCGGTCCCATGGCATGCTCGTCGGCGTTGATCGCTGTCACGGGCTAGGAATCTACCGGGGTACGACGCGCGCCGACCGCTTCGATCAACGCCGTGAGCTCGCGCTGGTCCAGCTCGCGCCATTGCCCAGGGCGCAGGTTGCGGTCCTGCAGGGTGCCGATCCGTACTCGCACCAACCGTCGCACGGGGTGCCCGATTGCGTCGCACATTCGCCGCACCTGACGATTGCGACCCTCGTGGATCGTCACCCGCAGCACACCTGGCGACGGTTGCGAGATCTGTGCCGGGGAGGTCATCCCGTCGTCGAGCTGGATGCCCTCGCGCAGCGAACGCAACTTGCCGTGCGCCACCGCGCCACCGTCGACGTCGACGAGGTACTCCTTGTCCACACCGTGGCTGGGGTGGGTGAGGCGCTGCGCGAGGTCACCGTCATTGGTGAGCAGCAGCAGTCCCTCGGTCGCCGCGTCGAGCCGACCGACCGGGAACACCCGCGGGGTGCCGGGAACCAGATCAACGACCGTTCGGCGTCCCTGCGGGTCACTTGCCGTTGTCACCACGCCGGTCGGCTTGTTGAGCAGGTAGTAGACCATGCCTGGCCGGGTGCCGATGGGCACGCCGTCGACGGTGACCAGGTCGTGGTCCACGTCGACACGACGGCCGAGCACCGCCACCACATCATTCACCGCGACGCGTCCCGAGGCGATGAGGTCCTCGCACACACGACGACTGCCCCACCCGCGGGCAGCCAGCACTTTCTGCAGCCGCTCACCCTGCGGCAACGCCGCCGAGGCCGCGGCCCACTGTTCCCACAGAGGCGGCTCAGGTTCCCACAGTGGAGGCTCAGGATCCATGGGGGGTGTGCGGTTCCAGCCGCAAGCCGTGCTCAAGCGCTTCGACCACCTCCGGGCCGGGAACGAACTCAGCGATCGGGGGCAGATCGGCCAACGAGTCGATGCCCAGCTTTTCGAGGAACGACGAGGTGGTACCGAACAGGATCGCCTGGCCAGGACCGACGTCGCGCGCAACTTCGCTGACGTATCCACGCGCCTGCAGGGTGCGCAGCACACCATCGGGATCAACCCCGCGGATGGATGCCACCTGCGACCGAGAGATCGGCTGCTTGTAGGCGACGATGGCCAACGTCTCCAACGCGGCGGCGCTCATCCGGGCCCGTTGCCCGTCGAGCAGGTAGCGCTCCACATATGGCGACACGTCGGCGTGGGACTGGTATCGATAGCCGCCGGCGACCTTCACCATTTGGAATCCGTGACCGGCTTCGTCATAGCTTGCGGCCAACTCGTGGCACAGCCGTTCGATCATCACCACCGGCAACTCCAGCAGTTGCGCCAAGAGCTCGGCCGGAACCGGCTCGACCGCGACCAGCACGATCGCTTCGATCGCGCGCACCGTCTCGGCATCGGGCACTCCTGGCCCGTCACCGCCTGGTCCGCCACCGGCGGGCTCATGGTCCATCTCGTGGTTCATCTCGCCACCCGGCATCTCGTCGCCTGCGATCTGGTCGTCAGTCATCTCCGTCGTCATCCTCTTCGTCGTCATCCTCTTCGTCGTCATCCTTCGTAGTCGTCATCCTTCGTAGTCGTCAATGGTCAGTACCGACCCGGCGTAGGCAACCTCGCCGCTCTCGTCAAGCATCGCGTCGGGAGTCCAGGTGATCTCGATCTCACCGAAACGCTCGGTCTGATCCAGATCGACGAGGCACTGTTTGAACAGCTCCAACACTGCAAGGAACCGAACGATCACCTCCAGCCGCTCCACCAGTCCGCTGGTGAGACGGCTGAACGAGATGCGCCCCACGCGGGGCAGTTCGTCGAGCAGTTCCTCCAGGGCATCGGCCACACTGACCCGCACGGGGGCTACATGGAAGAGATCGACTCGCGGGACGGGGCGGGGGGTGATCGCTCGCAGGAACGCCGAATGCAGTCGCTTCGGGGTGACGCCCTCCATCATGTCGGGCACGAGCGCTTCGAAGCGATCGTCGGCACCGCATTCACGGGGGAACGACAGGTCGGCGTCGTCGGCATAGCGGGAAAACACGGTGGCGACGTCCTTGAACGTCTTACATTCCAGCAGCCGAGCCAGCAGCAGGTCGCGTTCTTCCCACAACGACAGTTCGTCGTCGAGATCCACGTCGTCTCGCCCAGGTAGCAGGCGGCGGGCCTTGAGCTCCACCAACGTCGACGCGATCATCAAGAACTCGGTGGCGATATCGAGATCGAGGCTGTGCATGCTCTCGATCTCGACGAGGTACGCGTCGACGATCTTGGCCAACGACACCTCGTAGATGTCGACCTGCTCTTTGAGGATCAGGTGGAGGAGGAGGTCGAAGGGACCCTCGTAGACCGCGGTGGCCACGTCGAACGCCATGACCCAAAACTAGCTCCGGTGAGGCGGTGTGCCTCGGTAGCGTGCTGGCCGTGACCCGAGTGCTGTCGTGCATCCAACCAACCGGCGATGTCCATCTGGGCAACTACCTGGGCGCACTGGTGCACTGGGCTACCGGCCAGCACGACTGCGATGCCTTCCACGGAATCGTCGACCTGCATGCGCTGACCATCACCGAGACCCCCGGCACCCTCGGCGAGGCAACCATGAACATGGCCGCGATGCTGTTCGCGATCGGCCTCAATCCGGACGTCGCCACCGTGTTCGTGCAGAGCCATGTCCCCGAGCACTCCCAGCTCGGGTGGGTGATGGAGTGCACCGTCAGCTTCGGCGAGCTGAGCCGGATGACGCAGTTCAAGGACAAGACGGCAAAACGCGAAGGAGAGTTCATCGCCGCCGGGTTGTTCACCTATCCCGCCCTGCAGGCCGCCGACATCGTGCTCTACGACGCCGACGAGGTGCCCGTTGGTGACGACCAGCGTCAGCACATCGAGATCACCCGCGATGTGGCGATGCGCTTCAACAGCCGTTTCGGCAACACGTTCGTGGTCCCCAAAGCCGTCACCCCGAAAGCAGGGGCGCGGGTGATGGACCTGCAGGACCCGACCTCGAAGATGAGCAAGTCGTCCGCCAGCGACAGCGGCCTCGTCAACCTCCTCGACGATCCGTCAGCGATCCTCAAGAAGTTCAAGCGCGCCGTCACCGATAGCGACAGCGATGTCCGCTTCGACCGCGAAGCCAAGCCGGGCGTGTCCAACCTGCTCGAGATCCTGTCGGCATGCGTTGGCCGCTCGCCCGATGATCTGGCTGCGGGCTACACCCAGTACGGCCCGTTGAAAGCCGACACCGGCGAAGCAGTGGTGGAGCTGCTCCGGCCGATCCAGGCCCGTTACCGCGAGCTGCTCGGCGACCGGGGCGAGCTTGCCTCGTTGTTGCGTACGGGCGCCGACAAAGCCGGTATCGTCGCCAGGGCCACTCTGCAGCGGGCCTACGATCACATTGGCCTGCTCCCGCGCTGACCCTTGCTGATCAGATGTCATCGGCGCGCGCCAGCGCCTCGGAAGCCGGTCCGCGACGCTGCACCAGAACGACGGTGGCCGATGCCGAACCCGCCCGTCTCAACATCTCCGCACCGATTCGCTCGTGATCGTGGTACCGCCGGAACCGTTCGGTCCGCGGCCCCACTACCGTCGCGGCCACGCGAGCAAGCGTGCCGAGATTCGATTCGAGCTTGCCGATGTCGTGCAACAGCGCGGCGGCGGTTTCATCTCGTGTCGCTGTGGCTCGTACGCCGATGAATCGCTGCGCGACCTTGATCGCGTGGCAACGATCCACGTTCGACATCCGCCGCCACAGCGCAACCTCCCCAGGCAGCAACTGGTCCTGTGCCCACCGTTCGTCGGCCGGAGCGGGTGCCACAGGTGACAGCGAACCGACGAATCGTTTGGCAAGATGCGCCCCGGACCGCCACGCACTCACCGGTGCACCGCCCGCGGGTGCGCGGCTCGGTAGGCGTCCACGAGCCGTTCGTTGCTCACCTTGGTGTACACCTGCGTGGTCGACACCGAAACATGCCCCAGCAGCTCTTGGACCACACGTAGATCGGCCCCGTGATCGAGGAGGTGGGTAGCGCACGAGTGGCGCAGCACGTGCGGCGACAGGCGTTCCGGGGAGATCCCGGCCCGGGTGCCGTAGGAGCGGATGACCGCCCATGCCGACTGGCGCGACAGACGCGCCCCACGCTGGTTCAAGAACACGGCCTCGGCATCACCACGACGGGCCCAGCGTGCCGGCACCAGGTGCGTTCGCCCATTCGCCCCCATCCACTCGCTGTACGCGGCGACTGCCACCCGACCAACTGGGACAAGGCGCTCCTTGGCCCCCTTGCCGAACAGGCGCGCTGCGTGGTGCTCGACGGAAACATCCCCGACGTTCAGCCCGACCACTTCACCGATCCGCGCCCCCGTGGCGTACAGCAGTTCCACCATCGCCCGGTCGCGCAGGCTGACCGGATCGGTCCCGACGATCACGTCCAGCAACGCCATCACCTCGTGCTCGGGGAGCGGCTTGGGGATGCCAGCGGGCACGCGGACACCGTCGAGGTTGCCCGTCGGATCATCGCCGCGCACTCCCTCCTCGGCCAGGAACCGGTGCAGCATCCGGATCGCCGCCAACTGGCGCGCCACACTCGACGGAGCTGATTGAGTTTTCCGTTGGGCGAGGTATCCAGCCAGATCATGCGTGGTGACGGTCAAGACATCGCTGCCGCCGCGGCCCATCCAGGCGCAGTACGCCACGAGATCGCGCCGGTACGCCGCCAACGTGTTGGCCGACCGGCCCCGCTCGGTGAGCATCCACGTGAGGAACTCCTCAACCACCAGCGGGAGCTCCGCCGCCGCAGGATCATCGGCGATCACCATTGCCGGAGGCGACGCTCCACCAGGAGGAGTCCGATGATCGTCTTCGCGTCGCGGATGGTGCCGTCGAGCACCATCGCCACTGCCTCGGCAAGCGGGAGCTGGACCACATCCGAATGCGCCTCCTCCGGTCCATGCGTGTCGCGTTCCACGTGTTCCAAATCAGTGGCGAGGAAGAGGTGGAGTACCGAGTCGGTCATTCCCGCCGACGGGAGGAACGCCACCATCGGTTCCAGCTTGCCGGCACGAAGCCCGACCTCTTCGACGAGCTCGCGCGCTGCGGTGACCTCGGTCGCTTCGTCGGCTACGTCGCGCATGCCAGCCGGGATCTCCAAGATCTGCTCATCGAACGGCGGTCGATACTGACGCACCATGACCACACAGGCAGTGCCGTCGGCATCGAACAGCAACGGCACCGCGGCGACCGCGCCGGGAGAGCGCACCACATCTCGTTCGAAAACCTCGCCGTCCGGGGATTCGAAACGGCCGACCGCCACATGCCACACGTGCCCCTGGTGCACCAGGCGGTCATCGAGGTGGCGAAACCCCTTCGTTGGTGTCATGCCACCGACGGAGAAGCGACGGGCTCGTCGACAACGAACAGGTGCGGGGCACGCGCCTCGCGGCGGGCGAGCGCAGCGTTGACCAGATCGCGAAACAGCGGATGCGGACGGTCCGGACGGCTCTTGAACTCCGGGTGGGCCTGGGTGGCAACCCAGAACGGATGGTCGTCGAGCTCGATGAACTCGACGAGGCGACGATCGGGGGACAACCCGCTGCAGCGCAGCCCAGCCGCTTCGAGACGCGGTTTCAGGTGGGCTCCGAGCTCGTAGCGGTGGCGGTGTCGTTCGCTGACAACCGGCTCGCCATAGGCCTGGTGCACACGTGTGCCACCTTCGAGGATCGCGTAGAACGCGCCGAGCCGCTGGGTGCCACCTTTGTCGCTGATGTCGCGCTGGTCGTGCATCAGGTCGATCACCGGGTGCGGCGTGGCCGGGTTCATCTCGGTCGAGTTCGCCCCGACAAGGCCCATCACGTTGCGGGCAAACTCGACAGTCATCGCCTGCAACCCCAAGCACAGGCCCAGGCACGGCACGTCGTGCTCGCGGGCGTAGCCGGCGGCCGCGATCTTGCCTTCGAAACCACGCTCGCCGAAGCCGCCGGGTATCACCACGCCATCGAGGTCAGCGAGGCGACCGGCGGCGAGAAGGCCTTCCACGTCTTCGGCCTGGATCCAGTCGATCTCCACCTTGGCACCGTGATGGATGGCGGCGTGCTTCAAGCTCTCGACCACCGACAGGTACGCGTCTTGCAGTTCGACGTACTTGCCGATCAGGCCGATCTTGACCGGCTTGGTCGCGGCCTCGACCTTGTCGACGAGCTCTCGCCACGGGGCGGCATCGAGGGGGGCATCGATGCGCAACACCTCGCACACGACGTCGTCGAGGCCTTCGTCGTGCAGGATCAGCGGCAACTCGTAGATGTTGCGCACGTCGGCAGCGTTGACAACGGCGCGCTCGTCCACATCGCACAGGTTGGAGATCTTGCGCTTCAAGTTGTCGCTGATCGGTGCTTCGCTGCGGCACACGATCACGTCGGGCTGGATGCCGCGGCTACGCAGCTCGGTCACAGAGTGCTGCGTGGGCTTGGTCTTCTGTTCGCCGCTCGGGCCGATGAATGGCACCAGCGTGACGTGGATGTAGCACACGTTGTCGCGGCCAGCCTCCTTGCGGAACTGGCGAATCGCCTCGAGGAACGGGAGGATCTCGATGTCGCCGACTGTTCCGCCGACCTCGGTGATCACCACATCGACCTCGTCAGTGGCGAGGCGATGGATGCGCCGCTTGATCTCGTCGGTGATGTGCGGGATCACCTGCACGGTCTTGCCGAGGTAGTCGCCGCGCCGTTCGGCAGCGAGCACCGCTTGATAGATCGAACCGGTCGTGGCATTGGAGTTCCGCGTGAGGTTCTCGTCGATGAACCGCTCGTAGTGACCGAGGTCGAGGTCGGTTTCGCCGCCGTCGTCGGTGACGTACACCTCGCCGTGCTCGAACGGGTTCATCGTGCCTGGATCGACGTTGATGTACGGGTCCAGCTTCTGCATCGTCACCCGCAGACCACGCATCTTCAGCAGTCGACCCAGCGACGAGCCGGTCAGACCTTTTCCGAGGGAGCTGGCAACACCTCCTGTCACAAAAATGTGCTTCGGCATCGAACCCAAACCTCCGTCTCAG
>JANNHO010000512.1:0-31382 GCA_031404435.1 Acidimicrobiaceae bacterium | reverse complement strand
TTTCGGGGTCGAATTCGCCGGACATGCGGATCATCCCGGTTTGGTTATCAACCCAGGTTCGCAGTCGGACGTGACGTTTCTGGCGTTGCAGGCGGGCGATCCCATCATCGGCTTCGATCTGGCGAACCCTGGCAGCAACGGAGCGCCGAAACTGATCCGGTGTCGACCCCGCAGCAAGCACCGCCAACTCGCCACCGCGCGAGGCGAGCACCGCCCGTTGCGCGGGTTCCAGGTTCCCGAGTGCGGCGGTGACGACATCGATATGGGCGCCTGACACTTCCCCGGTGCCGAGCATCACACCAAGCTCCGGTACCGCAGCGACGGTCGCAGCGCGGTTGACGAGTTTGGTTCCGTCGCGGACCCCGGTGCGGGTTGCTGTCGCAGCGGCTTGTTCGGGGAACAGTGATGGTGATGTTTCGGCCAACTTGACCAGCCGGGCCGCCAACGCGACATCGACACCGTCGAGCCAGCGGCGCACTCCTGCTGATTGGGTGAACGCCCGCTCGACGGCAGCTTGGTCAGCATTCGCCACATCGAGGGCGCATAACCCGGCTACTACCGTCACCACCGACATCACCATCACCCCCCACGTCACGTACCCGAACCAGCGTCACCCCGCCCCGCAGGCGGGGTCTGGTGCACACAGGTTTCTGCAATTTCGAGGGGCCGAAAGCCCGATACGCCCCGGCAAACCGGGACACGATCACCATACAAAACCGGTGTGACACAGTCACCCCGACCGGCTGCGGACCGGCACCGATCACCATACAAAATGGGTGCCACACGGTTCCTTGACCGGCCCCGACGATCGGCCCCGACGCCTGGCACCGGCCACAATCCGAGCGGCGTGTCACACCGTTACCCGACCGGCCCACGGGACTGGCATCGATCGCCAGACAAAGGCTGCGTTGGGGTCAGCGGGTCAGCCGATGGAGACGGCTTCGGTCACGATGCCGGATTCGACGGCAACGTTGACCCGGCCCGGCGAGTAGTCGGCGGTTGCGGCAAGATTCTCACCGTCGACGCTGACGACCCGCATCACCCAGCCGTTGACCTTCGCCGCCGCAGCAGCATCGGCCTCGGACAACCCAACGAGGGTGCTCGTCGCCACCTTCAGATCGACAACATCATCGACAGCAGGGTCGATGCTGACGGGCGGCAGCGGCGCATCCGGCGGCACCGCACCCGGCTCGACCACCACACCGTCAGAGCCCGAGACGGCCGGTTCCTCGACGGGCATTGGCTCGGGCATCGGCACAGGGGCCGGGTCGGTGAAGGCCAGATATTGGTCCTCGACTGCGATCACCGAGTACCGGCCCTGGTCGGCGCTCTCGAACGCGTAACCCGGCAGCAGCCACACCGTCTGGTCGGCGGCCCACACCTGCTCCAGCGAGGCCACAGCACTGGTGAGGGTGACGACCAGCGGTTCGGCCGGAGGCGCATCGACGGGCATCTCGACGGGAATCTCGGCGGGCATCTCGGCGGGCAGCGGTTCCACACAATCGGCGGCTGGGTCACATCTCACCGGTACATCGACGGCAGTGCCTCCTGACCCTGCGCTTCCCGTTGAGCCAGCGACACCGCCGGACGTCGCGTTACCTTCGGACGCCGGCTGTACGAGGAGCGTCGTCGTCGGCGAGGGGACGGGAGCACCGATGCTGGGGACGGCCACGCCCTCGCCGGAGTCGGAGGCGACGTCGACGTCGACGTAGCCGCCCACGTTGGAGCCGCGGGCAGTTGCCCACATTCCGGTTTGCTGGTCGTTGAGTCGCTGCACCGCAGCCTCGACGCCGATGCGCGGGTAGTCGGCACCTCGCTCGGGGGTGGCGAGGAAACCATTCGCCCAGGTGAGCGCGCCCTCTGCGCCGTACCCGGCGCTGATCACCACTGTCGTGCGCACCCCGTCCAGGGTCAAGTAGCCCGTGACGTTGGCGCTCCAGTCGTCGGCGTAGGCCTCGAGGTCGTATGCGTCCACGGCGATACCGAGCGATTCGAACAGCGCAAGCGCCAACACCTTGGCCTCGTCGGCGGTGGGCACGTTGGCGGGCGGCTCAGGCTCGGCGCACACCGGGGCGGTGGCATCGGTGCCACCACCAGCCGGGTCGCCGGGCGGGTAGTACTCGCACGCCATCGTCTCGATCACTCCCTGGGAGGACCCGGGACTGAACCACCAGCTCTGCATGGCATCGGCGGACACGGTGACCGACGGTTCGCTGTAGTCGGCCGGGCCGACGGTCCAGCCGCCGCCGAAATCGGCTCCGAGCTCGCGAACGTCGCCCTCGATACCGAGCGCCACCGCGAGAGCAGCGATCTGTTCCGTCGATGGGGCGACACCAGCCGCGAAGAACCACGACGCTGCCGGTCCGGTGAGGTCAGGGATGTCGCCGGAGTACACGTATTCCAGGTAGGCGGCCATCATCTTGGTCGAGTCGGCGGCCTGGTCGGCCATCTCGGCCGAGGCCGGACCGGTGCCCCCGGCGCCACCGACGATCTCGATCACCGCCGGGGCCGGGGCGGTCGAGGAACTCGGACCGGTCAGGGACTCATCGCTGCCGCACGCAGTGAGGACGAGAACAACGACTGCGCTGGCGAAAGCCAGACGACGAGAGCGGGGAAAGCGTGTCATACCCATTTGACGTCGCCACGCAGTGTCGCGGTTCCCGCTCTCACGGAGTTTCTGCCTCAGGACTCGGCGAACAGGGCGTCGATGAACGCGACGGGCTCGAAGGCGATCAGGTCGCCGATGGTCTCGCCGAGGCCGACGAGCTTGACCGGGATGCCCAACTCGGTCTCGATTGCGAACACGATGCCGCCCTTCGCACTGCCATCGAGCTTGGTCAGCACCACCCCTGTCAGCCCCGCGTCGTCATGCTGCATTGCCGCGCCGAACTCGCGGGCTTGGGTGAGTCCGTTCTGGCCGGTGGTGGCGTCGATCACCAGGAGCGACTCGGTGACTCGGCCTGCGCCCTTGCTGGCAACCCGTCGAACCTTGCGCAGCTCATCCATCAGGTTGGTCTTGGTGTGCAGTCGGCCGGCGGTGTCGGCGAGCACCAGGTCGATGTTGCGCGCGGATGCCCGCTCGACCCCGTCGAAGATGACCGAGCTGGGGTCGCCGCCTTCGCTGCCGCGCACGAACTCGGCGCCGCTGCGCTCGGCCCAGGTCTGCAACTGCTCGGCTGCCGCAGCACGGAACGTGTCACCGGCGGCCATCAGCACCGTGCGACCTTCCGCTTTCTGGAGCGCACCGACCTTACCGATCGTTGTTGTCTTGCCGACCCCGTTGACCCCGACGAACAACCAGACGTTGGGTGACCCGGGCTCGCCCGGTACGAGGTGCAACTCGCGATCTGCGCCCGCAAGGCGCGCCGACATGTCGGCGCGCAGCGCATCGAGCAGGCCATCGGCATCGGTGATCTCCTTGGACTTCACCCGTTGGCGCAGCCCGCCGAGCAGATCGGCGGTCACCGTCACCCCAACATCGGCGCGCAGCAGCGCCTCTTCCAGGTCGTCCCAGGTGGCATCGGTGATGCCTCCGCGAGTGCGGACGCCGAGGAACGCTCCGGTGAGCGCGCTTCGCGCCTTGCCCATCCGCGACAGCAGCGTCGGTCGTTCGATGACCTCCGCAGCAGGAGCAACCTCCGTCTCGAGGACGGCCACCGGGTCGGGCTCACGTTCAGTGATGGGCGCCACCGGATCGAGGACGGGCGTACTCGACGGACGCATCGGCCGCGGCGCGCGGACGATCTCAGACGTGCGATCGATCTCACCCGTCTGGTCACGGGGCCGCAGTTGACCGGCTGACCGGCGCCGGTTGAGGACGAGCACCCCGACGCCGAAGACGACGACGACAGCGATGAGAACGAGAAAGATCCACTCCATGGTGACCCAACGCTATCGGCGAGACCCCTGGCGGGCCGGTCGCGGCGTGAGCAGCGCGGCCGCGCCCGTCAACGGGTCAGCGTGGGCGACTCGACGAATCACCGCCGTCACTGAGCCGCTGAGCGAGCCACGCCAACGGGATCGAGACCAGCATCACGAACGTGGCAACGACGTTGACCAGGGGCACATCGTTGGACCGGCCGATGCGGTTGTAGATCCACTGCGGCAGCGTCTCGAACCCTGCTCCGGCGGTGAAGGTAGTCACGACGATCTCGTCGAAGCTCAGCGCGAACGCCAGAATCCCGCCGGCCAGCAGCGCTGAGCGGACGAGCGGGAACGTGATCAACCGGAACGTCTGCGAGCCGTGCGCGCCGAGGTCGGCGGAGGCTTCGAGCAAGTTCGGCGACGACCGCTTCAGCCGGGCGAGTACGTTGTTATACGCGATCACGATGCAAAACGTGGCGTGCGCGATCACCAGCGAATGGAATCCGAAGCCGATCCGGAACTCGAACAGGCCGAGGTTGATCGTGCGCGAGAAACTGTTCTGCAACGCAACCGCGGTGACGATGCCGGGGAGAGCGATCGGCAGCACGATCAAGAACGAAATCGAGTTCTTCCCGAAGAACGAGTAGCGCTGCATCGCGAACGCGGCGAAGGTCCCCACGAACAACGCGATCGCGGTCGCCACCGTGGCCACTTTCACCGAGTTCCACAGTGCAGTCCGCGGCCCAGCGGTTTCCCACGCCGTACGCCACCACTGAAGCGTCCAGCCACGTGGTGGCCAGCCGAGGGTCTCGACGGGGTTGAACGACAGCCTGGCCACCACCGCCAGCGGGACGTACAAGAACGCGAGCACCACCACAAGCCACAGCACGAACATCGCCCTGGTGGGCCGTGACAGCTTCATGCCACGCATCGCTTCATGTCAGGCATTGTCAAACGCACCGGCGCGGCGCATCGCCATGAGGTAGACGACGATGATCAATAACGGCCACAGCGTGATCGCCGCGGCGAGCGGCTGATTCGGTGCGAGCAGCGTGCGTTCGATCACGTTGCCGATCAGCTGCACCTTCCGCTCGGTGACGACAGCCGGGATGATGTAATCGCCGAGCGAAAGAGAGAACGTGAAGATCGAGCCGGCCGCGATCGACGGTACGAGCAGCGGCATGATCACGCTGCGGAACGTGCGCGCCGGGCGCGCCCCGAGATCACCCGACGCGTCGAGCAACGACTCCGGGAGACGTTCAAGCCCGGAGTAGATCGGCAGCACCATGTACGGCAGCCACAGGTAAGTGAGGGACAAGACGACGGCCACATACCCGTAGCCCGGCGTGTAGCCGAACGTCGCTTCGAGGAACCCACCGTTGGTATCGATCCCGAACGGCGACGCGGGGCGCAGCATCGCCTTCCACGCGTAGGCCTTGACGAGGTACCCGGCCCACAACGGGAGCAGCATCGCCACGACAAGCCCGCGGCGCGCCCAGCGGGGAACGATCTTGGCGATACAAAACGCGACCGGGAGCGCTACGACGAAGCACAACACCGTGACAGCGATCGCCAGGCCGACGCTGCGGGCCAGTGCCTCGAGGTACTCCGAGCGTGAGAGCGCAGCGCGAACATTGTCGGCGGTGACGTCGCCGGTGGGCTTCTGCGACTGCGGGTCGAGGCGGAACATCGCCGCAGCAACGAGCAGCACCAGCGAGGAGAGGTAGACCACCAGCAACCACAGCACCGGTGGCCCGAGCAGCGCACCGAGCGCAACCCACCGGCGCCGGAACGATCGGTTCAGGGCGCGACCGAACCGGGGGGACGCGCTGTTCCCCCCGGTCCCGTCGGATGTGGCGCTCAGCTGCGGAGGGCTGTCCAAGCATCGACCCACTCGGTGTATGGCACGCACGCCACGTCACGGCCGTCGAGGCATTCCTCGGTGGCCGTGGTCCAATACCACACGTCTTCCCAGAACGCCTCGTCTTCGGCGTGGAAGATCGCACAGTGATCGGGGCTGGACGTGAGGCCGCACGATTTGGCATTCGACGGGGCCTCACCGAACCACTCGGCAACCTGGGCATTGGCCCACGGCGACGCGATCCAGTCCATCCACAGATACATGCAGTTCGGGTTCGCTGCCGCCGATGCAACCATCCACGTGTCAGACCACCCGGTCGCACCTTCCTTGGGCTTCACGGCATCGATCGTGGCGCCGTTGGCCTGCGCGAGGTTGACGATCACCTGCCAGGTGGTGCCGGCCAGCACGGTGCCACCTTCGAGCGCAGCCTGTTGATCGGTGTACAACGCCCAGTACTGCCCGGTGATGTCGGCTTGCGCCTCGAGTAGAGTGATCGCTGCGGCGAACTGCGCCTCGTCGAGGGCGTAGGGGTTGGTGATGCCGAGATCGGGCTGCGTGGCCATCAGGTACACCGCCGCGTCGGCGATGTAGATGGGACTGTCGTACACGGACACGGCACCATCAGCCACGGTGCCACCGTCGAACATCACGCTTAACGAATCGGGCGCTTCGGGGAACGCTTCGGTGTTGTACACCAGCAGGTTCGCTCCGCGACCGTGCGGCATGCCGTACGGCTCGCCATCGACGGAGTTCCACGGCCGCAACTTGAGTCCCTCGAACACATCGGCGTAGCTCGAAAACTTGTCGACATCGATGGCCGCCACGTCGCCGCCGGAGATGAGCCGCTGGGTTGCGTCGCCGGATGCGGACACACCGTCGTACTCACCGCTTTGCATCAACTGCACCATCTCGTCGCTGGAGTTGCCGAGCTTGGTGCTGACCGCGCACCCGGTCAGGTCTTGGAACGGTGTAACCCAGTCGTAGGCGGGATCGGTGGAGCCGTCCTCCACATACCCGGCCCAGGCCACCAGGTTGACCTGACCCTCGGCACCGGCGAGCGCGTCGGCGTTCGGGGTCCATTGGTAGTCGACCTCGCCGGCCGGCGCGTCGGTTCCGGCGGGTACATCGGTGCCAGCCGGCGCATCAGTGCCAGCCGGCGCATCGGTGCCGGCAGGTGCGTCGGTGCCGGCAGGTGCGTCGGTGCCGGCAGGTGCGTCGGTTCCGGCAGGTGCGTCGGTGGCCGGGCTTGTCTCGCTGTCGCTGCCACAGGCACTGGCCAACAACGCAAGCGATACCAGGATTGCGGCTGCTGCGGTTTTTGGTGTTGCTCTCATGTGTCGTCTCCCCCTTCGGAGTCGGTGTGATTGCTGCTGTCTTCGACGATGAAGGCCGCGGATCGCGGCCATGCCAGGCGGATTGCTCCACCGATGGCAACTCCAGCGAGCCCGTCGCTCGGCACGCTGGCGAGGAGTTGCTGGCCGGTGGCCTGCACCCCATCGAGTTGGACCCGGATGCGCGAATCGGCACCCGTGTACTGCACGTCGGTCACCGTACCGGCCACCGACACCTCGCCGGAGCCCACGCCTTGATCGGCGGCGGTCGCGTCCACCACTCGGATTCGTTCCGGGCGAATCGTGTGCATCGCGCGCACTCCGAGGAGGAGCTCGGATTCCGCCGGTGGCAACAGGTTCGACGAACCGACGAAACCGGCGACGAACGCGCTCGTGGGCCGGTCGTAGATCTGCCGCGGCGTGCCGGCCTGTTCGATCCGGCCGTTGTTGAACACGGCCAGACGGTCGCTCATCGACAGCGCCTCGCCCTGGTCGTGGGTGACGAACACGACCGTGATCCCCACATCGCGCTGGATCACTTTCAACTCGACCTGCATCTCCTCACGCAGCTTGAGGTCGAGCGCGCCGAGCGGCTCGTCGAGCAGCAGCACCTTGGGCCGATTGACGAGCGCTCGTGCCAGAGCCACCCGCTGGCGTTGCCCACCCGACATCTGGTTCGGCCGCCGCGAGCCGTACTCGGCGAGGCGAACGGACTCCAATGCCTCGGCGGCGCGGCGGCGACGTTCCGCTTTCTTGACGCCCTTCACGCGCAGGCCGTACTCCACGTTCTCCGCAACGCTCATGTGCGGGAACAAGGCGTAGTCCTGGAACACGGTGTTGACGTCGCGGTCGTACGGCGCTTGGTGAGTGACGTCCACACCATCGAGCAGCACCGCTCCGGCGCTCGGTTGCTCGAAGCCGGCAATCATCCGCAGCACCGTGGTCTTGCCCGATCCGGACGGGCCGAGCAGCGAGAAGAACTCGCCGTCAGCGATCTCGAGATCGACACCATCGACGGCGACGACATCTCCGAAGCGTTTGCTCACCCCGACGAGTCGGATCGCCGATGCCGCTACGCGCTCGAGTGCCACCGTCGCAACGTAGCTGATCGGAACCCCGCAATTGGGCGCTGCGCTCAGGCGCTGGCGGACACCCGCTCGGTGACGAGCTTCGACGAGCCGCCCGGCTGCATTGTCACGCCAACCAAGCAATCACCGGCCTCCATCGTCCGCTTCTGGTGGCTGACGATGAGCAGCTGCGCTTCGCGTCGGAACTCGGCGATCAACCCTAGGAACCGGTGCAGGTTCACGTCGTCGAGGGCCGCTTCCACTTCGTCCATCACGTAGAACGGGGACGGCCGGCTGCGGAACACGGCGAACAGGTAGGCGAGCGCGGTGAGGCTGCGCTCGCCGCCCGACAGCAGCGACAGCTTCTTGACGTTCTTCCCGCTCGGCTTGGCCTCGACCTCGATGCCGGTGTTCAGCAGGTCGTCGGGGGCGGTGAGGACGAGCTTGCCGGAACCACCCGGGAACAGGTTGTCGAACAACTGTGTGAAATGCGCGCTGACATCGGCGAACGCAGCGGCGAACACGGTCTGGATCTCGAAGTCGACAGCTTTGATCACACGCAGCAATTCGCGTCGGGTGTCGCGCACGTCTTCCAATTGAGCATCGAGAAACTTGTGGCGCTCCTGCAACTCGTTGAACTCTTCCAGCGCAAGCGGGTTGATCGGGCCGAGCAGGCGCAACTCGCGCTCGAGGTCGCGGACTCGCGTCGCCGGCGCGAGCCCCTCGGGCAGAACCGGCAGCTCGGCCGCTTCCGCCACGGCCGGCTCGACGTCGTGGTCGCGCCGCAACGCTTCCACAGCGGCCTCAAGGCGCAACCGGGCCTCGGCACCGTCGAGCTCCACGCGGCGCGACCGTTCACGGGCCTCGTCGAGCTCGCGTTCGGCTGCACCCCGACGACGACGGTTTTCGTCGAGACGCGCGGCGATGCCGCGCACCTCGTCACTTTGCCGACGCCGGATCTCGACCAGTTCGCCGTGGCGTGCTTCGATCGTGCTGCGGTGCCCGTCGACGAGACCGTGCAAGCGGGCGAGCGCAACCAGTGCACGTTCCACGGCGGTGCGCCGCTCGGCTGCTTCTGCACGAGCAACTGCATCGGCGGCGAGCCGTCGTTCGGTTTCCTCGAGTCGCCGTTCGAGGAACACCTGTCGATCGTGCAACCCGGCGTTGCGCATCTCGAGCTCGTGGCGGCGCGACGACAGCTTCGCGCCCCGTGAATCGAGTTGGGCGCGGAGCTCGCCGCGGGCCTTGGCTGCATCAGCCTCGGCCGCCTCGTCGGCTTCCAGGGCCGGCACGAGCCGTTCGAGCTCGGCGATGCGGGCACGCTCGCGAGCGATCCGCTCCGTTGCTTCGGCCAGTGACGCGTCGAGCGATTCCAGTTCGGCGCTGGCCTCGCGTCGCTCGGCCTGCGCCCTGGTCAACCCTTCGGCGCTGGCCGTGAAGCTCGCGTCGTGTTGGTCAAGGCGGCGATTGAGCTGGATCTCCAACTGCCGAGCTGTGTGGAGCTCGGTTGTGGTTTCTTGCACCGTCTGGTCGCAGCGGGCCAGTTCGCGTTCGGCCGCGACGAGGCGCTCGGTGGCCTCGTCGAGCGCCGCGGCGGTGGCACCCCCACCGGACGCGCCGTAGCGCCAACCCGAGGGCCCGAACCGGTCGCCCTCGGCGGTGACCACGATCGCCATTGGATTGGCCATCGCCAGATCGATCGCCGCGGCAAACGACGGTGCCTGCGCGGCCGATCCAACGATCGCGTCGAGCAGCCGCTCGACCGAAGCCGACGAGCTGCGCACGTGCGGTCGAACCGGTTCGGCACCCGCCGGCGCTGGGACCGCTGCTGCAGCAGCGAGACCCAGAGCCAGCACCGCACCGTGCACGTTGGCTCCACGCAATGATTCCAACGCCCGCCGGCCGGCATCGGGCTCGGCGACCACCACAGCTAACAACGCGTCGCCGAGCGCAGCTTCCACACTCGGCTCCCACCCAGGGTCGATCTCGATGAGGTCGAGCAGGGTGCCGAGGGCCCCCTCGACTCCGGCGAGATGCTCAGTACCGGCTTTGGCACGAGCGGCCTCGAGTGCCATCCGCAAGGCATCGGCGCGGGCCCGCCACCGCGACAGCTCCTGCGCTGCCTCCTGCCGGACCGCAGCGCTCGCCTCGGCCGCGGTGACCGCGGCGAGTCGTCGTTGCTCGACCGATTCGACATCGGCCACCAGCGGTTCTTCCGAGTGACTGGCCTGTTCGACCACGCCCTTCAAACGGACGATGTCGGCTTCGGCACGCTCGGACTTGGCGCGCAGCGTGTCGACACGGCCCTGTGCCCGCCGCGCCTCGGCTTCGGCCCGGTCGAGCCCGCTCTGCATCGAACGCAACTCGCCGCGCACCTCGGCGGCTGCACGTGCCGCGGAGGTTGCGTTGGAACCGGCGTTGGTGATCTCGGCGATCATCGCCAGCGCGGCGTGCCGCTCGGCTTCGAACGCTTCCGAGTCGGCCGTGAGCTTCTCGGCATCCGGTCCGATCTTGGCGAGATCAACGGTCACCTGGTCGAGTTCGTCGCGTACCCGCGCCGCGTCGGCTTCGAGGTTGGCCACCACGCTGCCGTCCATCAACTGGCCGCGATCACGCTCGAGCGAGCGGCGGCGTTCCACCATTACGGCGTGCAACCCACGGGCCCGCTCGCGCAGTTGCTCGACGCGCAGCATCTCGTCGCCGAGATCGCTGTCACCCCGAGCCGTCAGTTCGGCCTCGGCGGCGAGCACAGCTGTGTCGAGGTGGGCGAGCTCTGTGCGCAATGCCCGCTCGGCAGTTTCGATCTGCGTCCGATCGCCGGCGAAGGTGACGAGCCGGGCTCGCAGCGAAGCGATCTCACGGCCGCTGACGAACAACTTCAGCGCGGTCAGCTCGGCGATCAGGTCACCGTGGCGGCGGGCCGCGTCGGCCTGCCGTTCGAGCGGGCGCAGCTGACGGCGGACCTCGCGCAGCAGATCTTGCACGCGTAGCAGGCTGGCCTCGGTGGCATCGAGGCGGCGTTCGGACTTCTCCTTACGGCGCCGGTACTTGAGTACCCCGGCAGCCTCTTCGATGATCGAGCGCCGCTCCTCAGGACGGGCGTTGAGGACTGCGTCAATCTGTCCCTGACTGACGATGACGTGTTGCTGGCGACCGACGCCGGCATCGCTGAGCAGCTCTTGCACGTCGAGCAGCCGGCAGGTGACGCCGTTGATCGAGTATTCGCTCTCGCCGGTTCGGAACAAGATGCGCGAGATCGCGACCTCGGTGAAATCGATCGGCAGGATGCCGGCCGAGTTGTCGAGCGTGAGCGTCACCTCTGCCCGACCCAGCGCCGGCCGTTTGGTCGTGCCGGCGAAGATCACGTCGTCCATCTTCTGGCTGCGCACCGAACTGGGAGCCTGAGCGCCGAGCACCCAGGCGATCGCGTCGACGACGTTCGATTTCCCGGACCCATTCGGGCCCACGACGACGGTGACGCCCGGTTCGAGCTGCAGCGTCGTCGAATCGGCGAACGACTTGAATCCTTTGAGGGTGAGCGACTTCAGGAACACAACCGACCGAGTCTAGCGGCCGGCCCCCAGATCGAAGCGGAGCCAGGTCGAAGCCCGGCACCTTCGCAGCTGGCTCGGACACGATGGGCACACCGACACGCGAGGTGGATCGAGACGTGGCGCTCCACCCGCCTCGGCGAGTATCGTGGCTGTTCGAAGTGGAGGAGCGTGGCGATGGCTACACCAATCGAGGTTGACATGGGGCCCGTTGATGGCGGCTTTCCCGCGGGAGATGTGGTGGGCGTCGAGTTGACCGAACACGGGCTCGTCGTGGAGTTCACCGATGGCACGGTGCTCCTCTCCGCCGAGTGGTTGCGCGACAACTGCCGCTGCGGTGAATGCCGGATCGCCCAAGCCGACGAGCGACGGGCGCTGCCGTGGGCTCGGCCGGACGCAGCCGTCGAGCACGCCTCGGAGCGCGACGGTGTGCTCCGGGTGGCGTTCTCCGACGGCCACCTGGCGACGTTCACCGCCGACACCTTCGCCACCATCGATCGAGCGGCGCGGCGCGGCGCACACCACGTTCGGCTGTGGCACAGCGACAGCGACTTGGGCCGTTTCGATCACGATGAGGTCCTCCGCGACCACGTCATCCGGCGCAGCTTCTTGGAAGCGTTCCGCCGTGATGGCGTGGCCGTGGTGACCGGTTCACCCACCGTGCCCGGCAGCGTGATCACGTTCATGGATGCGATCAGGGTCGCCGTGCGAGAGTTCTCGTTCGGGCGGATCTTCGACATCAGCGTCGACCCGGCCGGCTGGAACGTCGCCTACACCAGCGAAGCGGTGCCACCGCACAACGACTTCGCCAACTACACCAACCCTCCCAGCGGGCAGGTGCTGGCGATGCTCGTCAACAAGGCGACCGGCGGTGAGTCGGCCATCGTGGACGGGTGGGGTGCCGTCCACCGCCTCGCTGAAACCGACCCGGCTGCGGTCGACGTGTTGAGCCGGGTGGAGGTCGGGTTCCGCCAGTACTCCGATTCGGCCGAGGCGTTTTCGCGCATGCCCCTGGTTCGGCGCGATTCAGCAGGGAGGGTGATCCACCTTCGGTTCTCGAACCAGTTGATGCAGCCGCTCCCCTTCGATCATCCCGACCTGGCCGAGTGGTATCGCGCCTATCGCCTGCTCGGGGCACAGCTGAGCGACCCGGCCAACCAGGTCCAGTTCCGGCTTGGCGCCGGCGACACGCTGTTCGTCAACAACCACCGTGTGCTGCATGCCCGCAGCGAGTTCAGCCCCGACGGCGCACGCCATCTCCAAGACGTGTACTTCGACGCCGACGAGATGGCAGGCAACCTCGCCCGGATGACCGGCGACGCAACGAACGCCATGGTCCAGTCGTGACGGTCCGGTCGTGACCGAATTTGCGCCTGGCACCGCCGCGTTCACCGCGATGGAACACGGCACCCGGGCCGACTACGACCTCGTGTTCGACCACGAACAGCAGCAGATCAACGGCCAGGCCGACCGGGTGCTCGACTGGCTCGGGCAGATGGCCGGCCCGTCGCCGTACCAGATTTCGCGCCTCGACCATGTCCTCCAATCAGCGACCCGAGCCGAACGCGACGGGGCCGACACCGAGACCGTCGTGTGCGCGCTGCTTCACGACATCGGCGACATCATCGGTACTGCCAATCACTCCCAGATCGCGGCCGCGCTGCTGCGGCCGTACGTGAGCGAGCGCAACTGGTGGATCGTGCAACATCACGGCCTGTTCCAGGGCTACTACTGGTTCGAGCACTACGGTCGCGACCGCAACGAGCGCGACGCGTACCGCGACAGCGAGCACTACGGGGCCACCATCTCGTTCTGCGCCGAGTGGGACCAGAACTGCTTCGACCCGGCCTATCGCAACGAACCGCTCGAGCACTTCGAGCCGATGGTCCGCGAGATCTTCGCCCGCCCCACACCGGGCATCATCTAGCGTCGGCGGAATGAGCAACTACCCGCTCCTGCATCCCGGTGACGGCGAGCCAGTGTTTGCCGACATCGCCGAGACGAGAGCCCACCGCAAGGCGCGCCTCGCGCTGGCCTACCGGGTGTTCGGCGCGCACCGCTGGGGATCGATGGGCGACGGCCACATCAGCGCCCGCGACCCCGATTTGCTCGACCACTTCTGGCTGGCCCGCTACGGCGCACCGTTCCACAGCGTGACCGTGGCCGACCTCGTGCTCGTCGGCCCGAACGGAACAGTCGTCGATGGCGAGGGCACCATCAACCCCGCCGCGTTCCACATCCATTGGCCGATCCACGAGGCCCGCCCCGACATCGTCAGTGCGGCGCACACCCATACGCCATATGGCACGCCGTTCTCGGGGCTGGTACAGCGGTTCCGGCCGATCTCCCAGGAGTCGTGCGCGTTCTTCGAGGACCACGAGATCTTCGACGACCACGAGGTCGACGTGATGTCCACCGACGGCGGCAAGCGGATCGCTGCGGCACTCGGCGTGACCAAAGCGGCACTGCTGCGCAACCACGGCCTCCTCACGGTTGGCGCAACCATCGACGAGTGCGTCGGGTTCTTCGTGTTGATGGAGCGGGTGGCGGAAGCCCACATGAAAGCACCCGGTGCGCAGCCGATCAGCGACGACGCAGCCCTCGTTGCGCGTGAGGGCGTCGGGTCAGCGCAGGCCGGGTGGCACTACTTCCAATGGCTGTTACGTACGTTCATCCCCGACCCGTCCATCGTCAACTGAACAACGAGCGACACCGCACTCCAGGCCGCGAACCTGTTGTACGAGATGCTGTGCGTGGTGCCTGCGTGGCTTCGCGCGCCGCACACCCGGCGCGCGAGGCTTGAACGATGCGCTTCGTGATCCACGCCATCGACCACCCGGGCAGCCTCGAGCTCCGTATGGCAACTCGTCCGCAGCACCTCGACTACATGGCCCCGTTCGACACTCCTGTCGCCGGCCCGCTACTCGATGACGACGGCAACCCGTGTGGTACCTGCATCGTGGTCGAGCTTCCCGACCGGGCCGCGGCCGATGCGTTCGTCGCCGGCGACCCGTACGCCAAGGCCGGCCTGTTTCAATCGGTGAGCGTGCACCCGTTCCGCACGGTCGCCTGGCCAGCCGCCGACCCGGCACCCGATCCGGCTTGACCGGTTCCTCAGCGCACCGGAACGAGGGGCGGCGCACCGTGCCCGACGCGCAGACTCGTCATCCTCACGACATGTTCGAGAAGTAACGTCGCCAGCACACATGGCCGAGATTCACACGAGCCCTCATCTGTGGGACGAACTTGTCGACGCGCACGGCACCGCTCGACCAGCCGCCACCGCGTTGGTGGAACGGCTGCGCTCGTTGGACGTCGACGAGCTCCGACAACGACAGGGCCTCGCCGAGGTCGACATGCTCGCGCTCGGCATCACCTTCACCGTCTACAGCGACGGGCGCGGCACCGATCGTGTCTGGCCGATGGACATCATCCCGCGTGTGATCGCCGCGTCGGAGTGGGCTCGGATCGAGCTCGGCCTGAAGCAGCGACTCGCAGCCCTGAACCGGTTCATCGACGACGTCTATCACGAGCGTCGCATCATCGCCGACGGCATCTTCCCTGGCGAGTTGTTGAGCGACTCGGTGAACCTGCGACCCGAGTGCGTCGGCATGTCTCCGAAGTTCGGTGTCTGGGCACACATCTGCGGCAGCGACCTGGTGCGTGACGCCGATGGTGTGGTGTACGTGCTCGAGGACAACCTGCGGGTGCCATCCGGAGTCAGCTACATGCTGCAGAACCGGGCCATCTCCAAGCGCGCCTTCGCCGATCTCTTCGAACGTCAATCGATCCTGCCGGTCGACGACTACCCGGATCGGCTTCGCCGGCTGCTGGTCTCGCTGGCTGCTACTGCACTCGATGGGGTGCGCCAGCCGACGGTCGTGGTGCTGACGCCAGGGGTGTACAACAGTGCGTACTTCGAGCATGCGTTCCTGGCCCAGCAAATGGGCGTTCCGCTTGTGGAAGGTGCCGACCTGTTCGTCGACACGAGCAACCGGGTGTGGATGCGCACCATCGATGGGCCCAAGCCCGTTGACGTCGTCTATCGCCGCATCGACGACCTGTACCTCGACCCGGAGGTGTTCGATTCCACGTCTCAGCTCGGGGTACCCGGTCTGATGCGCGCCTGGCGGTCGGGCAACGTGGCCATCGCCAACGCACCCGGCGCTGGCGTTGCCGACGACAAGGTGGTGTACGCCTGGGTGCCGGAGATGATCCGCTACTACCTCGGCGAGGAACCGTTGTTGCCAAACGTCCCCACGTATCGATGCCACTACCCCGACGAGTTGGACTACGTGTGCGAGCACGCCGCGGAGCTGGTGCTCAAGCCGGCTAACGAAAGCGGCGGGTACGGGTTGACGATCGGGAGCTCGGCGACCGACGCCGAGCTCGAAGAGGCGATCGCCGCAATCAAGGCCGACCCGCGCAACTGGGTGGCGCAGCCGATCCTGCAGCTGTCCACCGCGCCGACGTTGTGTGCCGGCGAGCTTGCGCCTCGCCACGTCGACCTTCGCCCGTTCGTGCTGTCCGGCAGCGACACCTACGTCACCACCGGCGGACTCACCCGCGTCGCTCTCGTTGACGGATCGCTCGTCGTCAACTCCTCACAGGGCGGCGGCTCCAAAGACACCTGGGTCGTCGAGGAGAGCTGATGTTGCTCTCCCGCGTTGCCGAACAGCTGTACTGGGCGGCGCGCTACCTCGAGCGCGCCGAAGGTACAGCGCGGATCGTGCGCGAACATTCACACGTCATCGTCGATCTCCCGATCACGGTCACGCCAAAATGGGATCACCTGTTGGCCATACTTGGCGGGCGAGAAGGGTTCGACGAGCGCTACGAAACAGGTGACGAGACCTCAATCGTGTCCTTTCTCGTGGCCGACCTGGCCAACCCCGACAGCGTGCACTCGAGCATCGCTCACGCTCGCGACAACTTCCGCACCTGTCGTGACATCTTGCCAGCGCAGGCCTGGAACGCGGTGAACGATCTGTACCTCACCGCCGGACGCGACGCGACCGAAAGCGTCCAGCGGCGGAACCGGGCGCGGTTCTTGGAACGAGTCATCGCCGAACACCAGCGGCTGCTGGGCATTCTGACCACCACGATGAGTCGCGACGAGGCATACACGATGCTGCGGCTCGGCCGTCACATCGAACGAGCCGACATGATCACCAGGGTGCTCGACGTGCGGGCAGGGCTGTTGCTCGGCGATCGGCCCGAACGCGCCGAGCTGTACGACGACATCCAATGGTCGAGTGTGCTGCGCTCGCTGTCCGCGTTGCAGATGTACAACCGTCGCTCGGCGCTGGGTGATGGCGCAGTGGAGGTAATCCGGTTCATCCTCGGCGAGACCACGTTCCCGCGCTCCGTCGCCTACTGCCTGGCGGGCGTCGAGTCGAGCGCACGGGTACTGCCGCGCAGCGAATCGGTTCTCGCAGCATGCCGAGGGGCGCTCCGCGAGCTGGCCGCGGCGGATCCGCCAGTGCTCCTCAATGCCGGCGAACTGCACGGGCAAGCCGACCGTCTGCAGATCGCGATCGGATCGATCAACGCCCGGATCACGGGTGCGTACTTCGGCCACGCGGCCTGGCCGAACTGACCCGATGACCCTGTCCATCCCGTCGTCGTATGGGCACGTCGCGGGCCGGTTCGACGAGCTCGTCGACGAGCACGGCAACGTTCGACCGCACTGGGAATCGATGATGCGGGCATGGTCGACGATCGGCGTCACCGAGATCACCCGGCGCCAGACGGTCGCCGAACGCCTGCTCGTCGCCGAGGGTGCGGGCCACGTCTTTCACGACGATCGCGAGATCGGGATGCCGTGGGGGCTCGACCCGGTCCCGTATGTGATCGGTGCAGCGGAGTGGAGCCGCATCGAACGCGGCTTGGCCCAGCGGACGCGGGTGCTCGGCGCAGTGCTCGACGATCTGTACGGGCCGCAGCGGCTGTTGCTCGACGGGGTGATTCCGGCAGCGGCCGTGACCGGTTCGCGTGCCTACCAACTTGCCGCGGTCGGTGTGCCGACACCCTCGCCACGGCTGATGCTGCACGCCGCCGACCTGGTTCGCGACAGCGCCGGAACGTGGCTGGTGCTGCGCGACCACACCGACGCTCCCACCGGGTGCGGGTACGCCCTGATGAACCGGACCGTGTTGTCACGGCTGTATCCAGAGGCCTTCCGCCAACTCGCGGTGCGGCCGCTGTCGGCTTGGTTCGGCGATCTGCGCACGGCGCTGTCGGCGGTCGCTCCGGAGTCGGTCGCGAGTCCACGCACCATCCTGCTCGGGCCCGACCCACAGAGGCCAGGTTTTGTCGAGGCGTCCTACCTCGCCGCGTACCTCGGGTACCACCTGGCGAGCAGCGGGGATCTGCTCACCCGCGACGGCAGGGTCTGGCTGCGAACACTCAGCGGCCTGGAGCAGATCGACGTCGTCTTTCGCCGCTTGGCCGACACCGGATCGGATCCGCTCGAACTCGGCCCCGCCGGCTCCGGTGGCGTGACCGGCTTGCTGCAGGCCGTCCGCGAGCGTCACGTCGGGGTCGCCAACTCCCTCGGCAGCGGACTCGCCGACCGGTTGTGGCTGCAGCCATTCCTTGCCGACGCAGCCTGGCACCTTCTCGGCGAAACCATGGAGCTGGCATCAATCGAGACGTGGTGGTGCGGCGATCGCGACCGGCTCGCTGCGGTGCGCGCCGAGCCGGATGCGTTCGTGTTCCACGACATCGATGCGGTGTCGCCCCTGCCGTCGGTGCTCGGTGACCGCCTCTCCGACATCGAGACCACGGAGTGGATGGACCGACTCACCGCCGCACCGCATCGATTCGTGGTCCAACGCAAGATCGAGTTCGCCAGTACGCCGGTAGCGGTCGACGGGGAGCTGTGCAGCGGGCGGGCCAGCATCCGCGTCCAGACCGTGCGCATCGGCGGCGAGGCCATTGTGTTGCCGGGCGGGCACGGCCGCCATGTCCGGCCCGGGCAGGTGGTGATCAATTCGTCGGACGCATTCGGCAAGGACGTCTGGGTGCTCGGGGCTCCGGGAGTCCACCATGCCCACACGCGATCCATCGCGGTCGCCCGACGCACCCGGCTCCCGCAGATCGACCTGCGCGACTCGTTGCCGACCAGATCCGCCGAGTCGCTGTTTTGGCTGGGACGCAACGCCGAGCGCGCCGAGGCCGCCACACGCACGGCGCGGCTGATCATCGCGCGGGCAGGCAGCGACCCTGCCCTCGTCACCTCGCGCTGGCTCGATTCGGCAATCGCCGCGATGCGCGCCGTCAGCGGGGGCCAGCCGTCCGGGGAACTGTCGCCGGCGGCCGCCGGAGCACCGGGCCTCGGAACCGCCGATGCGATGAGCGTCCTCACCGTCGAGGTCGCTGCGGCGCTCGGCCAACGTTCGGGTGCCGTAGTGAACAGCCTCGGACACCTCGCCATCAACGCCGGCGGGGTCCGCGAGTTCCTGTCCAGTGCGACCTGGCAGATGATCAACGGACTCGACAGCGAACGCCGTGTGCTCATCGCATCGACCGGCCAGAGCGACCCGTTCCTGATTGCCGAGTGCCTCGACCGGATCATGGGCGATCTGGCCGCGCTGGCCGGTCTCGTCATGGAATCCATGGTGCGCGGACCGGGTTGGCGGTTCCTCGACCTCGGTCGGCGATTGGAACGGGCGGTGCTCCTGCTCGGGGTGATCGAAGCGACCCTGACGAACGTGCCCGGCGACGACATTGCCCAGCCGGTGTACGACCTCATCCTCGGCGCGAGTGAAAGCCTGGTCGCCTATCGTCGCCGCTACCGCAGCGACGTCCGCATCGCCGCGATCGAGGAACTGTTGGTGCACGACGACTCCAACCCACGTTCCCTCGCATTCCAGCTCGACCGGATCATGGAGCACCTGGCCGCGCTGCCCTGGAACCCAGATGCGACCAAGCATCGACGATTCCTCGACGCTGCGGCGCGAGGCCGCTTAGGAGAAGGACCCGATTCTCTGGCGAAGCTCGTGCTCGACGTGCGTGGTCCGCTGCTGGAACTGATTCGCGAACTGATGCTGGCCTGGTTCACCCACCCGGCCCGTCGTGACCTCGGCGGTTCGGGCTGATGCGCTACCGCGTGCGCCACACCACCGAGTACCGGTACAGCGCGCCGGTCAACAATGGTCACACGGTGGCCCACCTGCGCCCACGCGAGACGCCAACACAAACGGTGGTCAGCTCGGCGGTGACCACGGTGCCGGGCGCCGATCACGCCGACGACTACCTTGACGTGTTCGGGAACCATGTGTCCTACCGCGCTGTCGAGCAGATCCACGACCAAGTGGTGGTCATCGGGGAGTGCGAGGTGGACATCACCGCACCCGTCGAGCTCGTCTGGTCGCCACCGTGGGAGGAGATTCCCGCGATCGTCGCCACCGACGCCAGCCCGGACGGATTGCTCGCGCGGATGTGTTCGATCGATTCGCCGCTCGTCGTGCCATCGGCGGATCTCGCCCGATTCGCCTCGTGGTCGTTCCTGCCCGGTCGAGCATTTCATGAGGCCGTCACCGACCTGTGCCACCGCATCTTCGCCGAGTTCGTCTTCGATCCGGGCTTCAGTGACGTCAGTACTCCCGTCGCCGACGTGCTGGCACATCGCCGCGGTGTCTGTCAGGATTTTGCCCATCTCGCAATCGGCACGATCCGGTCGCTGGGCCTGCCGGCCCGGTACGTGAGCGGGTACATCGAGAACGAACCGGCACCTGGCGAGGCCAAGATGGTGGGTGCCGACGCCTCGCACGCATGGTTCGCGATCTACGTCCCCGGATGGGGCTGGCTCGATGTCGATCCAACCAACGATCAGGTGCCACCACGCAGCCACGTGACCACCGGCTGGGGGCGTGACTACGCCGATGTCGCTCCGGTGCACGGTGTGGTGTTCGGTGCGCCCGCCTCGCAGGAACTGCTTGTCGCCGTCGAAGTCTCCCGAACCCGCAGCTGAGCTGGCGGCCGATCCGCAACGGTGAGAAGTCGGTGAGATGACGGCCGTTCACGACGCATCATGGGGTGCCGGTTCGTAACGTCGGATCTATGGAAACTCGGCATCATCATCACGACGGCCTATCCACGTTGCTGCGGCGGCGCAGCCTGTTGAAGCTCCTCGCCGGCACAGGCATCGCGGCGCTCGTCGGGTGCAGCTCGGACAGTTCGGCCTCGTCCGCCACCGTCTCCGGTACGACGGATGCCGAATCGGTGACCGCAACCACCGATCGCGCAAGTTGCGAGGTGATCCCGGCCGAGACGGGCGGACCGTTCCCAGGGGACGGCACGAATGGCCCGAACCTGCTGACGGAGAGCGGGGTGGTCCGTTCCGACATTCGCACCAGCATCGGCTCGGCCAGCGGAACCGCGCCAGGCGTCCCGCTCACGCTGCAACTCACCATCCTCGATGCCGCTGCCGGATGCACCCCCCTGCCCGGGGCCGGGGTGCATGTGTGGCACGCAACTGCCGACGGTCGCTACTCGATGTATTCCGACGGTGTGACCGACGAGAACTTCCTGCGCGGTGTGCAGGAATCCTCCGCCGACGGAACCGTCACGTTTCAGACGATCTACACCGGCTGCTACGACGGGCGTTGGCCACACATCCACTTCGAGGTGTTTTCCGACCTTGCCTCGGCCACCAATGGCGGCAACGCGATCGCGACATCACAAATCGCGTTCCCGCGGGAAACCTGCGAGGTCGTGTACGCGGCCGAGGGGTACGAATCAAGCGTCGGCAACCTCGAACGCGTGTCGCTGGAGAGCGACAACGTGTTCAGCGACGACGGCGCCGGGCAGCAGTTGGCCACGATGTCAGGCGACAACGTGACCGGCTGGACAGCCCGTCTGACCGTCGCCGTCTGAGTACTCGGGCGATCGCGACCGGGTCCCGGTCGCCGGGATCAGCCGCGGCGGCCGGTGCTTCGTGAGCGCGACCGCTGCAGCGGGCGGGCAGCCGGGCGGGCGGATGGCCCAGAGCGGGCACCCGACCCTGAACGCGACGGACCGGGCCGGTCGGCCGACACGGGCTGAGCGACGTGGGCGACATGCGGAGCCGGTGGGCCGACCAGGGCAGTGAGCACCGAATGGGTCGGCGTCACCTGGGTGATCGTCGGCGAGATCGAAGCGGCCCGTGCCAGCGAACGGACATCGCCGGCCTGATCGGGGGTCATCACAGTCACGACGACGCCGTCGCTGCCGGCCCGTGCCGTGCGGCCCGAACGGTGCAGGTACGCCTTGTGTTCGGCCGGCGGGTCGACGTGCACGACGAGCGCAATGTCGTCGACGTGGATGCCGCGCGCTGCGATGTCGGTCGCAACCAGCACGCGGGTGCTGCCGGTGGTGAACGATTCGAGGTTGCGCTCGCGTGCGTTCTGCGACAAGTTGCCGTGCAACTCCACCGCCGGGATGCCCGACACGGTCAGTTGCTTGGCGAGCTTCTTCGCACCGTGCTTGGTGCGGGTGAACAGCAACGAGCGGTCCACCCCGGCGGCCAGTGCGCGAACGACGGCCGGCTTGTCGGCCAGCGATACGGCGAACACATGGTGGGTCATCGTGGAGACGGGAGCCACCACGGGATCGACGGAGTGCACGACCGGGCTCTGCAGGAACCGCTTGACGAGTACGTCGATGCCGTTGTCGAGCGTTGCCGAGAACAGCAGGCGCTGGGTGCCCTGCGGGGTGCCATCGAGCAGACGACGCACGGCGGGGAGGAAACCAAGATCGGCCATGTGGTCGGCCTCATCGAGCACCGTCACCTCGACAGCATCCAGCCGGCAGTGACGCTGCTGGATGAGGTCTTCGAGCCGACCGGGACAGGCGACCACGATGTCGACACCGGCGCGCAATGCCGACACCTGCGGGGCCTGGCCAACACCACCGAAGATCGTGGTGACCTTCAGCGACATCGCCTTCGCGAGCGGGGCGACGGTCTCGGCAACCTGATTGGCCAGCTCACGCGTGGGGACCAGGATCAGACCCCGGGGACGGCCTGGCTGCGGGCGACGCGCCGACGCGGCAAGTGCGGTGACGAGCGGGATCGCAAAGGCGATCGTCTTGCCGCTTCCGGTCTTGCCACGGCCGAGCACATCGCGCCCGGCAAGCGAGTCGCCGAGGGTCGCGCACTGGATCGGGAACGGCCGGGTCACACCATCGCGGGCGAGCACGTCGACAAGAACGACGGGGACGCCGAGCTCGCCGAACGTCTCGACCTGGATCACTTCGGTGCGCTCGGAACTGATGCTCACCGAACCGGCACCGTGCTGCGACTGGCTCGACGACGACGGGCGCGAGCCATTCGTCGCGCCGGACCGCTGGCCGGTCGAGGCGCCCCCGGTGTTCGGGGCCGTGACGCGCGGTCGTCGACGACGACGGTTCTGGGCGTGCGCGCCTGAAGGCGTGGAGGGGATGGAGGTCATTGGGGGCTTTCTATCGGGTTGTGGTTTGGCCGTTGATGCATGGCCAACCGCTCCGAATTCGAAGCGACGTTCCCAGGGATTGCAGGGAACCCGGTGCGCCAGAATCTCGACGCTGCACTCGACCGCAGCAGCCGAATTGCGGCCACTGCAGCGTCGACCCTACCGTCGCCGCCGTAGAGAACCTCCCCCCACCCGCCAGCGCGCTCAGGCACACGTCAGTTGATGGCGCCGGTGGGGCCAGGGTGCGGGGCGAGATGAATGAGCGAGAGGTAGTCCTCAAGACCGAGCGGATCGAACCCGCCGATGCACAACTCATGCGCCGCGATGGTGATCTCAGGGGAAGCGCACCCTGCGGCGAGTGCGGCGCGTAGCTCGGCTAACTGCTCGTCGCTCGTGCACGCGGCGGTGATCAGCGGCAGCGATGGTACGAGCGGGCCGCTGCCGACCTCGACGAGCCCGGCGACGAGCTCTGGCACTAGGCGGCCGAAGTGCACCCACGACACCGCATCGATGCTGGCAACATCGGCACAACCTTCGGCCACGGCGGCGATGCTGGCGCGGTGCGAACCCGTCCAACTGACCGCACCGGCCCACGTGGCACCGGGGCCGTGCACGGCGGCTACGAGGCTCACCCACCCCGACAAGCTGGTGGACGAGTTGACGGCAGCGCGCATCCCGGCCAGATCGGCAACCGCACACGGCTCCCGGGCGACGAGCACACTGCGATAGCGATGCCCGACTGCACCCGGCACACGAGGCTCGAACGCCCCCACGACGCGCACCCGATCGGCCAGTTCGTTGATCAGCGGCCAACCGCACGTCTGGGCGATCACCATGTCGGACGCGAGCCACGATTCGTCGAGAGCGCGGTCCCAACCGAGCTTGGCCGGCAACCACGGGGCCTCGGCACGGACAGCCTCCCACAGCCGGTCGTACGTGGGGCGCAGTTGCTCGAACGGGTACATTCCGAGCGACGCATGACCCGGTCGGTTCCGGTTCATCGCCCACCCGAATCGTCGACCGTCCGGGCGCCGTTCACGGAAGCGGATTCCTGCCGGTGACGTCGGTGGGTGCGATCACGGTATCGAACGGGCGGAACGCGTACCTGCGCAGCAGTTCGCCGTAGCCCCGGTACAGACCGGCACCGTTGTCGGCGAGCGACTCGGAACCGAGCTGGTCGCTCAGCTGCGGCAGCCGGTACCACGCTTCGCCGGGGACGGCATGGTGGGTGTGGTGGAGGTTGTTGTACAGGAACAGCACGCCGAAGAACCGGCCGCTGACCACCATCGCCGTCCGCCGGGTGAGCTCGGCCAGCGCGAGGTGTTCGGCGTACGACCGCAGGTAGGTGAGCGACATGCCGAGGTAGCAGTAGCCGATGATGTACTGCCACACGGGCACGTCGGCAACTCCGAACACCACCCAGCACACGACCGCCGAACCCGCCAGGTGGACGAGCCAGATCCGCTGCCGCGAACGGTTGCCCCACAACGCTGCGACTTCGTCGCGCAGCAGCGCCGACGGCCCGAACGCCGGGCCGAACAGCATCCGTCCGACGAGGGTGTGGTGGAGCCGATAGACACTGCGCCTCCAACCGCGAGCGCCGTCCCACGTGGCTTGGTCGAGGTAGAACGATTCCGGATCGAGCCCGGGGACCGTGAGGTCGCTGTCGTGGTGGGCGAGATGCGATTCGCGATACAGCGGATAGGGCAGCCACAGCGACAGCGGGATGGCGACGAAGGCCACGTTGAGGCGTGACCACGGTGTGGGATGGCCGTGGAGCACCTCGTGCTGCATCGACATGAACCACCCGCCGAGCATCGCCAACACGGCAATCACCACCACCGTCGGCAGCCGTTCGTGCCATCCGATGATCGCCGCGAACGCGGCCCAGTACGCGACCAGCACGGCAACGGTCGGCCATTCGATCGTCGACGGCAACCGCCGCGCCGAAGCGGAGTCGAGCTGCTCCATCGGGGCGTGATTGTCGTTCACCAGGTACGCAGTGTCGCACTCGTGACGTGCCGCGCGCAGCGGACCACGCTGCGATGATGCGCACATTTCGCTGCACTTACCCACGGAAATACGTCATCTGTTGCGCAAGCATCACATCTGCTGTGATTACGATGTTCTGATGATCGATCGCCGCACCTTGATCGCAACCTTCCAGGCGCGCCTGGAAGAGGTCATCCAGCGCAGCGACGGGTCGCGCAGCAGCTTTGCCGCCGCTGCTGGTATCGACCGCTCCACCCTGTCGCAGTTGCTCTCACCCACGAATCGGAGGCTCCCCCGCGTCGAAACCCTGGCCGAAGTGGCCGCCGCACAGCAGGTGTCGATCGACTGGCTGCTCGGGTTGTCGCACGCCGGCCCGATGCAGGCCGAAATGGTGGAGGAAACGACCTCGTTCGCCCGCGACGCCCTGTCGGCCAATGATGAGCGGTTGATCGAATGGTTCAACGAGGCCCAGGGCTACAAGATCCGCTACGTCCCCTCCACGCTGCCCGACCTGCTGAAGACCGAAGCCGTGATTCATCACGAGATCCGCCACTACGTCGCATCGCGCCCCGAGCAACAGATCGAAACGGCTGCGGCACGCTTGGCATGGACCCGCAAACTCGGCGGCGATCTCGAATGCTGCAGCAGCATCCAGTCGCTGGAGTCGCTGGCCAACGGCGATGGCATCTGGCGAACCCTCGGTGCCGACGTACGTATCGCACAACTCGAACAGATCGTCACCCTGACCACCGAGCTGTACCCCACGTTCCGCTGGTTCCTGTTCGACGGGCTCGAGCGCTACGCCGCGCCGATCACCATCTTCGGTCCGCAGCGCGCCGCCATCTACCTCGGCCAGATGTTCCTCGTGCTCACCTCCAGCGAGCACGTACGCACGCTGACCGCGCACTTCGACGACCTGATCCGTGGCGCGGTGGTGCAGCCCAACGACGTTGCCGCGCACGTCAGGAAGCTGTTGCGCGGGGCGCGGGGTCAATCACGCACGTAGCTGCGCAGCACGACCATCAGATCATCGGGGACGTCCACCCCGTCGATCTCGGCGCGGCGGCGGTGCTCCAGACGCTGGCCGCCGGGCAGGCGCACACCGGGGTCGGCGGTGAGCGCAGTGAACTCCACCTCCAACCGTCCGGCGAACGAGCCACCCATCGTGGCCGTCGGGTCGATCGCCAGGATCACCTGACCGACATCGGGCGGGCCACCCTCGTTACCACCGAAACCCGATGCCTCGAACGAGAAGTTCGACCCGGCGACACCACCCGACATCACATCGACCAGCAGCGCCAGTGCCGAGCCCTTGTGGCCGGCCGCAGGCACCATCGAACCCGCAAGTGCGGCGGTCGCATCGGTGGTTGGCCGCCCGTCGGCATCGAGCGCCCATCCTTCGGGGATCGACTGCCCGGCCTGCGCGGCGGCGTTCACCTTCACCCACGCGACCGCCGACGACGACAGGTCGGCAACCACGGGCGAGCCGTCAGTGCGGGGCGCAGCCCAGGCGATGGGGTTCGTACCGAAGAACGGACGCGTCCCACCGGCGGGGGCCATCAGTGACGACGAGTTGGCGAACATGAGCGCCACCAAGCCGTCGTTGGCGAGACGCTCGACGAACCAGCCGAGCACCCCGGCCGAATACGAATGCTCGATCGCCATGATCGCGACGCCGCACTCGCGCGCCGCTGTGACAAACAACGCCGAACCGGACTCGAACGCCGGGTGACAAAAGCCATGATGCGCACTGACCACAACGGTCGCCACGCGTGGGCGGGCGACCGTTGGCACAGCGTCGCCAGCCACCTTGCCGCAGGCGACATGCTCGCAATAGGTGGGCAGATACGACAACCCGATCGGGCGCAGGCCCTCGGCTTCGGCATCGCGAATGCTGCGCGCGGTCGGGGCAGCCTGCAACACCGACGCTCCCGACGAGCGCAACATCTTCAGGCTCAGTGCTTCGACTTCGTCGAGGGAGAGATTCGGCATTGCCGAACCCTACGAGGCGGGTTCAGATTGCGTCGCTACCGCGCTCGCCCGTACGGATGCGCACGACCTCGTCGACGGAGGTGACCCAGATCTTGCCGTCTCCGATCTTGCCGGTCAGCGCCCCCTGGGCGATCGCGTCGACGACGTTGTCGAGGGAGGCGTCGGCGACGACGATCTCGAGTTTCACCTTCGGCACGAGATCGATCTTGTACTCCGAACCGCGGTAGGTCTCGGTGTGACCACCCTGACGCCCGAAGCCGCGGACCTCGCTGACGGTGAGCGCCTCGATGCCGGCCGATTTGAGTGCGTTTTTGACGTCGTCGAGCTTGAACGGCTTGATGATGGCGGTGACGAGTTTCATGATCGTGGCTCCCCTGACGCGGCCTTCACAGCCCGCCCATGACGTTACTGGAGTGGTATGCGGTCTCGCCGTGCTCCGATGCGTCGAGCCCCATCGTCTCGTCCTCGTCCGACACACGGATGCCGATCGTGCGCTTCAGGATCACCAGGATCACGACCGTGACGACGAACGAGTAGACGATCGTCACCGCGTTGGCGAGCAACTGCTCGGCCAGGAGGCGGACGCTGCCGCCGTAGAAGATGCCCTCGCGGAACGAGCCGGTAAAGAAGTCGGGATTGGCGAAGAAGCCGATCAAGAGCGAACCGACGAGCCCGCCGACGAAGTGCACGCCGACTACATCGAGCGCATCGTCGAAGCCGGCCTTGAACTTGACCCGCACCGCGAAGCAGCACACCACGCCAGCGATGAGACCGATCACGATCGGCGCGGGACCAGACACGTAACCGGCCGCCGGGGTGATCGCGACCAGACCGGCCACGATGCCCGACGCGGCACCGAGGTTGGTGAAATGGCCGTCGCGGAATCGCTCGACGAGACACCACGACAGACCGGCTGCGGCTGCCGCGAGAAACGTGTTCATGAACGCCTGTGCCGCCTGACCGTTGGCGCCGAGTGCCGAGCCGGCATTGAACCCGAACCAGCCGAACCACAAGATGCCAGTGCCGAGCATGACCAACGGCATCGAATGCGGCGGGTGCCCATCGTGGGGCCAGCCCTTGCGTTTGCCGAGCACCAGCACCGCGGCGAGCGCGGCGATCCCGGCGTTGACATGGATGGCGGTGCCACCGGCGAAATCGAGCGAACCACGCTGGCCGAGGAACCCGCCGAACACCCACTTGAACACCGGGCAGTACACGAACAGCACCCACAGCGGGGCGAAGATCGCCCAGGCCGAGAACTTCATCCGGTCGGCAACCGCGCCCGAGATGAGCGCCGGGGTGATTGCGGCAAACATGCCGAGGTAGGCGATGGTGGCAAGTTGGCCACCGTTGTCATCGAGGCCGATGCCGTCGAGGAAGAACGCATCGAACCCGCCGAGCAGGTCGTTGTCGAAGGGCACCTGAGCGAGCGAGTAGCCCACCACCACCCACAGGATCGGGATGACCAGCACGCACCAGAAGTTCATCATCAACATGTTCAGCACGTTGCGGCTGCGGTCCATCCCACCGTAGAAGAACGCCAGACCGGGCGTCATGAACAGCACCAGCGCCGCCGAAATCAGCACCCATGCGAGATCTCCGCTGTCCATTCGAGCCCCTCTCCGTCATTGCTCGACACGAGCGCCTGGGAGGTTGGCAATGCTGTGTTTCGGCGATGTTTCGGCAGCGATTCCAGACGGTGAAGCCGTCAAGCCCACACTGGTTGTCGGAGCTGACAGCGAGTTTCATCACGCGTCCGACACTGTGACAACCTTGCGAGATGTCGTCCACCTGGGCTTGTGCGTTCCAAACAGTTGGCCAGGCGAACTACGCCACGACGCCCGATCCGGCGCACTCACGCAGGCGAATCCGTATGATCCGCGTGGGGTCCGCTTCGTGATCGTGGTCGCTGGAGAGGCGTTGATCGACCTCGTGGTTGCCGTTGACGGATCGGTGTCGGCCAAGCTCGGCGGTGGGCCGTTCAACGTCGCGCGCACACTCGGCCGGCTCGGCGCAGAGGTTTCGTTCCTTGGCACGATCTCCACGGACCGGTTCGGCACCAAACTGTTCGATCAACTTCATGCTGACCGGGTCGATCCGGTCGCAACGGTGCGCACCGATTCCCCGACCACACTGGCGGCCGCCGAGCTCGATCCAACTGGGTCAGCCCGGTACCGGTTCTACTTCAACGGCACCTCGGCACCGGCGCTCGACAAGGTGCCCAGCGGGCTTGACCATCCCGCAGCGGTGCACGTCGGCACCCTCGGCCTGGTGCTCGAACCCATGGCAACAACGGTGGTGGCCTACGTCGCCTCGCTCGCCCCGGATGTGCTGGTGATGGCCGACCCCAATTGCCGGGAACACGTGATCACCGATCGTGATGCATACGTGCGACGCGTGGGCGAGGTCTATGCCCGGTCGCACATCGTCAAGATCAGCACCGACGACGCGGTGTACCTCTCCCCCAACTCGGTCCCCGTCGAGTACGCCCGCTCGCTCGTCGCGGCCGATGTGGGGGTCCGGGCTGTGCTGCTGACCGATGGCGGCAACGGCACACGTGTCGTGTCGGCCGATGCCGAAACGGTCGTGGCTCCGGAGCAGATCACGGTGGCCGACACGATCGGTGCAGGCGACTCCTTTGGCGGGGCGTTCATCGGCTGGTGGATCACTGCCGGGTTCGGCGTTGCCGAACTCGCCCACCACGCGCTGGTGGTGCAGGCGACACGCGCCGCCAACGAGGTCGCGGCGATCACATGCCAACGAGTCGGTGCCGACCCCCCATGGCGCCACGAACTCCCGCCACACTGGGGCACATGACCCCCACGAGCGGCCAGCCCGCCGATACGCGCTCCGTTGCGGGGGCGGGCGCGATGCCCGGCACGACAGCGGCCGTGAAGCCTGATGTGGTGATGGGTGCAACCGTGCCGTCACTCGACGATCTCGTGGCACGAGCTGAACGGATGATCGGCGCTGGTCGCCGGGTTCTCGGTATCGCCGGCGCGCCAGGATCTGGGAAATCGACGCTCGCCGAAGCGCTCGTCGGCCAGCTCGGAAAGCGAGCGCGTCTTCTGCCGATGGACGGCTTTCATCTCGCCAACGAGGAACTGGTTCGACGTGGCATCGCCGATCGCAAGGGCGCACCGAACACCTTCGACATCGACGGCTACGTCACCACCTTGCAGCGCGTCCGACAACGTCACGTCGACGTGCTGGCACCGCGCTTCGATCGCGCGCTCGAAGCCGCGATTGCCGGATCGATCCGCATCGACACGAGCGCCAATCTCGTCGTCACCGAGGGGAACTACCTACTGATCGACGACGGCGCATGGATCGCGGTGGCACCGCTGCTGGACGAGTGCTGGATGATCGAGATCGACGATTCGGTTCGCCTCCAACGGCTCGTGCAGCGTCATCAGCAGTTCGGACGTTCGCCCGACGCGGCACGCGCCTGGGTCGAACGGGTCGACGAGGCAAACACCGCCGTGATTCGTGCCGCCGGCACGCCCCCCGACCTGATCGTCCACCTCGCATAACCCAATGCACCAGCGACGCAGGCCGTCAGCCCATCACGGTGCCGGACGTGTCTGCGGGCGGGCGGTTGCGCGAGAAGGCGGCGAGGTTGATCGTTCGCCCGGTGCGTGGCGCGACGAACGTGACCGGCTTGACATCATGGTTTCGTCGCCGGCTCGCTGCTTCGATGAGCGCGAGCATGAACTTTCCGGCCAACGGGGCGTTCTTGAACTGGTTGCCGCTGGTGGCGCAGGCCATGAACCATCCCTTCAGGCACGACTTGTCGTAGATCGGCATCCAGTCGTCGGAGACGTCGTACAGCGCAGCGAGACCGACCGGACGGTTCGGTACACCGAACTCGGGCATCCGTCGAGCGAGACGCAACATCGACGTCTCGAACCGTTCAACCGTCGGATGCTCGTTGAACCGATCGGCGTCGTCGATCCACTCCATCGGATCGCACACCGCTTCGGTCCCACCTGCCAGCAGCGTGCCCCCCGGTTGGGGACGGAAGTACTGGCCGAGATCGAGATCGACCACGATCGGGGCACCCGCTTCGAGCGCGAACGAACGCGGGCAGGGGGCAACATACACCTCTTGGCGGAGCGGCCAGTGCTCAATTTTCATCTCGCGCTGCACGTCGACAAGCCGGTTCACCTCGGCCGAGTGGGGACCTGCGGCGTTGACCACGACCTGGGTGTTCACGGCGCTGCCATCATCGAGATGGACACGGCGGATGTCCGGCCTGAACGGGTGGCCGTCGAGTTCGACGCTCACCA
>JANNHO010000511.1:0-11075 GCA_031404435.1 Acidimicrobiaceae bacterium | reverse complement strand
GGCGCTGTTCTCCAGCTGGTCGAGTGGATTCCGGTCCAGGACCTGAAGGTCGGCCACCCTGGTGGGGCGGGTCGCTTCGGATTACGTGGTGGCGGCGGTCGCACCAGCGACCACCGCGACGCTCAGCTTTCGAATTCGCTGATCAGTTCACCCACTTCGTCGAAGGTCTGCGTATCGGCGTCGTAGGTGAGCACCTGCAACGTCTCGGCCAGGTACGGGTCCTCCTCACCGACGGACTTGAACACCACACCTTCGCGACCCAGCGACGGTGTGAGTTCGAAGGCGCGGGCGGCGTTGATGATGGATGCCCTGGTCAACCCGTCGGGCGATGCCGCGGCCTGTTGCAGGATGGCCACAGTGGCCTCACCCGTGGTCCACCCGGCACCGGCGGTGGCAACGATGTCGCCCTTGCCGAGGCTGGTCATGTAGTCGAGGTAGGTCGCCACTTCGGGGATCTCAGCGTTGGCGGGGTCGGTCAGGTCAAGCAGGTTTCCACTGGTGTACAACCCGTCAGCAGCCGGACCAGCAGCACCGAGGATCAGGCTGCTGGCACAGGTGTTGGTGATGAACGTCAACGGCGTCCAATCGGGGTTCTGCGCCTTCGCCGATGCCATCTCGCTGAGGAACGAGATGCACCCGGCCCCGAGCGGGACGGCCATCACGATGTCGGCCTGCTCGCTGGCGATATTGGTCACCTGCGACGTTGGCGGGTTGGAATCACTGGCCTCGATCGTCTGCTCGCCGAGGATCTCCAGTCCGTAATCACCGGCAACGTCGCTGAACGCGTCGGCATAGATCTGGCCGAACTCGTTGTTCACGTAGAACAGCGACACCGTCGCGCCGTCGGGGAACAGCTCGGCGATCTGCTTGGCGTAGACCTGCGATTCAACCGTGTAGGGCACCAGCAATCCGGTGGTCCACGGGTAGTCGGCAACCTCACCCCAGCGCGGCGACCCGGTCAGGGCGTTCAGCTGCGGGATGCACTCGTCGTTGAGCACGTCGCGCACGGCTGAGTTGTTCGGCGAACCGATGATGCCGGAGAAGATGTGCGCACCGGCGTCGATCTGGGTCGCGACCGCGCCGGGGGTCAGCTCGGGGTTGTACTGGTCGTCCTCGATCGTCAGTTCCAGCGTGTAGCCATCGAGTAGGCCCTGCTCGTTCGCGTAGCTGATGTAGGCATCGAAGCCGTCCTTCACCGGAGCGAACGCAGCCGCTGCGACCCCGCCCGTCAGCGGCATCGCCGCGGCGATCTTGACGGTGCCTTCGATCGGAGCATTGGCTGCATCGGGATCGACACAGTCATCGGTGTTGACGGCGAACCCCTCAGCCGGGCCCTCCGTGGTGGCTGGTGCATCGGTGTCGACCGGTGCATCGGTCGCGTCCGGGGCGGCGGTCGCATCCGGCGCATCGGTGACGTCCGGTGCGTCTGTTTCGTCGGGTGCGTCGGTCACCGACGATGGTGCGTCGGTGTTGGTTGTGGTCTCGTCGTCGCTGCCACATGCGGCAAGCAACAACATGGTGGCCGCGAATGCGGCCGTGACAGTTTTGCGTCGTTGGATCATTGGTTCTCCCCCACTGATTCGGTGGATGTTGGTTGGATGACGAGTGGGTTCTCTCGTGGTTGTATCTGACCACCTTCGCCGTCGGTTCTACCGTCAGGGCTGTCAGCAGCACTGTCGGCAATCTCGGCGTCAACTTCGGTGGTGGTGATGACGGCTGCGAGAGCCGCCGTTTCGGCTGCCGCCGCGACGCCAACGAGGCGAGGGACGACACGCACGATTCTGGGTGTCTGCTGTCTCCATACCCCGACGACTCCACGGGGAGCCACAAACATCAATACGATCAGGGCGACCGCAAAGATACCGGTGCCAGGCGGGGTTTTCGCCCACGAAAACAGTGGCCGGAGGACGCCGGGAATGCTGTCGTCATCGGCCCACCCTCCGGTTCGCGCAGTGATGAACGTATACAGCACCGCACCCACCACCGGTCCCCACAACGACCCAGCGCCGCCGATCACCATCACGATCAGGAACGTGATCGCCCCGATCAGGGTGAGGCTGGAGATACCGGGACTCACCGACCCGATGCGGATCGCTGTCACCGAACCGGGGAGCGCGCACAGACCGGCGGAGACGCCAAAGATCAGCGCCTTGGTGGCCACGAGGTTGACGCCCATCACCGCAGCAGCCGTTTCGTTGTCGCGGATCGCCACCAGCGACCGGCCGACACGGCTCTTGACGATGCCGCGGCAGACCACGTACACGATCACCGCCACGCCCGCAGCGATCCAGAAGTAGAAGGGGGTCTTCGCGTCGATCGAGCGCAGGTCGCCGAGCGGGTCCCAGCCAAAGACTTCGAAGCGGCGCATCTGGCCTTCACGTCGACCGATGTTGAAGCCGGTCGTGTTGACCACGCTGTCGTCGTTGGGGAGCCCCGGCCCGCCACCCGTCAGCCAGGTGAGCTTGCGCCAAGTGACGAACGCAGGGAACACCAGTGCCAACGCAAGCGTGACCAGCGCGAGGTACACCCCTTTGATTCGCGACGCGGGGAACGACACCAGCACGCCGACAACGAACGCGACGGCAAACGCGAGTGGCAGCGTCAGCCATGGGCTCCAGCCCCACCGCGACACGCCGATGCCGGTCGCGTAGGCGCCGATGCCGAAGAACGCCGAATGGCCGATGGAGATCTGACCGGTGTAGCCAAGCACCAAGTTGAGCGCCATCGCCGCCGACATCAGCGTCAGCGCCTCGGTGGCCTCGGTCATCATCCCATTGCTGCCCTGGGTGGGAATCCAGAGCATCACGGCGGCTAACACCACGGTGGCCACAACCCGCAGCGCCCAGTGGCCGGGTCCGCCCTCGCGGATGGTGATCAGCGACCTCATACCCGTTCCACCTTTGCGGTCCCGAACAGCCCGGACGGTTTCACCATCAACACGACAAGGTTCACCACGAACGCAACGCCGAGCTTCAGTTCCTGGCCGACCCATTCCTGGAAGTAGCCGGCGGCCAGGTTCTCGATCACCCCGATCGCGAGACCGGCGATCACCGCACCGCCCGGCGAGTCGAACCCGCCGAGGGTGGCTGCGGCCGACCCGTAGATGAACACGGTGAACATCAACCCGAGGTTGACGTTGCCATTGATCCCAGCGAACACCACGCCACCCAGCGCGCCGATCGAAGCGGCCAACCCCCAGCTGACCATCAGCACGGTGTTGGTGCGGATGCCAACCAACTTGGCGCTCTCCGCGTTGCTGGCCACGGCGCGCATCGCCAACCCGAAACGGGTCTTGTTGAACACCAGAAACAGCGCACCGGTGATGAGCAGCACGAGCACCAGCACACCGAGGTACTTCAGCCGCCACGCCGCGCCGAAGATGGAGATGAAGTCGTCGTTACCACTCGGGAACAACGTGGGGAAGGTCTTCTGGTTGCTACCGACCCCACTGTTGGGGAGCAGCTGATCACCCCAGATCGCCCCGTCCATCCAGTTGAGCAACTGGAACAACCCGATCGTCACAATGAACACCGCGAACGGTGACTTCTTGCTGATCGGGCGGATCAAGGTGACCTCGGCGACGGCGCCCACCGCAAACCCGACCGCAAGCCCGATCACGAGGGCAAGACCTATCGGCAAACCCCATTCGCCCATTTGGTAGACGACGTAGGTGGCGAACAACGCCATCTCGCCCTGGGCGAAGTTGAGGTGGCCGGTGCCCCGGTAGATGATGACCAGGCCGAGCGCCAACAGCGAGTACACGCTGCCGACACTGAGCCCATCGAACACGAACTGCAGAAACTTTTCCATCAGAACCCCAGGTATGCCTTTCGGATCGAGTCGTCGGCACTGAGCGCTTCGGCCGACCCAGTGGCCACGATCCGGCCGGTCTCGAGCAGGTAGACGCGACTCGCGATCTTCATCGCCAAGTTGGCTTTCTGCTCGACTAGCAGCACCGAGAGCCCTTCGTCACGGTTCAGCCGCTCGATCACGCCGAACAACTCCTGGGTGATCAACGGCGCCAATCCAAGGCTCGGCTCGTCGCACAGCAACAGCGTCGGCCGGCTCATCAATGCCCTGGCGATGGCGAGCATCTGCTGTTCACCGCCGCTCAGGCTGCCGGCGCGTTGCAGCCGCCGTTCACGCAACCGCGGGAACACGCCGAACCACCGCTCGACATCGGCGGCGACCTCGTTGTCGCGACGCGTGTACGACCCGGCACGCAGGTTGTCTTCCACCGACAGTTCGGGGAAGGTACCGCGCCCCTGTGGCACCTGGGCGATGCCGGCCCGCACGATCGCATCCGGAGCTGACCGGGTGATGACGTTGCCGTCGAACGACACGGTGCCCGTCCGGTCGATCATCCCGCTGATCGCTCGCATCGTGGTGGTCTTGCCGGCGCCATTCGCCCCGAGGATCACGACGATCTCACCCGCCTCGACGGTGAGCGACACGTCGTGCAACACATTCAGCGCGCCGTAACCGGCGCGCAGGTCGGTGACTTCGAGCAGGCTCATGCGGTGGTCCCGAGGTAGGAGGCGATGACGTCGCGGTTGGACTGCACTTCGGCAGGGGTGCCCTCGGCGATCTTGCGGCCGAACTCCATCGCCACCACCTTGTCGCTGATGCCCATCACCATCGACATGTGGTGTTCGACCAACAACACGGTGAGGTTGAACTCGTCCCGGATCTTCACGATGGTCTCGCCGAGCTCGTCGACCTCGCCGTGGGTCAATCCGCTGGCGGGCTCGTCCATCAACAAGAAATCGGGCCGTGCGGCGAGCGCCCTGGCGATCTCCAGCCGCTTGAGGGTCCCGAACGGCAACCCCACCGCAGGCCGGAACATCAGCGATCCAAGCCCGAGTTGCACCAGCAGCTGCCCCGAGAACTCACGGATCCGCCGGTTCTCGCGTCCCACTCCGATTCGCGAGACAGCTTGGGCGAAGCCGACCTTTCCGTGGGAATGCGCGCCGACCATCACGTTTTCGAGCAGGGTCATCGTCGGGAACAGGGCCAGGTTCTGGAAGGTCCTGGCGATGCCGAGCCGAGCGATGCCGTGCGCCGGCACCTCGATCAGGTCTTTCCCCTTGTACAGCACGGTGCCAATGGTGGGTTGGTAGATCCGGCTGACGACGTTGAACATCGTCGTTTTCCCTGCCCCGTTCGGGCCGATGAGGCCGCAGATCTGACCGGCTTCGATGTCGAAGGTCAACCCATCGAGCGCAACGATGCCACCGAAGCGAACCGAGACGTCATGTACTTCCAGCAACGCCACTCCGGCACCCCCTGATCGACTCGGTGTGACAATAGTCGCATTGGCCAGCACATGCGAGCGAGCGGCCGCACTCCGCCACCCTCCCGTCGCAGGTAGCCCGTTGTTGTCTCGTTGCGGCCGGCTCCCGACTTCTGACCTCAGCGCGGCCCTCGGTACGGTGGCGTCGATGTCTTCCGCCCCGCCCGATCTCGATCAGTTCCGAGCCCACGCCCGCATGTGGCTCGAAGCCAACGCCACGTTGGTGCCCACCACGGCCGCAGGCGACGCCGGCGACGCAGACGGCACCCCGTCGTGGGGTCATGGCAGCGATGACGTCTCGGTGTTCCGCGACCTCTGCGCGGCCGACGAGGAGGCCCAGCTCGAGGCATGCAAGCGGTGGCAACGGCTCAAGTTCGACGCCGGGTACGCAATGTTGAACTGGCCGACCGAGCTCGGCGGCCGCGGGCTGCCCAACTCCTACGTTCGTGCCTACCTCGCCGAGGAGGCGCGCTTCCACGTGCCGTCGGGCGGGGAGCTCCCACCCACGTCGATGGGCCTGATCGCCTCCACGATCGCCGCGTACGGCACCGCCGAACAGCACGAACGATTCCTGGTGCCGCTGATGCGCCAGGACATCTACGGCTGCCAGTTGTTCAGCGAACCATCCGCCGGCTCGGACCTCGCCTCGCTCACCACGCGGGCCACACGCGACGGCGACGAATGGGTGCTCGACGGACAGAAGGTGTGGACCTCAGGTGCCCGGTTCGCGCAGTGGGGACTGGCGATCACCCGCACTGACTTCGACGTGCCCAAGCACCGCGGCCTCACCGCGTTCCTCGTGCCGTTCGGCGCGCCGGGCGTCGATGTCCGGCCGATCCGCCAGATGAGCGGGGGTGCCAACTTTAACGAGGTGTTCCTCACGGGGGTGCGCATTCCCGATTCGCTGCGTCTCGGCCCGGTCGGTGACGGCTGGCGGGTGGCGATCACCTGCCTCGGCTTCGAGCGCGATCACTCCAGCGGCAGCAGCAGTGCCCACACCGGCGGCGGGTACAAGCAGGTGCTCGCCGCAGCTCAGCACTTCGGGCTCACCACCGATCCCGTCGTACGCAATGAGCTGGCCGATCTGTACATCCAGCACAAGGTGGCCCTGTACACCAATCGTCGTGCGGCAGCCGGTCTGAAGGCCGGGCAAACCCCCGGCCCGGAAGGGTCGCTCGGCAAGCTGATGTGGACGGCCAACATGACCCGCGTCAGTCGCTGCATCTCGCGAATTCTCGGACCGCGATTGCTCGCCGACACCGGCGAGTGGGGCACGTACGCGTGGACCGCGCATGTGCTCGGCGCGCCGGGGTACCAGATCGCCGGGGGCAGCGACGAGATCCAACGCAACATCATCGGCGAACGGGTTCTCGGACTCCCGACCGAACCGCGGGTCGACAAGGACCAGCCCTTCAGCACGGTCGCTGTCGGCACAGCACGCGCGGTACCTCCGCGCTGACCGTGCCGATTGGTGTCCAACCGCGGCACAGCAAGGGGCTTTACTCGACCCCACCGAATGCCGATACATCGCATGGTTCACGTGCGGGTGCGCGTGGCGGCGCAACGCGCCAGGGAGGAATCGGGTGCGCGGCGGAATCATCACAGAGACAGCGAGCCCGCAATTCGTCCGTGCGTTCGGCGAACGCCTCGCCCACGAACGCCGGCGGCTCCCGCTCGCGTTGCTCGCCGCGCGCAGCCGCGGACACTTCTCGCGCCGCAACCTTCGCGAGGCCGAGCTCGGACTGCTGCCGCTGGACCTCGCCGTCGTGACCGCGTTGGCGGCCACCTATCGCATCGACATCGGCGAGCTGCTCCCGTCGAGCCGGTCGCGGTTGGTCATCCGTCCTCAGGGTCTCCTTGCCGCCGGCGGTCGCACGGTGTTCTTCGAGGCGGACGATCCCAACTCGATCGTCGCGTCGTTCGTGCGGCTGTTGCTGATGGTCCGCGACGACGAGCCGGGACCACGCCAGGGCGACGTGCGCACGATGGCTGAGTTCATGGACGAGTCGGGTTTCGGCTGCGCCGATGCCGACGCCGTCTCACGCCACATCGCCGATGGCGGAGTGGTGGTCGATGCCGACCTGGTGCGCCAGGTCATCGGCGCAATCGACGCGCAGCGTCACCCACGCTGACCGTCACCCACTGCGGGTCAGCCGTTGTCCGGCGCTGGTACCGGGCTGGTCACCACGTGGGAAAGGGCCACTGCGGTGTCGTCGAGGATCAGTTCGATCACAGCCGCGGCGACGTCCTCGGGCGTCAACAACGTGGTCGTCGCGATGATCGGTGCCAGCCACGCCGCCGGCCGGGTCCCGTCGCCGGTGTGCTTGCGGGTCATGTCGGTATCGACCATGCCGGGCAACACGGCGTTGACCCGGATCCCCTCCGCCGCGAAATCCACACAGCTTTCGGTGATCCGTACAACGGCGGCCTTGGTCGCCGAGTAGACCGGATCGGTCGGTAGCGGGCGCAGCGCAGCCGTGGACGCAGTGTTGACAATCACTCCCCCGCCGCGGCGGCGCAGCGCCAGGATGCCGAGCTGGGTGCCCATGGCCACGCCGCCGACGTTGACCGCGATTACAGTTGCGATCTTCTCCAGCGATGCATCGGGCCACAACGGCTCACCGCCAATCAGGCCGGCGTTGTTGTGCACGATGTCGACGCCGCCGAAGGTGCGCTCCGCGATGGCGAACAGTTCCCGCAAATCGCCGGGCACCGACACGTCTGCACGGAATGCGAGGGCGCGTCCGCTGCGCCGTTCGATCTCGGCGGCCACCGCGGCTGCGCCATCTGCATCGATGTCGGCCACCACGACTGCTGCACCCCGAGCCGCAAGCGCCAGCGAGGTGGCGCGGCCGATGCCCGTTGCCGCCCCGGTGACGATGGCGACCTTTCCGTTGATGTCCATGGCCGTGAGCTACTCGATCAGACCGATCTGGGTGCCGACCTCGTAGGTCTCGCCCTCCTCGCCGGTGATCCGGATGACGCCTGCCGACGGGGCTTCGATCTCATTTTCCACCTTGTCGGTCTCGACGCGATACAAGATGTCGCCGGCGTTGACGGTGTCACCGTCGGCCACCAACCATTCGACGAGTGTGCCCTCGGTCATGCTGACACCAAGTTTGGGGATGCTGATCGGAACGGCCATGACGATGTTCTTACCCGATAGGCGTGGGAGGCTACAAACGTGAGCATTCTCGAAACACCGCAATCATTGAACGACAGCAACGGGAATCGGTACGGCGGCGACGGGAACGACGGCATCGAAGGTGACGCGGTGGACGTGCTGCCGTGGTGGCGCAACCCGGTCAACGTCGTGGTCATCGCCATCGCCCTCGCGGTCTTGACCGGTGCGGCGGGTCTAGTCATTGGCAACAACCGGGCGCTCGCCGACCCCACCGCGACCGATGTGGGGTTCCTGCGGGACATGCGCGTGCACCACGAGCAGGCGGTGCAGATGGGCCTGCTGTTCCTCGATCAGCCCGACACCGAGCCCGCGTTGCAAACCATCGCCCGCGAGATCGTCGTCGGCCAGAACATCGAGATCGGCCGGATGATCCAGATGCTGCGCGGCTTCGGCGAATCGGAAGTGAACGAGTCCGACACCGCCATGGCCTGGATGGGGCACCCGGTGGACTCGGCGAAGATGCCGGGAATGGCCACGAAGGACCAGTTGATCAGCCTGGCCACGGCGTCGGGCGGCGATGCCAACGAGATCTTCGTCACGCTGATGAGCGCGCATCATCAAGGCGGCGTACACATGGCCGAACAAGCCGCTGATGCCGCCGGCGTCGATGACGTGCGGCTGATGGCCCGACAGGTCGCCGAAGGGCAGCGCCACGAGATCGACGAGATGAACACCCTGCTCGCCAGCTCAGCAGCTTGAACCCGTCGATGAGCGTCGCTGCCGCACCGATGTTCGCGTTCGAAAACACCTACGTCCACGACCTCGTCGGCCTGTACGAACCATGGCAGTCGGCCGTGGTGCCAACGCCCGAACTGCTGGTCCTCAACGACGCCCTGGACACCGAGCTGAAGCTTGACCCCGAGTCGCTGCGCACTCCCGCCGGCGTGGCCGTCTTGGTTGGCAACGCCGTGCCGGACGGGGCATCGCCGGTGGCCCAGGCTTATGCGGGGCATCAATTCGGCGGGTTCTCCCCACGTCTCGGCGATGGCCGGGCGCTGCTCGTCGGCGAGTTGATCGATGTGCACGAGCACCGCCGCGACCTCCACCTGAAGGGCTCAGGCCGGACGCCATTCGCCCGCGGCGGCGACGGCAAGGCCGCTGTCGGCCCGATGCTGCGCGAGTACGTGATCAGCGAGGCGATGCACGCGCTCGGCGTACCGACCACACGGGCGCTGGCGGTGGTGCGTACCGGCGAACAGATCGCTCGCGACACCATGGTGCCCGCCGCGGTATTGGCCCGCATCGCAGCCAGCCATCTTCGCGTGGGCACGTTCCAGTACGCAGCGAACCACCCCGACCCGACCGTGCTGCAACGCCTCGCCGACCATGCCATCGCCCGCCACTACCCCGACGCGTTGAGGTCCGACGACCGATACTTCGCGTTCTTCGACGGCGTCGTGGATGCCCAGGCGGCGCTCATCGCGCGGTGGATGCTGGTCGGTTTCATCCACGGAGTGATGAACACCGACAACATGACCGTCTCGGGCGAGACCATCGACTACGGCCCGTGCGCGTTCATGGACGCCTACGATCCCGCGACCGTGTTCAGCTCAATCGACCATGGCGGCCGCTACGCCTACGGCAACCAGCCGCGCATCGCCCAGTGGAACCTGGCCCGCCTGGCCGAGGCGATGCTGCCCCTGCTCGGCGCTGACACGGAGCGGGCCGTCGCGACGGCCACCGAGGTACTGCAGGCCTTTCCCGACCGCTACCAGCGGTACTGGGCCGATGGCATGCGCGCCAAGTTGGGGCTGGACGCTCCCACGCCAGGCGATAGCGACGACGAACTGTTCGCTGACCTCCTGGCGCTGATGCACGCTCACGATGTCGATTTCACCTCGTTGTTCCGGGCGTTGTCGGCAGCGGTTCGCGGTGATGTCGACCCCGCTCGGTCACTGTTCGCCGAACCCACTGAGTTCACTTCGTGGTGGGTGCGCTGGACGCAACGGCTCGCCATCCAAGTACGCGACGCCGGCGCTGTGGCCGCGGCGATGGACCGGGTCAACCCCGTGTACATTCCCCGCAACCACCTCGTCGAAGAAGCCCTCGACGCGGCGACGAACGGCGACCTGACCCCGTTCCAGCACCTGCTCGATGTGCTGACCATGCCCTACGACGAGCGCGCCGGGTTCGAGCGCTATGCCCGTCCAGGCCAGCCAGGCGCCGGCCGGTACCAGACGTTCTGCGGCACCTGAAACCGGGCTCAAGCTGGCCACCTGTTGACCCGGGAACGTGGGGTGGTTGAGGGGTATCTCTCGGGGTGATGTTCGAGCCGTGGGTATCTCTGAAAGCCATACAGAACATAGGGAACAGGTCGATATCGACGTCGAACAGGTGTACGCTTTCTTGCATGTCGGCGGACTCTCACCACAGCTTCAACGACGTCGTGGAACTCGAAGATTTCATCGTCTTGATCGCCGCCCACGAACGTCAACACGCGTTCGTCGCCGCGACCGTGGCACGACTCGCCAACGACGGCAGATGGGCCCTCGACGGACACGTGACGATGGGCGCATGGATGCGCGACCTGTGCCGGATGAGCCGCATCGACGCCAACCGGCTACTCCGCGAAGGCAGGTTCCTGATCACCAACGAACT
>JANNHO010000510.1:0-4173 GCA_031404435.1 Acidimicrobiaceae bacterium | reverse complement strand
CGTCACCGCCCCAGCCGGAGCCGTCGGCGACGATCGCCGTGGAAATGTGGTATGCGGTTTAGAGTCCATGGATCCCGGCACCGATCACCACGAACCGTGCAAGAGAGGGCAGCTTCATCACAACCTCCGTTGACCATTCATCGTCGGGCCGGAACCCACATGCTCGCGGCTTGAACGAACGCGCGCCACACGCCGAGCGCGTGATCGTCGTGGCGGGCGTCTTCGTGGATCTCCCACTGCACACCGAGAACGAAGCTCGGCCCGGTCACCTCGATCGCCTCCACCACACCGTCCGGGGCCCACGCCACCGCTTCGACGCCTGCGCCGAGACGGTCGATCGCTTGATGGTGGTAGCTGTTGACCGTGGCCTGCTCGCCCATCTGCGCCGACAGGATCGAGCCGTTGCGGATCGTGACCGGATGGGTGGGCGGCGGCGGCGGCGACTTACCGGCCAGGGTGGCTGTGACCAGATCGGCCCACTCGGCCCACATCGCGCTGGGGTGCCGGAAGCCGTCAACCGTCGGCACCTCGGCCATGTCGCCGAACAGCGTGCCCCCGTGGGCCACGTTGATCACCTGGCACCCGCGGCACACCCCGAGCAATGGCACCGCCAGCTCCTCGCACAGTTCCACGTAGTGAAACTCGATGTCGTCGCGGAACTGCGCCGGGTCACCCTGCGCGGCGTGTGCATCGGGGCGGCCGTAGCGTGCCGACGGGATGTCTCGCCCCCCGGCGATCACGAGCCCGTCGAGGCGCTCGATCATCGCCCGCCGTTCGTCGGCGGTCTCGATGAAAGCCAGCAGCACCGGCATTGCCCCAGCGCGCAGCAGCGGTCGCGAATATCCGACCCCGACGTAGTCGCCATAGTCGGCGAACCCGATCGAGATCCCGATCAGCGGAGCGGTGTGGGCGGGGTTCATCGGCACCGGTCCCGTCAATGACCCGCCGGCCGGTCCCAGCCTTCGAGGCGTGGGGGTGTGTACTCGGTACCGACCATCGTCGAGCCAGCCACCCATGGGCCGAGCTCGGGTTGCGGGAACTTGCAGTGGATCGCCTTGAGCCGGATGCCGTAGCTGTTGCCGTCTTGGAGGTGCTTGACCAGTACCTTGCGGGCGATCTCGTCCTCACGCCCCAGCGGGATGGCGAAGTGGATCTTGAGGAAGCTGTTCGAGTAGCGGTCGAACACAGCCGGGACGCCGTCCTCGATCAGCAACGTGACGTCTTCGAGCCAGTTGAGGTCCTTGCCCGGCGTGGAGGCGACCAGGTCGATGCCGTCGACGAGGGTGATGTCCTCCTGGTACGGGTACCGGCGACCGGCAAGCTCCTCGGCGTCGATCCCGGTCTTGATCGAGACCCGGGTGCCCGAATCGCCGAGGTGTGCTTGCGTGCTCATCAGCTCATCCTCCCGTTGTCGGCCATGAACTTGGCGAGCATGTCCTTGATCTCGTTGAGCGTGCGTTCCTCGGTGAGGCCGGGGATGTAGTTGGTTCCGGCCAAGGGCACCTTGGCCATCGCTGCGGCCTCCACCGTCAGCGCGCATAGGTCTTCCGGCTCGAGCGAATGCACGCTGGTCTTCCCGCATGCCCTGGCGAGCATCTGCACCTCCATTGTCAGCGCGGTGAGGAAGTTGTATACGCGGGTTGCGCCGTGTTCCACCGAGAGCCGCTTGCGTAGTTCGGGGTCCTGCGTGGTGATGCCAACCGGACAGCGGCCCGTGTGGCAGTGGTAGCAGGCTCCGGCCGGAACACCGACGGTGCCCTCGTAGTCGGTTACACCGGGGATCTCCTCGTTGCAGCCGAGCGCCATCAGCGCCGAGTGCCCGATCGCCACGGCCTTCGCGCCGAGCGCGATGCACTTGGCAATGTCGCCGCCGTTGCGGATGCCGCCTGCCACCACGAGGTCGATGTCGTCGGCGAGGCCGACGTCTTCGAGCGCCCGCCTGGCCTCGGGGATCGCCGCCATCAACGGGATACCGGTCTCCTCGGCCGCCACATGCGGGCCGGCACCGGTGCCGCCTTCGGCCCCGTCGAGGTAGATGATGTCGGGGCCGCACTTGGCCGCCATGCGCACGTCGTCGTACACGCGCGCGGCCCCCAGCTTGAGCTGGATCGGGATGCGGTAGTCGGTCGCCTCGCGGATCTCCTGGATCTTCAATGACAAGTCGTCGGGCCCGAGCCAGTCAGGGTGGCGGGCCGGCGAACGCTGGTCGATGCCGGCGGGCAGCGAACGCATCTCGGCAACCTGCTCGGTGACCTTTTGACCCATCAGGTGCCCGCCGAGGCCAACCTTGCAGCCCTGGCCGATGAAGAACTCGCAGGCATCGGCGAGCATCAGGTGGTGCGGGTTGAACCCGTACCGGCTCTGGATGCACTGGTAGTACCACTTCGTCGAGAAGTCGCGCTCTGGCGGGATCATCCCGCCTTCACCTGAACAGGTTGCCGTGCCGGCCATCGAGGCCCCCTTGGCGAGCGCCATCTTTGCTTCGAGCGACAGCGCCCCGAAACTCATCCCGGTGATGTAGATGGGGATGTCGAGCACCAGCGGGTTCTTCGCGAACCGGGCACCGAGCACGGTCTTGGTCTCGCACTTCTCGCGGTACCCCTCGATCACGAACCGGGTGAGCGTGCCCGGCATGAACATCAGCTCGTCCCAGTGCGGGATCGGCTTGAACATCGAGAAGCCGCGCATCCGGTAGCGGCCGAGCTCGCTCTTGATGTGGATGTCGTTGATCACCTCCGGAGTGAAGATCCGGCTGTGACCGAGAACGGCCTTCTTGGAGACCTTGTCGTCCATGCTCATCTACAGCACCAGCTTTTTTTCGTTCGGTTCGAGGTTGTCGTAGTTCCACAGCACCTTGCCGCACACGAACTTGCGGAACACCGGCGCGGTTCCAAGGCTGTAGATGGAGAACTTGCGGTCGATGTACTCGCGATCGGCGTCGGTGAACTCACCCTCGACGCAGTCGATACCGAGCGAGGCGACGTTGCCGGCCACGTAGATGGCCCCGTCGTACATCGAGTCGCCGAGGCCGTGCCCGACATCGCCGCAGTAGATCTGTCGGCCGCGCTGCATCATGAATGCGTTGTTCATGCCGGCGTTTCCCAGCACCAGGATCGTGCCGCCCTTCTGGTCGATGCCGGTGCGCGCCCCGACTGCGCCGTGCACGACGATGTCACCGCCGCGCAGCGCGGCACCGGTGAGCGAGCCGGCGTTCTTGCGGATCTCGACCACGCCGCTCATCATGTTCTCGCACACCGACCAGCCGACCCTGCCCTCGATCACGATCTCGGGCCCGTCGATGATGCCGCACCCGAAGTACCCGAGGCTGCCCTTGAACGTGATCCGGCAGCGCTGCAAGATGCCCACGCCGATGGAGTGCTTGGCCCCCGGGTTGAGTACGGTCACATCGGTGATCTGCTCTTCGTAGAGCAGCCAACGCAACTCGAGGTTGATCTGGCGGGTGGTGAGATCCTCGGCATCGAAGGATGCGGTACGGCCGCTGATCGCTGAGATCTTTGGCACCTCGGCGTGCGGCTCAGCGAGCCCGCGGGCGTCGTAGTTGATCACGGATTCACCTGGCACGAGCCACGCTCCTCATCGGTTGAACACGAGCACTTGGCGCTCGTAGGGGTCGTAGGTGTCGATCTCGTGATCGAGGATTGCACGAATGGCGACCTCCTCGGAGGCCATGGCCACGATGTCGTCGTTCTCGAACAGCACGAGCGGTTTGGCGGCCATCTCGTCCTTGGCGACACCGAGCGCATCGGCCGTGACGCACATGTACGTGAATACGCCATCGAGCTCATCGAGGCTCTCGTGCATCGCCGCGTCGAGGGTGAGACCCTCCTCCATCTTCTGGGCGAGGTAGACGGCGATGATCTCGCTGTCGCACTCGCTCTGGAAGCGGTGGCCGCTGCGCTCGAGGCGCCGCTTCCATTGGAAGTAGTTGGTGAGCTGGCCGTTGTGAACCACGGCGACGTCGTTGAACGGATACGCCCAGTATGGGTGAGCGCCCGAGATGTCGACGTCGCTCTCGGTCGCCATCCGCACGTGGCCGATCGCGTGCGTTCCTTCGAAACCCCCGAGGTGATATTGATCGGCGACGGCCGCGGCATCACCGAGATCCTTGATGATCTCCAACGAATGTCCGATCGACAGCACCTCGCATCCGGG
>JANNHO010000509.1:0-1625 GCA_031404435.1 Acidimicrobiaceae bacterium | reverse complement strand
CTGCCACCAACGCCCCCAGACTGACCCTGCCGAACGAATCGTCCCGGTTTCGTCCGTCAAGTGCGTACCGCCACGGGCCGCCACACGACCTGTACACCCTGATGCGCCACGAAGCACCGATCGTGAAGCACCGCGGCATCGACCCCGGCTCACCCGAGTGGTTCTGGGCGATCTCGCGTCACGCCGATGTAGTCGAGGTCAGCCGCACGTTCCAGACCTTCTCGTCGGCGCGCAAGGGCGCGCTCGTCAACCAGGAACGCCCCGACCTCGAGATCGCGCGGATGATGATCGACACCGATCCGCCCGAGCACACCCGCCTCCGCAACATCGTCAATCGCGGGTTCACCCCGAAGCCGATGCGGTTGATGGAGGATCACTTTCGCGAGGTCGCCGTGAGATTGATCGACGACGCGCTCGCGGCCGGTTCGGTGGAGTTCGTCGAGGCGGTGTCGAGCGAGCTCCCACTCGTGGCCATCGCCGAGCTGCTCGGCATCCCCTACGAGGACCGGCGCAAGGTGTTCGACTGGTCGAACCGGATGATCGGATCGACCGACCCCGATTACTCAGGCGGTGCTGAAGATGCAACGAACGCTGCTGCTGAGTTGTACATGTACGCCAACGAGATGGCAGCCCAGCGACGCATCGAACCGCGCAACGACCTCGTCACCACGCTCATCTCCGCCGACGGCGGCGACCAGCTGAGCGAGCACGAGTTCGACCTGTTCGTCCTGCTGCTGTCGGTCGCCGGCAACGAGACCACGCGCAATGGAATCAGTCACGGTCTGCTCGCGCTCATCGAGAACCCCGACGCGTTCGTGGCCCTCCGGGCCGATCCTTCGCTCGTCCCATCTGCCGTGGAGGAGATGCTCCGCTGGGGCACACCCGTGAACAACTTCCTGCGCACCGCCACCTGTGACACCGTGCTGCATGGCACCCAGATCCACGAGGGCGATGCCGTCGTGATGCTGTATGCGTCGGCCAACCGCGACGAAGAGGTGTTCGCCGATCCGTTCCACTTCGATGTCACCCGCCACCCCAACCCGCACGTCACCTTCGGTGGCGGCGGGCCGCACCACTGCCTCGGCTTCAACCTGGCCAAGATGGAGATGCGCATCCTGTTCGAAGAGTTGGTCGCACGCGTCGGCAGCATCGAGCTCACCGGTGAGGTCACCAAGTTGCGGTCGGCCTTCATTCACGGCATCAAGCAACTCCCCGTCACCCTGCGCGCCCCGTAGGTCGCAAGCACGGCGAACGGTGGCTGAGTCGGCCAAGTGACAGGACAGCGGATATCACGTTCGACACACCATTGCTGGCCGAGTCACCACAGCAATCTTTCGAATTTCCGAGCCCAGTCACAAGTGACGATGGCTTGGGTCGGCGCTGATTTATTGCTGTCGGACCTGCCGGTCGCAGCAATGACAGAGTTGAACGGTGATGGTCCTTTTGCGCAACAAGGCTCCCCCGACGTCGGAAACATACGAAGTTGTGACGCTATCCTGAGTTGACGTTCAGTGGTTGTTCCCCACACTCAGTGGACAGCGATTAGATTTGGGGGCACTGATGAGTCGTCGTAGCAATCGGGTAGTAGCTGCTCTGGTGTGTTTGGCGTTGGTGTGGCCGTTGGC
>JANNHO010000508.1:0-23221 GCA_031404435.1 Acidimicrobiaceae bacterium | reverse complement strand
GACAAGGACACCAGTGCGAAGAACTCGGTCCCAAGAGCTCGGGTTCGGACGCCTGGTCTCGAAGGCCGTTAGAAGTTCCGTTAGAAGTCGACGCCGTGAACGACGAAGCCCTGGCCCGCCATAGTGGCTGACCAGGGCTTTCTTAGTGGCGGGGGCAGGATTTGAACCTGCGACCTTCGGGTTATGAGCCCGACGAGCTACCGAGCTGCTCCACCCCGCGGCGGAAGTTAGAACGATAGCGCCACGCGCGATCGACCGCAACCCGTTCGCAACGGTGGCGGTCCGCTGGTATTCCCCGACTCGCCAACCTCCAGCGGCTACCGTTGGAGCGGGCACGTAGGCACGTGCGTTCGCCATGCCATGCAGACGGAGTTTGACGGCACATGGGTCTTTTCAAGCGTAAACCTCCTATCGATCCCACCGAGCTCGAAGCGATGCGCAACGTCTTGGGCGAGGTGTGGGCTCGACTGGACGAGAGCGAAATCGCGAAGGCCAGCCTCGAGGACCGGCTGAGCTCGCTGACAGCAACGACGATGGTGTTGTCATCGACCGCCCAGAACGACACCGCCGAGATCGTGGAGAAGATCGGCCTGCTCGAAGGTCGCGTTGAACGTCACGCCGAGGTCGACGGTCGGCTTGCCGAGCTCGATCAGCGGGTTGCTGAGGTTGAGCAGCGTCAACCTGTGGTCGATTCAGATGAGACGACCTCAGCGGAGGGCGCGGTCGCTTCCGGCGGGAACTCCGGTGACGTCGACCTTGCCACCGAGTTCGTCGCCGAGCTCATTCTGTTGTCGGAGCGGATCGACCAGGTCGCCGAGCTCGCCGCTTCCCCCGCCCAGCCCGACGACGAGCTCGCGGCACGTCTTGACGAACTCGGCCGCAGCGCCGAGATGGTTGACGCTTTGAACCGCCAACTGGCCCTCCTCACGTCGCAGGTCAACTCACAGGCCGAGATGGCCGACCAGCTGACGGCCCTGAGCAACCGGATCAGTTTGCTGCAGCAACGCAGCGTCGACGCGGACGAGCTGTCCGCGCGTCTCGCTGCGCTTACCGCGGCGCCCACGCACACCGAAGGATTCGATGATCGCTTCAGCGAGTTGATGTCTCGCTTGGCCGCCAACGAGGAACAACAGCGTTCGGCCGCCGAACAGGTTGCACTGGTCGAGCAGCGGCTGGTCAGCGACACCGAGCCCTCGCAGATCGACCAGGTGCAAGCCGAACTTCGAATGGAGATCGAGTCCCTCCGCTCACAAATCGACGCGCAGCCCGACGTGGTTCTGCCGGATCTCACGCAGGTCACCGCTCAGCTCGCCCATCTCGCCGAGCGGCTCGCCGCCAGCGAGCACGACCATCGGGCCACCCGTCAAGAGATAACCACCAAGCTCGCGGCTCAGGCCACATCGGAGCGAAGCATCGCCAACGTCCACGAGCGATTGACCGCCAGCGAGCACGACGCGCGGGTAGCGCGCGAGATGACGGTGAGCCTTGAGCAACGCATCGATCAACAGGTCGTCCGCACACCGAACGCAGCCCCTGCGGCGGCTGGCGACGATCAACTCGCGATCACTGCGCAGCTCGACGCGCTCCGCAGCCATGTCGATGAGACACGCAGCGCGTTCGATCAGCTTCGCGAGACGCAGGATCAAGTGAACGAGCGGCGCGACGTGGAGGCACGGCTCACGTCGCTCCAGTCCCAGCTGGACGCGCAGCGCGGAGACCCGGCTGAAATCCATGAGCTTCGTGACCGAGTCGACACCCAGTCCGGTTTGCCGGCGCAGTTGGCCGAGCTCGGTGCCCGAGTCGACCACGAGATCGGCAATGTCCACGACCGCATCGCCCGCCAGGGTGACGTGTCGGGACAGTTCAATGATCTGCGCCACCGTCTCGACGAGCAGGGTCACCGGATCGACGAGCAGGGCCACCGGATCGGCGAGCACGGTCACCGGATCGGAGAGTATGGCACCGTCGCTGAACAGATCCAGGTGCTCCACGATCGCATCGACGAACAACGCGAACTCCCCGGCCAACTCGACGAGCTCCGTCACCGCCTGGACGAACACAACGGCATTGCGACCCAGCTCGCTGAACTCGGCTCACGCGTCGATCGCGAACTTGGAGATGTTCGACACCGCATCGATGAACATGACGGCCTCCCCGATCAACTGGGCAGCCTGAACGTTCGGTTGAGCGAACTCGGCGATCAGCGGGGCGAGCTGGACCGGCTACACGACCGAGTCGACGAGATCGGTGCAGCGCTCGCTTCGATCGATGCGATCTCCGATCAGCTACGTGAGCTCACAAAGCGTGCCGGGTCCACGCAGGCTGCGACGGACGAAACCCGCGCCCAGGTCGCCGCTGTGGAGCAACGCCTGGCCAGTGCAAGCACCGAGCTGGCCAACCAGATCGGTGAACTCGGTCGTGAGATCGACGGCTTGGCCACACGCGAGATCGAGCCGGTGAACGCGACCCTCGACGATGCTGCCACCGCGACATTACGGAAGGGGCAGGTCCGGCTGGCGTCGGAACAGGCTCGCTTCGAGATCAGCTTCCGCGAAGATCTCGCCACGTTGGCCGAGCAGGTCCGCCAACTCCGCGGACGCGGCTGATCAGCCTGTCGCCGCGAGTGCGGCGACAGCGTCCTGAATCAGTTGGCGGGCCTGGCGGTTGAGCTCGTCATAGCGGGCGAAGTCCGGAAGTGCCGCGTCGGCCTGCTCGAACAGGTCCTGCGCTTGGGCGAGCAACTCGGCGGGGGTACCTGTTCCCGGCACCGTCGGTTCGACGGCCGGATCCTGCGGATCATCAGGATCAACGGGATCAGCCGGCTCGCCGCCGGGCCCCACCACGTCACCGATATCGGTGCGGAACCCTGGGAACAGGTTGCTGATGGCCTCCTCGATCGTTGAACCGAAGGACGCGTTGCCGTTGTAGGACGCCAGCATGAATCGATAGGACGCCTGCGGTGTCGAGTCGCTCTTCACGTACAGCGGCCGCAGGTACAGCAACCCCCCGGCCACCGGCACCAGTTGCATGTCGCCATAGATCACCTGGGACCCGGCAAGATCGAGCGGGGTGATCGTGGCCGAGATTCGGCTGTCGCTCTCGATCGTCGCCGCAACGGTCGCTGGGCCATCGACATTGGGTGTTGCCACTGTGTACGCCGTCATCTGGCCGTAGTTCGCGAGATCGCTGCTCGCGAGCATGAACGCCTGCAGTTCCTTGCGCTCGTCATTGGTGCTGAACGGAACGAACGGTCGCAGCAGTTGAAATGACGGCTCGGTCTGACCGGGCGCCTGAAAAACGGAGTAGTACGGAACGAACCGCGCTGACGTGGCCTCGGCTGCGAACGCGTTGGGAGCTGCGTCGGTCGTGCCCGCGTCAGCCGGTTGGTTGGTGATGATGCGCGGCGTGTTCGATGGGGCCTGCGCGACCGACCACGCGCCGAGGCGGTCGAAGAACTCGTCGGCATCGAGGCGGTACTTCGAGTACGCCTCGGTCTGCACGCGGAACAGGTCCTCTGGGTAGCGCAGGTGTTCGCGCAGTTCGGTCGGCATCGATTCGATCGAGACGAACAGATCGGGGAACGCGCTGGCCCACGCCCTGATGATCGGATCTTCTGGGTCGATGATGTAGAACGTCATCGAGCCGTCGTACGCGTTGACAACGGCCTTGACGCTGTTGCGGACGTAGTTGAACTCGTAGCCGAGACCGCTGTTCGACGAAAGCTGACGGATGTCGGCGTTCTGTGCGTACGGGTACCGGCTGCTTGTGGTGTATCCATCGACCACCCACAACACGTTGCCGTCGACGGCAACCGGGTACGGGTCGGCGTCGAACGAAACGAAGGGGGCGACCTTTTCGACTCGGTCGCGCACGCTACGAATCCACATCAACCGCGCATCGTCGTCCACCGCACTGGAACCGATCAGGTTGTAGTCGAGGAAGTTTAGTGCGAAGGCCAGCCGGCGGAGCACCGAGTTCAACTGAACGCCGCCGTTGCCCTCGTACGTGCCCGGATTCTCTTGGTTGGGGCACGGATCCTCACGCGTCTTGGTGCCGATGATGGCGTATCCGTCGATGCTCTCGCTGATGTACAGCTCGGGTCGGGTCAGTTCTACCTCGTCATAGATCGGGCGGCCGCTGGTTCCCACCTGGTTCGCTGGAGCTCGCACCATGCCGCAGCCATGCGTGGAGATGAGGTGCTGGCCGACCCATGTTGTGTTGGCAATAGTGCCGAGATCGAGCTCGCGGGCCGCCACGAGCACCTGTTGTTCGCGGCCGTCGACCAGGTAGCGATCAACGTCGAGGTCACGGATCGTGAGGCCCGACTTGAGCCCTTGGTCGGCCTTGAATCGCTCGACCATCAGGCCGGGGTTCAGCAAACGCACATCTTGTAACGGCGAGATGTCTCCACTGATCTCGGACGCGGTCAGCGACTCGAACTCCACCGTCTGTTCGGCGACGTCGGTGATCCCAAGCGCCTCGCGAGTGGCGGCGATGTTGCGTTGGACGTACACCGCCTCGCGGTCCTTCTGGTTCGGGCTGACCACCAGGCGTTGCACCAGGGCGGGGTAGATCACGCCTCCCAAGAGTGCGATCACCACCCACAGCCCGGACGCGACGATCGGTATGCGCCATGACTCGGTCTTCAACGTGACCAGGAACAACCCGGCAACGAGCAGCGCAACGAGCACGAGCAACACGACAGCCGGGAGCTGCGCATTGACCACCGAGTACGTCGCACCCTGGACGAACCCACGGCGTTCGGTGGTGAGCTCGTAGCGGGTGAACCAGTAATCGCCGGCTTTGACGATTGCCAGGATGGCCAACAGGACGGCGAGATGGGCTTTGGTGGCCCGGCGGATCTTCGGCCGCGGTGGCTGCACGATGACTCCACCGTTGAGTACATGGGTGAACAGCACGAGCAATGTGGTGAACGCGATGGCGGCGAAGAACCAGTCGATGGCGAACACGATGAACGGCAGCCGGAACACGTAGAAGCCGATGTCCTTGCCGAACTGGGGGTCGGGGATGCCGAACGACTGGCTGTTACGGAAGAGCATCCAGTCGCGCCATTGGGCGGTGGCCGGCAACGCGAACAGCAACCCGAGGAACACCGCGATGGCGAAGCGGACCAGCCGCAGTCGCCTCCCGAACAGGTCGTGGAATCGTTCGACCAGCGGATGCATGTTGGCCGAGAACGTCATCGGCGCCAGCCGATCGGCGATCACCAGGTTGAGTACCGCGACGGCGATGAACACGCCGGCGAACAGCGCGAACAACGTGATCTTGCTGCCGAGCACTCCCCAGAACACGTCGCCCCGCCCGACGCTGCTGTGCCACAGGTAGTCGACGTAGAACCCCGACAGGAAGCGGGCCGACACGAGCAGCACCACCACGACGACGGCCACGGCGATGAGCGCAATACGACCGCGATCTCCGAGTCTGCGACTGCGTGGGGAGGATCGGTCGCTGTGAGGAAGGTCGGAGGGGGTCCGCATGGTGCGGAGGCTACCTGGCGGGTGTCACGAGGTTCGCTCGCTGTTGGCGCCGGTCGTGGTTGGCCGCGGCTGTCAGTCGCCTGCGGGCGAGATCATGCAGCGGCAGCCGGCGTGCGCCGGGGCACACGTGTGATCGGTGGGGAACCGCTCGCCCGCACACACCGCGCCAGCAAGAGCGTTGTCCTCGGCGTCGGGGCACTGCGGACCGTTCGGGTCTACCTTCCAACAGATCGGCGAACCAGGAGCGACACCGGCAAGAGCTCCGCGACCGAACGCCGTACGGGCCACTTCCTCGAGCCGTTCGTCGATGCGCTGGGTTTTCCACTCGCGATAGATGGCCCGCACCAGGGTGGCGATCTCGGTGCTATCGCCGCCAGCGTCGGAGACTCCGCGATCGAGTCGCTCGCGCAGCGGACGCACCACCTCGTTGGCGAGCAGTTCCGCTGCGGTGCGAACGGTGTCGAACTTCTTCACCTCGCGCTGGGCCGCCGTTGAACCCATCCCCATAGAGACCGCGCCGGCCACGGCCGCGGCCGTCAGCTCTCCGCTGATTGCGCTGACCCACCGCTTGGCGTGCTCGGCCTCGGTCGCGACCAGCACCTCGAACGAATGAACCTGCACCTTCTCGCGCAGCGCATGCAACACGTCGTTCTGTTCGTCGGCCAGGACACGCTTGAGCTTGCGCGCTGACGCGACGATGAGGGGAGTCAACACCTCGTCGCGATGGGTGAACGGCGTTTCGTCGGTGTTGGTCGGCGCAACCGGTGCCGTCGGTGACGCCGAGAACACTGAGTCCTGCACGGGCTGCGCTGCAGCATCGGAATGTTCCGACTCTTCGGTGGCGGCTGGCGCGCTGGCGCGCTCCACCACGGCCTCAGCCCGCGCCGCGCGGAGCCGGGCGAACAGGTCGTCGGCTGACGGACGCCCCAGCGCGACTGTCGCGTCGGCCTCGATCGTCTCGAGGAGTGCGAGCGAAGCGGTGTCTGTCAGGCCGACGGGAGAATCGAGCTCACCGATCGTACCGAACAGCGACACGACTGGTGCGGGCTCACGATCATCAGCGTCATGGTCTGCTGCTGCATGGCCAGCGGACCCGATGTCGATCACTGCGCACCTGGTCGACGCCTCGTCAGCAGCATCCGCATCAACGACGATGCCCTCAGGCTCCGTGTCGACCGGCTCCGTGTCAGTCGTCTCGGAGACGGGCGTGTCGGTATCCAGGTCGATGGCGACCGTGTCTGTTTCGAGAGGTTCTGGAGCGTCGTCGATCGAGCCCTGCGTCGCTTGATCGAACACCCGCGGGCCAGCGGCGTCACCGTCGGGCGGTTCCGTGTCGGCGGCGGCCGTGTCAGCGGTTGCGGCCACGATATGCCGCGCCGCGGGTGCCGAACCCGGGCGACGAGAGTTCTTCACCATCAGTGGCACCGGACCGGTCGTGGGGGAGAGGTCGACGAACTCCGTCGGCTCCCCGAGCGGGGCGAGCTCCGACATCACATCGACGGCTACCGACCGCGACCGCTCGAATGCCTGCAGCAGCCGGTCTCGCCCGTGAACGAGCTGCTCGATCTGCTGGCGGGCGATCTCGCGTCGGCGAGCCAACTCGCTGAGCACCCGCTCGCGGTATGCCTGGGCTTCGTTGACCATGTCGCGACCCTGTTGTTTGGCCATGCCCAGCTCGGCCTCGGCATCTGCGGAGGCGTCGTGACGCCGACGTGCCGACTCGACCTCGGCCTCGTGGCGAAGTCGCTGGGCCTCGTCGGTGGCATCGCGCAGCAGCCGACTTGCGCCGTCCTCGGCCCTGGCCTTGATCTGAGACGCGGCCTCGCGGGCGGTGTGCAGGATGCGCGCTGCTTCCTCGCCGAGCATCCGCGTGACGAGCTCCTCGTCGACAGTCACCGTTGCCGGCGACGGGCTCCGCTGTGATGTTCGCAGTTCGCGATCAAGGAACCGTTCACGCTCTTGAAGTCGGGCGAGCTCGGCGGCCACCATGCGCAGGAACTCGCGAACCTCGACCTGTTCGAAACCCTTTCGCGACGTGGTGAACGCGGCTGACGCCACGGCGCTCGGCGACGAGGGGTCGGGGCGGGTGAAGGAGATGGCCATCGGAGTGAAATGGTAGGTCGCTGCTCGGCATGATTTCTGGCATACCCGACAGGCAGGCAAGTCGGCAGGCAAGTCGGCGGTAACCGGCGCTCGGGCCGGGCGTTCACTCAGGCCGGAACGAACGACGCTCCGGGTTGGCCGAGTTGCGACCCGTTGCCACCGAGGCGGACCAATGCGGCGAGCGCCTCGGTGACCGTTGCCACTGGAATGATCTCGAGATCATCGCCGACCACGGCTCGGGCCGCGGCGATGTCGGCCTCGCCCTGCTCGGTCGGCACCAGGAACGCCCTCACCCCGGTCTGCTGTACGGCCGATGCCTTTGCCGTGAGCCCTCCGATTGCACCGACGTCGCCATTGAGCCTGATCGTTCCGGTGACCGCCACCGTGTTGCCGCCGGCCAGCTCGCCGGGGGTGAGCTCGTCGATCAAGGTCAGCGTGAACGCCAGCCCGGCCGAGGGACCACCGATCTCGCCGCTGTCGATTGCCACATCGAATGGCAGATCCGTGGTCGAGGTATCGAAGGGTTGGAAGCCAATGATCGTGCGGCCGGTGCCGTCGCCGCTGGCGATCAACTCCACATCCCCGGTGCGTTCGCCGACGCCGGAACGCTCGATCGTGACCGAGATGACATCGCCCGGTTGATGCGTGGCCAGGATTGGGCTGAGGTCGTCGATGGTGACCAGCGACGTCCCATCGACCTCGATCAACTTGTCGCCCGGATCGAGCAGCACGTCGCTCGGCGCCCACGTCGTGCAGGTGCGGCCGTCGTCAGAGGCGACGAGGCACAACACGTCGCCGACGATCACCTCGCCGGGTACGATCGCCACCGGGAAACCGAGCTGCCCGAGCGCCACGTACTCGGCGGTTTCTTTGGCCGATCGCATCATCTGCACACTGATCTGGCGGCGCTGTTCGGACGTTTGCCCGCCGAACTTGTCCTCGTAGCTGAGGTACCGGACCTCGGGCTCGTCGTCACCGACCCACCAATCGAGCAGCGTCACCTTCGGCTCGCGAACCGTGACGAACAGGAACGAGCTATCGGCCCGGTACCGCTCGACTGCGTCGAAGGAGATCCGGTCGGCAACGGTCTGCGCGTCGGCCGGCACGAGCGCGTAGCCCGCTGCATCGCCAGCGGGATTGTTGGCGCCGAGGGTCGCCGGGAGCACGGCAACGACGAGCACGCCGAACAGCAGCACGAACCCAAGCACCGCCACGGGGACCGACCAGAGGCGGTGCACACGCCCGGGCGCACGAACTTCCACCGTCGTCGTCGTTACCATGTCCAATTGCGTGTCGATCACCGATCTCACCACTGCTTCAGCTTGGATAGCCGGCCTGGCGATCGTTGCGTTGATCGCTGCCGGATGGCGTAAGCCTGCCAGGGCGACGGCGGCTTCTCCACGCGGCGTCCGCCGGAACATGCGCGGGAGCATGGTTCGACCGCCGGTGATCGTGTCGGAGGAGACCACGATGTTGCATCTCCGAACAGCGCTATGGCGTCGGGTGTGGGCGGTTATTGCCAGCAGCGCCATTGCTGTCGTCAGCGGCGCAGTCATCGCGACGCTGGTTGCCGGCGGGCTGGCCTACACCGTGATCACCCTCACCACCAGACTTCGCCGATGACCGGACACCCGTGAACGAACGCTGGCGCGACGTGGCTGCTGCGGGCCACCTCGGCCAGGTTGATGTGGCCCGCGCCGGGCTGACCGACATCGATCCGGTGGTACGCGAGCTCGCCCTCGGTGCGCTCGAACGCTGCGGTGACCTTGACGACGACGAATTGCGGAACGCGTTGCACGATGGGGTCGCGGCAATCCGCCGCCGCGCCGCGCACCTCGCGGCGACGCGACCGCACCTCGACCTCACCGCGCTGCTCGACGATTCCGATCCCACCGTCGTCGAGCAGGTGGCGTGGACCTACGGAGAGCACGAGGTCGTTGACGACGCGGTGCTGCACCGGCTCGTCGCTCTCGCCGTCGACGCGGCTGTTCCGCTGGTCCGCGAGGCGGCGGTCGCCGCGCTTGGCGCGATCGGCGACGACCGGGGGTTGCCGGCGATTCTGCACGGCTGCAACGACACCCCGGCGATCCGCCGACGGGCGGTCCTCGCCCTCGCGCCGTTCGCCACCGACGAAGCCGAGACGGCAATCGACCGCGCCCTCACCGATCGCGATTGGCAGGTCCGCCAAGCAGCCGAGGACCTTCGTCGAGCCTGATTGCAGACGTCAAAGGTCGTACCGGTAGACGTTGGTTTCGCGGGCGGTGAACCCGATCCGCTGGTACAGCCGGTTCGCGGCCTCGCGTGACGGGCGGCTCGTGAGGCTGACCGCCTTCGCTCCCCGCCGACGGGCCTCGTCGAGCGCAGCCAGGTTCAGTTGCTCGCCGATGCCGTGACCACGCGCCTCGGCATCGACGACTACATCTTCGATCCATGCCTTCAGCCCGGTCGGGATGCGGTAGAAGATCAGGGTCAGGCTGCCCACGATCACCTCGTCGAGCCGGGCGGTGAACACGACCGAATCCGGGTGAGCCACCAGCGCAGTGAGTTGCTCGTGATCCGGTGGTGGCGACGACGAGAGCTGGGGCAGCAGCCGGGTGAACGCGTCGCGCAACTCGGTGGTGGCCTCGGTTGCGATCTCAACGGTCAAGCTCACGGCCGAGCACGCTAGCTGCCTAGCGTGAGGAGATGGATTCCACCGCTCTGTCTGCCCGTGCCCGCCAACTCGGCTCCGTCGTCGAGCCCGTCACCGGTCAGGTGTACTTCTCGCCCGAGTGTCACGCCAACTACGCAGCGCTCGGTTTCGATCCGAGTAGAGGGGATGCCAACGGGGTGGCGTTGCCGGATCGCCCGGCCTACTTCACCAGTCGCGGCTCGGTGATGGGCCAGGTGCCAGGCCACGTCGTCGCTGCTGCGTTCGCAGTGTTCAATCCCGAAATTGTGCTGCCGTGCGTGAACCTTGGCTGGACACGCACCGATGCCGCCACCATCTGTGCCGCCCGCGATAACGGCGCCATCGCCCAACTGCGGCGGCTGCTCGGCGACGAACCGGCCGGAATCCATCGCGTCAACGAACTGCTCGCCCGCACCGTCGCGCCGTTGCGTCCCGAGGGCCGCCCGCTGTTCGCCGGGCTGTGCTCGCAATCGATGCCGGCCAGCCCCCTCGGCACGATGTGGCGCACCGGCGACATGTTGCGCGAGTACCGGGGCGATTCGCACACGGCGGCATGGATCGCGGCGGCAATTGACGCCACCGAGATCGGGTTGCTGAGCGAGCTGTACTGGGGCCTGCCGATGCGCAGCTACAGCCGCACGCGCGGCTGGACCGACGCCCAGTTCGACGCAGCCCATGCTCGGCTGACCGAGCGTGGTCTTGTCGACGAAACCGGTTTCACCGACGCCGGTCGCACCGCGCGCGAGGCAATCGAGACGGCCACCGACCAGCAGATGGCGCCGGCGATCGACGCACTCGGCGACGACGCCGACGAACTGTTCGCGCTCATGGCACCGTGGGGGGCAACGGTGCGCGCTGGCTACGGCTACCTCGCCTCGGGCCCTCACGACCTTGCGGCCGCCGCCCAGCGGTGAAGGGCTGGGCCCGAGATCGGGGCCACGTCCGCTGAAACACGGTTCTGGTAGCACGGCTACGGTTCGGCCATGATCCTGCTCTCACTTGACCACGTCGACCCCGCCGCATTCGCCGACCGGACCGGCTGGGATGCCAAGCCGCAGGGGATGTGTCGTGGCGAGGTGTGCGTGCCCGCCCCCGGTGCCGTGCGTGATGACGGATTCCTCGATGTCACCACGGCTGCACAGCGGCTTGGTATGCCAATCGTGCACGACGAAGCCCACGGCGTGTGGGCCGTCGGCCCGGCCACCGCTACCGGGCGCGCCCTCAGTACCGCCACGGCCGCCGACCCCGAGCTGATCACACGCGACGGGAACCCGTTCCGGTTGAGCAGCCTGCATGGTCGCAAGGTGCTGCTGGTTGCCTGGTCGAGTTATTGAGGTTGCCGCTCCAGCCTGCCCGGGTGGCAGGCACTGCACGACGAACTCTCCCCGCGTGGTCTCACGGTGGTCACGGTTGCCCTTGATATCAAGCCAGAGCACACGTACCAGTGGATCGATGCAGCGACTCCCACGCATCCCAGCCTGATCGATACCGCCCACATGACCGACGAGCTGTTCGGTTTCGTCAACATTCCGATGGCCGTGTGGATCGACGAGACCGGCACCATCGTGCGGCCGGCAGAGGGCGCTTCGGTAGAGCGCAGCCCGTTGCGCGACATGGAAATCCCCGAGGGCCTTCCCGACCGGCTCGACCGAATGTTCCGAGAAGTCAAGAAGATCCCCGACGACGCTGAGAGTTACCGCGCCGCGATCGTCGACTGGGTGGCTAACGGGGCCGAGTCGCGATTCGCGCTGTCGCCGGAGGAGGTCGTCGCCCAGTCACAGCCGCGCGGTGACGACGAGGCTCGCGCGGCGGCGTGCTTCGAGCTCGGTGGGCACCTGTTGACGCACGCCCCGACAGCCGAGGAGGGTCATGAGGCGGCCGTGCCGTGGTGGCGCGAGGCACACCGCTTGCACCCCGCCAACTGGACTTACAAGCGTCAGGCGTGGACCCTCGTCACCACGCTGGAGGGTGCAACAGAGAACGACCTGATGCAGGGACCCAACGACGTCTACGTTGGGAACTGGCTCGACGATGTGGTCGCGGCTGGCGGCGGCGAGGCGTACACGGTCGTCGCCCGGCTCTGAGCCCCACCGAGTCCGGCTCTGAGCCCCACCGGGTCCGGAGCTGTCGGCCGATAGCGTTTCTGTGATGGAGCATGTCCGTTGGCTCGCCGAACCGCGCCTTGATCGCCCAACCGTGATTGCTGCCTTCACCGGGTGGAACGACGCTGGTGATGCTGCCTCCAACGCGGTTCGGCACCTGATCGAGGCGTGGGGAGCGCAGCCGGTCGCCGAGATCGACCCGGAGGAGTTCACCGACTTCGCCACCGTTCGACCCCACGTCCGCCTGACCGACGGGGTCACCCGCTCGATCGTGTGGCCGACGGTCGGTATCTGGAGTGCGTCGACCCCCGGCGGCGATGTGATCCTCATTCTCGGCCCCGAGCCAGCGTTGCGGTGGCGGTTGTTCAGCGAGCAGGTCGCAGCTGTGGTGCAGCGCTGCAACGCGACCTTGATGCTGACGCTCGGAGCGTTGCTCGCCGACGTTGCGCATAGCCGGCCGGTGCAGTTGATCGGAACCGCCACCGATCACGATCTCATCGACCGGTTCGACTTGCAGCACAGCCGATACGAAGGCCCGACCGGCATCCTCACGGTCATCCACGAAGCCTGTCAATCGCACGGGTTGCCGTGCGCATCGCTGTGGGCTGCGGTCCCCGCGTACGCCTCACAGGTGCCGTCGCCCAAAGCGTCGCTGGCGCTCGCGACGCGAGCCTGCGGGATCGTCGGTTCGCCAACACCCGTAGGCCAACTCGGGCGCGACGTATTCGAGTACGAAAGCCGGGTCACTGCCATCGTCAACGACGACGACGATCTGCTCGGCTACGTCACCAGGCTCGAGGCGATAGGTGACGACGACCTGCACCTCGGCGTTCGCGACGATGACGATGACGACGATGACGACGACGACGACGACGAGGTCGCGCTCGACGAGGGGGCCGCGCCGATCGACGCAACCCGCCTGAACAGCGACGAACTGATGGCCGAGGTCGAGCAGTTCTTACGCGAACAACCCGATTCGTAGATGGTCACCTAACGTCTGCCGACGTGACCGAACAGACCAAGTGGTTCCACGACGCCGTCGTGTATCAGATCTATCCGCGCAGCTTCGCCGACTCCAACGGCGACGGAGTCGGTGACATCCCCGGAATCACCGCGCATCTCGATCACCTCGTCGCGCTCGGGATCGATGTGATCTGGCTGTCGCCGATCTATCGCTCGCCCCACGACGACAACGGCTACGACATCAGTGACTACCACGACATCGACCCGGCTTTCGGTACGCTCGCGCAGTTCGACGAGTTGCTCGTGGCCGTGCACGCGAGGGGCATGAAGCTGGTGATGGACCTGGTGGTCAACCACAGCTCCGACGAACACGCGTGGTTCACCGAGTCCCGGTCGAGCATGACGAATGCCAAACGCGACTGGTACTGGTGGCGACCGGCACGTGATGGCTCGGTCACCGGCCAGCCCGGCGCCGAACCGACGAACTGGGGTTCCTACTTCTCGGGCCCGGCGTGGCACCTCGACGAGCAGACGGGTGAGTACTACCTGCACCTGTTCTCACGCAAGCAGCCCGACCTCAACTGGGAGAACCCCGAGGTCCGCGAGGCGGTCTATTCGATGATGCGCTGGTGGCTCGACCGTGGCGTCGACGGATTCCGGATGGACGTGATCAACCTGATCTCCAAAGTGCTCCCGTTGACCGATGCGCGGCTCCATGATGGTGCCACCTTCGGAGACAATCGTCGGTTGGTGGTGTGCGGACCGCGCATCCACGAGTTCATCCAGGAGATGCATCGCGAGGTGTTCGCCGGTCGTTCCGCACAACTCCTCACGGTCGGCGAAACCCCCGGCTGCTCCGTCGACGATGCCGTGCTGTTCACCGATCCGGCGCGCGCCGAACTGGACATGGTGTTCCAGTTCGAACACGTCGGCATCGACCAGGGACGCTCGAAGTGGGATGCGCTGCCGTTCGATCTGCGTGCCCTGAAGGCCACCCTGGGTCGCTGGCAGACCGGTCTTGCCGGGACCGGATGGAACAGCCTCTACTGGAACAACCACGATCAGCCGCGGGTGGTGTCACGCTTCGGCGACGACGGTGAGCATCGCGTTGTCGCAGCCAAGCTGTTGGCCACGGTGTTGCACCTCCACCGCGGTACGCCCTACGTGTATCAGGGTGAGGAACTGGGGATGACGAACGTTGCGTTTGCGGCCGTCGACGACCTGCGCGACATCGAGAGCCTCAACCACTATGCCGAGGCCGTTACCGGCGGTGCCGATCCATTCGACGTGATGGCCGCGATCGCTGTTGTCGGACGCGACAACGCGCGCACGCCGATGCACTGGGACGGCACGCGTCACGCCGGTTTCACCCGCGGTGAACCGTGGATCGCCGCCAACCCGAACTACACCACGATCAACGCGGCGGCCGAGCGCGCCGACCCCGACTCGGTGTTCCACCACTACCGCCATCTCATTGATCTGCGCCACACCGTTGCCGCGGTTGCGTTGGGTGACTTCACGATGCTGCTCGAGGATCATCCGCGCGTGTACGCGTTCACACGCCGTCACGACGATGAGGAACTGCTCGTTCTCGGCAACTTCGGTGCCGACGACGTCACCGTCGATCTGGCCGCCGATCTGGCCGCCACTGCGGAGTGGACCGACGCGGAGTGGACCGACGCGGAGGTGCTGATCCGCTCGGGTGGCACGGGCGAGGCCCCGCGCGTCGAGGCGGACAGTGTGACGCTCGGGTGTTGGGAAGCACTGGTGCTGAGGCGAAGCCGCTGAGATGCTGGTTCTGAGACGCTGGTTCTGAGACGCGAACGTAGGCGAACGTTCAGGGGTGCGTGAGTCGCCAGACCGGATCGCGCACGGGGTCGAACGTGGCCGGGGGCCGCTCCCCATCGATCGCTGCGAACGCAGCCGGCCCCCACCATGACGCGCCTGCCGTGGCCGCAGGCATCGCGTCGCGGGCGAACCATCCGACATCGGCAGTTTCCAGCGGGTGCGGTTGCAGCGAGCCGCCGATGGCCCGGCAGTGGAACAGCAGCATGTACATCCCGAACCGGGTGAAGCCCATCCGTTGCCCATCGACGACCGACAGCAGTTGCACCGGTTCGCATGCGATTCCTGTTTCCTCGAGCACCTCCTTGACCGCCACCTCTGCCGGCGAGTAGCCAACATCGGCCCAACCCGTCGGATACAGCCAGATGCCGCTGTCGGCACGCTGGACGAGCAAGATCTCGCCGGCGTCGTTGCCGACGACGACCCCGATCGCCACCTTCGGGGTGACGTACCCGGGGACACCCTCGCCAACCGATTCGAACCACTCCTGCACGAAGTGGTCCTGCTCGCGGCGGATCTCGAGCGCGTCGTCGGCAGCGGCCTTGATGTCGGCGGCCACGTGGAGCACCTCTTCGAACCGTTCCCGTTCGTACAGACTCTCGGTGAACCCGAGCCCGGTGCGGGCGATGGCGGCCAACGTTTCGCTCCACCGAACGAGATCCCGCGTGAAATCGAGCGGGCCGACGGGGTCCGGCACGCCGGCAGAATCGATAGCACCGGGGTCGCTCACGTCGCCGACCCTACGGCATGCAGTAACGCGCGCTCCACCTCGCCCCGGTGCTGTTCATCGAGCAGCTTCGTGCCCTGGCGCGTGCGCACATAGAACGTGTCGATCGCCTGTGGGCCATGGGACTGCACCGTCGCGTGCCGCACGTCGAGGCCGAGTTCGGCCAGCGCCGCGGTGAGGCGGTGGAGCAGCCCGAGCGCGTCGGCAGCACGCACCTCGATCACCGTCGAGTTCCCGCTGGCGTGATGGTCGAACAGCACGGACGTGACCGGCTTGTCGGCTGCGGTACGTCGTCGTCGGCGGTAGGTTCGCGCCCGTTCGGCAAGTCGAGCCGACAGGGCCAGTTCGGCCGACAAGGCCCGGCGCACGTCGCTGGCGACGGCGTCGCGGTCGATGCCGCGCAGCGGCGCGACGAAACGGAATGCCGATGCCGCCATACCCTGCTCGTCGCTGTGGGCCTGGGCGGCGAGCACGTCGAGGTCATGCAGCGCCAACGCGCCGGCGACGCGGCTGAGCGTTCCCGGCACGTCGGGGCTGACGGCGATGAGTTGGTCGCCGTCGTAGCCGACCCACAGTTCACCCTCGCCCATCGTGGCCAACACCTCCTTGGTGGGGAACAGCCGCCACGTCACCTCGTGGACGTCTCCGCCGCCGAGCACGTGCGAGGCGCGCTCGACGAGCTCGGCCAACAACCCGGCCTTCCACGTGCTCCACGCGGTCAATCCCGTGGCCAGGGAATCCGCTTCGGTGAGCGTTGCCAGCAACTCGAGCGCGTTGAGGTCGCCCACCGCAGCGACGACTCCGGCGATGGTGGCTGGGTCGGCGAGATCGCGACGAGTCGCCACCTCCGGCAACAGCAGATGGTGACGGACCAGCGTGGCCAGCATCGCCACGTCCGACGTCGACAGGCCGAGCCGCCGCCCGATCACGTTGACCAATTCGACGCCCACAGCCGAGTGGTCACCCGGGTACCCCTTGCCGAGATCGTGGAACAGGGCTCCAAGCAGCAAGAGGTCGGCGCGTCGTACCCGGCCGACCAGCTTGGCCGCCTCGGCGACCGCCTCCCACGAGTGCCGGTCGACGGTGAAGCGGTGGTACGCGTTGCGTTGCGGGCGGGCACGGATCGGCAGCCACTCCGGCAGCAGCGCAACGATCAGCCCGGCGTGATCGAGGGCCTCCCACACCGGTATCGCCCGTTCGCCTTCGAGCATGAACGCGACCAGATCGTCGACCGCGCCGGCCGGCCATGGGCCGGTCCACGGCTCGGTCTCGGCGTGAAGCCGTGACAGTGTCGTGCGAGCTATCGGGCGCTCGCTGCGCGCCGAGGCCACCGCGACGCGCAACAACAACGTCGGGTCGGCGCGAATCGACGTTGCTTCGCTGAGATGTACCTCTCCCTCGTCGAGCACGATGCCCGAAGCGAGCCGTGATGGGGCCGGCCAGCTGGAGACGAGCGAGCGGTCATAGGCGGCCCAGCGCGAATCGAGTACCCAGGCCAGCTCGCGCGCCGCTGTCGCGAGGTCGGTCATCATCGCCCGGGCCGAGGCAAACCCGCCGGCGTCGGCCACGGCGTCTTGGTCTTCGAGCCGCACCACATCTTCGGCGCGCTGGGTCACCCGGTGTAGTGCGACACGCACGTCGAGCAACACCCGCTCGGCTTCGTCGACCGCACTGCGGTCGTCGACGGTGAAGTCGAGCCCTGCCGCGGCCAACCATCCAACGGTGTGCACATCGCGCAGGCCGCCGCGGCCCTGCTTCAGATCTGGCTCAAGCATGAACGCCACCTCGCCGGCGCTGTGGTGGCGAAGATCGTTACGCGCCCGCAGCACGGCGAGCCACCCCTCCCGGTTGCGGTGCCACGCGTCGGTGGCGTTGCGGAGTAGCTCGTCGCCGATGTCGGGATTTCCGGCGAGCGGGCGCACCGTCAGCAACGACGTCATCGTGTCGAGATCGTCGTCAGACGGCTTCGCCTTCCATGTCGAGCGGCGGACCGCATGGCCGAGCCGCAGCCCGGAATCCCAGATGGGATACCACAGCTGGCGCAGCAGCTCGTCGTCTGGACCCTTGCGGCCGCGATGCACCACGATCAGGTCAAGATCACTGTTGGGAACGAGCACTCCGCGCCCATAGCCACCAACGGCGAGCAGGCACAGATCGACATCGGTGCCGGTTCCGATACCGGCCAACCCGTCGAAGAGGGTGCTCACCCAGTGATCGACCCGCTCGGTCCACGCCGTGCACCACGCAGCGCCGGTCAGCGACCCGTCGGCGAGGAGGTCGGTGCGCTGCGTGACGATCATGGGCCACATCGTCGCATGAAGCAATCCGCGGACAAAGCCGTCACGGCGTCCGGGCCTTCTACACTCGGCGTGATGCGACGAGCGGGGGTGTGGGGGTGTGTCAGCGGCGCGTGCGTCATCGTTGCCGCGTGTTCGCCGTCGTCGTCGGCAACATCAGCGACGGTCGTGGCGGAGTCGTCGCCAGTCGAGACCACAGAGGTCGTGGATGGTGACGGTGCTACCGACGACGGGCGGTTGGTGATCGGCATCCTGTTGCCATCGAGTGGGCCGGGTGTCGAGATCGGCACATCAATGCGCGGTGCGGCCGAGCTGGCAATCGATCAGATCAACCGAGCGGGCGGGGTGAACGGCGGCCCGGTGCGCACCGAGGTAGCCGACGAGGGCGACACGGCCGTGAACGCTGCCCGTTCGGTTGCACAGCTCCTCGAGCGCGACGTCGATGCGATCATCGGTCCAGCATCGTCGGTGATCGCCACCACGACCTTGCCCCTCACCACCGAAGCCGGAGTGCTCACCTGCTCGCCATCGGCCAGCGCCCTCGCCCTTGGCGATTACCCGGACCGGGGGCTGTTCATCCGCACGCTGCCGACCGACGCACTGCAGGCCGCGGCGATGGCGAACCAGATGGAGGCAACCGGTTACCGGACCGCATCGATCATGTTCATCGACGATTCCTACGGCCGTGATTTCGCCGAGGTGCTGTATGACGAGCTCACCGCGAAGACGATCGTCGTCGATCAGCTCGTCGCGTTCGAGCCATCTGATGAGGACTATCTCGACGAGGCCGAACCCGTCGTCGCGGCGGAGGTCATCGCAGTCATCGGCGACAACGAAGCTGGGGTGCGGATGGTCGACGCGCTGTTCGAAGCCGGTGACGACCAGACCGAGATCGTGGTCAATGACGCCATGCGCGTGCCGAGCACGTCGCGTGCCTACCGGGGCCTGAGCGACATCGACCGCCAGCACCTGCGGGGCGTTTCGCCTCGCTCACAGGTCTCTGGCGCGACGTTCGAGGCCGACTTCATGGCGGTGTTCCCCGATTCGCGGGGACTTTTCGCCGTCAACGCGTACGACTGCGTCAACGTGATCGCGTTGGCGGCGAACATCGCCGGCACGACCGATGCCCTGCAGCTCGCCCAGCACTTTGCCGACGTGACCACCGATGGCACCAGCTGCGCCGCGTTTGCCGTGTGCGACATGTTGCGGGTGAACCAACGCGACATCAACTACGACGGCCCGTCGGGTCAGCTCGAGCTCGGCGTCGACGGCGACCCGGTCTTTGCCTCGTTCGATCTGTTCGGGTATGACCCTGCCGGCAATGACGTCTCGATCGGCGAGGTCTCCAGCCGCTGACGAAAGCCGCTGACGCCCCCCGTGACGTTTGGGGGGTCAGATCGCCAGGACCAGTTCTTCCACTGGGGTCACCATGCCGGTGTAGAACGCCCCGAACTCCCCGTACAGCGCCGAGGCCTCGTCGAACCGCATCGTGTACACGACGTCTTTCAAGTCGTCGGGGTGGCCGCCGAACAGGGTGACGCCCCATTCGAAGTCGTCGAGGCCCGTTGAACCGGTGACGTACTGGACGATCCGTCCGGCGAATGTGCGGCCACTCTTGCCGTGCTCGTGCATGAATGCTTTGCGGTCGTCGAACGGCGTCGTGAACCAGTTGGCGTGCGCCTCGCGCTTCTTGCTCATCGGATAGAAGCACCAGGCGGTCATCTCAGCGTTGGGCGGGATGTTGGGGTACAACCTCGCCCGGTTCATCTCCTCGGGCAGATTGGTCGAGTACTCGCTCACCTCGGTGATGCTGACGTAGCTGTCCACCACGTCGAGCCCGGCACGTTGCAGCCCTGTCTGCAGCGCGCGCAGCTCGCGCAGGTTGCGGTGAATAGCCATCACTGCCGCATCACACTTGTGGCCAAGCGTGGCCACGGTCACGACCTGGCATCCGGCGCTCTCGGCTTGCTTCACGGCGGCGACCACGGATTCGGGGTCCATCAGCAGAGTCGGCTTGCAGAACAGGTGGAGCACTCCCATCCCCGTGGAGGGGGTCACGGCATCGGGGGGGAGCACAGCGTCGGTCATGCTGGACAGGCTACGCGATCGTGGTGCCGAGCGAACCCCACCGGTCGTCGTCGCCGACGCGTTCGGGCGCATACACGTTGAGGCGGTCGCCCCGGACGAAACCGACAAGATTCAAGCCGGCGCGACGTGCCGTCTGCACGGCCAAGCTGGTCGGCGCGCTCACCGAGACGAGTGTGGAGAAGCCGGCGGCCCACGCCTTTTGTACCAGCTCGAAGCTGGCTCGCCCGCTGACGAACAGGCCGAGCCCCGTCGCCGGGAGTTGTTCATCGAGCAGCATCCGCCCGACCACCTTGTCGACGGCGTTGTGCCGACCGACGTCCTCGCGGGTGATCAGGATCTCGCCATCCGCGGTGAACGCAGCGGCTGCGTGCACTGCGCCGGTAGTGGCGAACAGGCCCTGCGACGACAGCGCGAGGTGAGGGATGTCGGCGAGAACGCGCAATGGGATTGGTGGTTGCGGCGGCAGCGTCACCAACCGCTCGCACAGCTGGTCGATCGAATCGCTGCCGCACAACCCGCAGCTGGAGGTGGTGTTGCCCAACCGGGGGCGAGGTGTCGGCGCACGACCACCGGTTTCGACGGTGACGACGTTGAACTCGGACTCAACGGCTGTACCGGTCGCGCAGTAGCGCACGCCGATGACCGGAGCGCCCGCCAGTAGTCCATCGCCGAAGCAGAACCCGACTGCCAACTCGTAATCGTTGCCGGGGGTGCGCATGGTGGTTGCAACGAGCACCTCGTCGATGTGGATGCTCATCGGCTCCTCGACGATCAGTTCGTCGGGGCGGCGGCCAACCTCCGCGCCGCGCACGACGGTAACGAGCATGGTGTCGCTTCGACGGCGTTGGGCCACGGGTCCGACGGTACCGCCGCTTCAGCAATCGCGACAAGGACAAAGCGTTAGGGTCGCGGTCATGGAACAGAACCATGGTCGCGTCTTCACCGCCGAAATGATCGGCACCGGCGTGCTGATGCTCGGTGGACCCGGCACGGCGATCTTCGCCGGCGACCAGGTCGGGACTCTTGGTGTATCGCTCGGGTTCGGGTTCTCGGTTCTGATCATGGCCTACGTGATCGGTCCGGTATCGGGGTGTCACATCAACCCTGCGGTCACGCTCGCCATGTTGCTGGCCCGCAAGGTCACCCGCGCTCATGCGGTGTTCGCAGTTGTCGGCCAAGTCGTGGGCGCCGTCGCCGGTGCACTCATCATCTTCGGTATCGCCAACGGTCGCGACGACTTCGAGCGCGGGCAGTTCGCTGCCAACCTGTGGTCAGGCCCGTACTTCGGACTCGGTGCCACCATGGTCGCCGAGGTCGTGTTGACCGCGTTGCTGGTGTTCGTGATGCTTGGCACCACCTCGTTGCGGTTCGCGACCGGCATGGGCGGCATCGCCGTCGGACTGACCGTCGCGCTCATCCATCTGATCTCGATTCCGGTGGACAACACCTCGGTCAACCCGGCGCGAAGCATTGGCGCAGCGTTGTTCGCCGACACCTCCACGGGGGCGCTCGAGCAACTGTGGGCGTTCATCGTGTTCCCGCTGATCGGCTCCGTCGTGGGCGTGATCGCCTGGCTGGCAATCGACGACGCCGAGCTCGAATCGACGATGCTGGCCGAGGTCCCCGGGGCACTCGACGCACGGGACACGATCGTCATCGGCACGGGTGAAGTGGTGCTCGGCGTCGAGGACGCCCTCGACTGAACCGGCCGACTGAAGCGGGCCACGAGTGCCACGTTGCCCGTTAGCACTCCATGACGTAGAGTGCTAGCAGTCTCGCACCCAGAGTGCGAATGCTCACGTCAAGCCCCTCAAGGTGGAGGAAAACACAATGCCGAAGACAATCGCATTCGACGAGCAAGCTCGCCGTTCGCTCGAGGCGGGCATGAATAAGCTCGCCGACGCAGTCCGGGTCACGCTCGGGCCCAAGGGCCGGAACGTGGTGCTCGAAAAGAAGTGGGGCGCCCCCACCATCACCAACGACGGTGTATCGATCGCCAAGGAAATCGATCTCGAGGACCCGTACGAGCGCATTGGTGCCGAACTGGTCAAAGAAGTTGCCAAGAAGACCGACGACGTCGCCGGTGATGGCACCACCACTGCAACGGTGCTGGCATGGAGCATGGTCCGCGAGGGCCTGCGCAACGTCGCCGCCGGCGCCAACCCGATGACCTTGAAGAAAGGCATCGAGGCCGCAGTCATCGCCGCCGTCGAATCGATCAAGGATCTCGCCAAGGAAGTCGACTCGAAGGATCAGATCGCTCAGGTCGCGTCGATTTCGTCGGCTGACAACGAGATCGGTCAGATGATCTCCGAGGCCATCGACAAGGTCGGCAAAGACGGCGTCATCACCGTCGAGGAGAGCCAGACCTTCGGCATGGAGATGGATCTCGTCGAGGGCATGCGCTTCGACAAGGGCTACATCTCGCCGTACTTCGTTACCGACACCGAACGCATGGAAGTCTCGCTCGACGACGCGTATGTGCTGTTGGTCAGCTCCAAGATCAGCTCGGTGCGCGACATGTTGCCGGTGCTCGAAAAGGTCATGCAGAGCGGTCGCCCGCTGGTGATCATCGCCGAAGACATCGAAGGCGAAGCCCTCGCCACGCTTGTGGTCAACAAGATCCGTGGCACGTTCAAGTCGGCTGCCGTCAAGGCGCCAGGCTTCGGTGAGCGACGCAAGGCCATGCTGCAAGACATCGCCATCCTTACCGGTGGTCAGGTCATCAGCGAAGAGGTTGGCCTCAAGCTCGAGAACGCCACGATGGATCTGCTCGGCACCGCCAAGAAGATCATCATCACCAAGGACGAGACCACCATCGTCGAAGGCGCCGGCGTCGAAGACGACATCAAGGGCCGGATCAACCAGATCAAGGCCGAGATCGACAACACCGACAGCGACTACGACCGCGAGAAGCTGCAAGAGCG
>JANNHO010000507.1:0-2065 GCA_031404435.1 Acidimicrobiaceae bacterium | reverse complement strand
CACGCCAATGAAGGTGACTTGATCGCCCCATTGCTGACTTGCCGCCTCGACCGAGGGGGCTTCACGATTGCAGGTGCTTCAAGTGGGTGCCCAGAACCACAACGCCACCGGCTTGCCGGCAGCGAGCGCCGAGTCGTACCTGCCGCCGCCCACGAGCGCAGCGTCGAAGCGGAGGATCTCGGGGACCACAGCGGTGCTCGATGTTGCGGCGGGTGCTGCAGGGGTAGCGCTCCCAGCGGGAGCCGTTGCGGCCGGTGCCGCGGCGGGAGCGTTGGCGGCTGGTGTTTCGCTGGAGCCGCACGCCGTTGCCGCCAATGCGATGGCGGCGAGCCCGGCCAGTGCCGCAGCACGACCAGTGCGGCGCCGTCGGAATGAGGACGTCGTCACATGTCGGGCGTGGCGCATGAGGAGCAGGGTAACCGCCGTAGCCTTCCGCGTTCATGCGCACCCGCACCCTGTTGATGCTCGCCGTGTTCTGCGGCCTGGCCATTTTGGTGGCCGGCAGCGTGCAATTGCTGCGGGTATCCGATGACTCCGGTGACGCGTCGGCCGACCTGTTCGTCGGCGATACCGCCGCAGCCGGCGATCTCGTGGTCACGGTCAACTCCGCCGGGGAGCGCGACGGGGTGATGCGGGTGGAGGTGACCCTCGGCGGCGTCAATGACGATGACGGTCTCGAAGGTTTCCGCCTCGTTGTCCCCGGCAACGCACTGGCCCCGCTGCCGCCTGGCGAGCCGGGTATCGGCACCACCGATGGCGTGTGTGTCGACGTGACTCTGGCCGAGCAGCGCTGCACGCTGGCCTTCACAACCGCGGATGTCGTCGGCACACCGCGTGTCCTGCTGCTTCGCCGTGGCGAGGATCAGCAACGCTGGGTGCTCGCCTGATTCCGGCCCTGCGGAGGGTCTGACGGCCGTCGTCTACCGAAGGAGCCGCAGATCACCGCCACGGGTGCATGGTCAGCGGGTGGCGACTGCGCGCACGTTGGTGCGTGAGCCGGCGTTGATCTTGTGCGATGAGCCGACGGGCAACCGGGAGAGCGCGACGACGGGGCTGGGGGCGCATTGCTCGGTTTGGGCCAACAATGCGGGCCAGGACTGGTATCGTCGGTGCATGACCACGGTCTCGGTGCACAAGCTCAAGGATTCGCTGTCGATGGTGCTCGCCTCAGTCGAGGCGGGAGAGTCGGTCGAGGTGACGCGGTACGGCAAACCGATCGCGATCATCACGGGCGTTGCCCATGGCGGTCGCCCGATCAACGTTGATCCAGGCTCGGTCCAATGTGAGGACTTCCATTTCACCCCCGATGAACTCGACGAAATCCTCGACGGGCCGGTCTTTCCTCAGTGAGGTTTCTTCTTGATACACATGCCCTGATCTGGTTCATCTCTGATGCCGATCGCCTGAGCCACACTGCTGTCGCAGCGATCCGCGACGGGGATGCGGTCTACGCATCACATGTCTCGCTCTGGGAGATGGCGATCAAGAGCAGCAGCGGGAAGCTGACGATCGATGGGTCGCGTTTCGTTGGAGCGGGTGCGTGGTTCGCGAGGAATGTCCCCAAAGCCAAGCTTTTGGAACTGCCCATCGGGGCCAAGCACCTGGGTGCCGTCGAGTTTCTCCCCAATCACCACCGCGACCCATTCGACCGTCTCCTCGTAGCCCAAGCCGAGACCGAGCAACTCACCCTCATCACATGTGACGAGTCGATTGCCCCCTACGCGATCGCAACCCTCTGGTAGCCATGATCTGGGCAGGCGATGATCTGGGCGGGATTGTTGCTGATACCGAGCGGGATCCTGCCCAACACGAACGAGGATCGAGATGTTCGGGTTACCGCCATCGGATTGATCGATGAGGGCTGCTCCAATTAGTTGCGCTGATCTCCTCCAAATGATCGGTTCAGCTCACAACTGATCGAGCGCCGGGCAGCAGGTGTGGCCGAGGCGCGTATGGCCGAGTCGCCGGTGGTGGCGTTGCTCGGGCCGCGATCGGTCGGCAAGTCGACCTTGATGCGTCACCTCGCGGGCCTGCACGGCGGTGCCCGGATCATCGATCTCGACCA
>JANNHO010000506.1:0-4005 GCA_031404435.1 Acidimicrobiaceae bacterium | reverse complement strand
GCCGAAGAGCTCGTCCGCTACGGGGTCACGGTCAACGCGGTTGCCCCGGGCGCACTCACTCGGCTCACCGAAGACCTCGGCCTGCCCGAGGAGATGGTTGGCCGGTTTGGGCCCGAATGGGTCGCCCCGGTGATCACGTGGCTTGCCTCGGCACAGTCGGCCGGGGTGACCGGACAGGTCATCGAATCGTCCGGGCAGATCCTCGGCATCGCCGAAGGATGGCGGCGTGGGCCGAACACCGACAACCCGCCGATCGATCCCGGCGAGGTCGACGCGGTCGTCCGCGAGCTGCTGTCGCGAGCGACGCCGCGCACGAAGATGTCCGAACTGAGCTGACGGAGCACGCCATGAGTGAAGCCTGGATCATCGACGGGGCCCGTTCCCCACGCGGCAAGGGCAAAGCCACTGGCGCCTTGCACCACATCCACCCGCAGGAACTGCTCGCCCAGGTGCTCAACGCGCTTGCAACGCGCAACGGGATCAGCCTCGGCGATGTCGACGATGTGATCGTCGGAAACGGCAACCCCGCCGGTGACCACGGTGCATGCATCGGCCGGATGGCCGTTCTGGCAGCCGGTTGGCCGGTGGAAGTGCCCGGCGTCACCCTCAACCGGTTCTGCGGTTCGGGCCAGCAGGCCGTCACGTTCGCAGCGATGGGCATTCAGGCCGGGCATCAGCAAATGGTGGTCGGCGGCGGCATCGAATCGATGTCACGTTGGCCGGCACCCGACGGTCCCCCCGATTTCACCTCGGGCAACGCAGCGTTGCGCGAGCAGTTCCCGCTCGTCCCGCAAGGCATCTCCGCCGACCTGATCGCCACCATCGAAGGTTTCAGCCGCGACGCTGTCGACGAGTTCGCGCTGCAGAGCCAGCAGCGCGCCGGAGTGGCACTGGCCGAGGGGCGTTTCGAGCGCAGTGTGGTCGCGATCACCAACCCGGACGGTTCGGTCGCGCTCGACCATGACGAGTTTGCTCGCCCGGGCACCACAATGGAGGGGCTGTCGGGCCTCAAGGCGTCGTTCGCCAACATGGGGACCCGCGTGTTCGAAGGCTTCGCGCACTCCTTCGACGACATGTGCAAACAGGTCTACCCGCAGGTCGAAACTGTCGATCACGTCCACCACGCCGGCAACTCATCCGGGGTCGTCGATGGTGCCAGCGCGGTGTTGCTGGCTTCACCCGACTACGCGAAGGCGAACGGGCTGAAGCCGCGGGCGCGCATCGTGATGAGCGCCGTTGCCGGCGCCGAGCCCGTGATCATGCTCACCGCCCCCGGACCCGCATCGAAGAAGTGCCTCGACCGGGCAGGGATGACCGTGGCCGACATCGACCTGTGGGAGATCAACGAGGCCTTTGCGGCGATCCCGATGAAGGCCATCCGCGACCTCGGCATCGATCCCGCCAAGGTCAACGTCAACGGCGGGGCGATCGCGCTGGGGCACCCGATCGGCGCAACCGGCGGCATCTTGATCCAGACCGCGCTCGACGAGTTGGAACGACGCGATCTGCACACCGCACTGATCACGATGTGCACCGGCGGCGGCATGGGCACCGCCACCATCATCGAACGTCTCTAGCCACGGCGTGATCACGGTCCTCCGAGTCGTGCGCTGTGTTACGCCCGCTTGTCGATGTCGCCCGCGTGGTAGGCGATCACCGGAGCGCTCTCGCTGAACACCCCGAGCGTGTGCATCAGGCGGTGACCGCCGAGGAAGCACGAGCACAGGTATGCCACCTCGACGATCTCGGCGGTGCTGAACAGTTCCGCCAGCGAGCGGAACGAGGCGTCGTCGATGCCGTGGTGATCGGTGTTCATCCGGTCGAAGAACTGCAACGCAGCGCGTTCGCGTGGTGTGAATCGATCGGAATCCGTCGAGGCCAACCCGGCGACGTCCTCCTCACTGATGCTGTCGTCCTTGCGCGACGCAGAGCACGGCTCGCACGCCGCAGTCTGCGCGCTGTGCAACCGAAGCAGTTCAACCAGACGTGGTTCGAGCACCCCCTTGCGGAACGTCGCCTCGTACTGCCGGTGCATCGCGGTGAGCGCCGCCGTGCTGTAGGCGATGATCTGCAACGGCGAGGTGATGGTGTACATGCCGGTCGCGCTTCCGGCCTCCATCATCTCGCGCGACGCAGCGGGTAGGTCATCCCATGCGATCGGCTCGATCCGGGCCATGGCCGCTCCTTTCCGTACTCGACACTGGTGTCAAGTTACACTTCGATGATGGACATGCCAGTTCGCCGATCAGTTCGGCGGCCGAATGTCTGCGGGTGTGTTCATCGTCGAAAAGCCGAGTTCCACGCGTTCGACCGTACCCGCCGAGCCAGTCGATGACCGCCGTCGAGCGATGGACATCGCGCAGCGGTGTGCGTATTCGCTACCTCGACAATGCACCCGCCCTGCCAGCCGGGTTGCCGGTGTTGTTCTCGCCCGGCGTCACCGACTTCGCCGACGAATACATCGAGGTTCTCCAGTTCTTCCTACCCCGCCGCATGATCGTGGTTGAAGTGCGTGGGCGCGGGCGCAGCGAGGTGCCGTCCGGCAACTACTCAGCGGCTGACCACGCCGATGATCTGGCAGCGGTTCTTGACGAGGAGGGCATCGACCGATTTCACATGATGACGTTCTCGCGAGGCACCACGTGGGCGCTCGACGTCGTCGTGCGCGACCCGCTTCGGGTGGCCTCGGTGTCGATCGGCGACTACTGGGCACGCGAGCACCGGCTGGACGAGGCCGCGGCAGACACGATGATGGCCACGCGCTTTCGTGGTCGGCCGATGCCTGAACGAGTGGAGGCACACGTGCTGACGGAGCTGTTCCGCGCCTCACGGGACCGTGATCTGTGCGGGCACCTCGCGGCGACAGGGATTCCCGTCCTCGTCGCCAACGGTACCGAGGCGGGCGGCTTGCTGACCGACGATGATCTCGTCGAGTACAGGCGCCGGATCCCAGACGTGGAGACCGTCGTCATCGCGGGCGCCGGCCACGACCTGTTCCGACCGGACCGGCTTGCCTACCCACGGGTCGTGCAGGACTTCATGGCGCGCCGAGCGCCCGACCTCAGACCCAGCCCGATGTCACCGCCGTGAGCCGTTCGCCGCTCAGGTCCTTCAGCTTCACCCCGACGAGCTTGGCGACCGATTCCGAGGTCTGATAGCGCAGCACCGGCCGCTCAGCGTTGGCGACCTGCCAAATCACCTTGGCGACATCTTCGTTGGTTTGGGCGGTCTCGTAGCCGCCGGCTTGCACGCCGGCGAACACCGCTCGCATCGCCGCATACGGGGCTCCCGCGACGGTGGCCGACGGACCTGTCGAGTTCGTGACGAACTCGCCCGTCACCGGGCCTGGCTGCACGATCGAAATGTAGACGCCGAGGCGGGCGGCCACGGGGAACAGCGATTCGAGGAGACCCTCGAGGGCGTGCTTCGACGCGCAGTACGCATCGTTGAACGGCAGGCCCAACGACCCGGAGATGCTGCTGAGGGCGATGAACCTGCCGTCGCCACGCTCGCGCATCGCCGGAAGTACCGCGTGCAGCAGCCGGACCGGACCGAACACGTTCGTTTCGATCGAAACGCGAAAGTCGTCGAGCGACAGTTCCTCGGTCGTGCCGGCGACGCCGACACCGGCGTTGCTGATGACGATGTCGATCGGGCCGCGATCGGCGACCACGCCGGCCACAGCTTCGGCGACCGAGGCGTCCGAGTCGACGTCGAGTTGGCGGATATCGGCATCTGCTCCAGCCTCATCCAGCGCTGAGCGCAACGCCCCGGACCGTTCCAACGAGCGCATCGTCGCCGCCACCGTGCAGCCCTGCCTGGCGAAGTGGACTGCGGTCGCGAGGCCGATCCCACTGGAACATCCCGTGACGAGCACCACCTTGCACACGACCACCCCCGAGCGGCAAGCCGCCGGGCCGCCGACGTTCCGCGTCGGTCTCGCCACGGTGAGCATGCCCAGATGGACGAAGTTGAGGACGGGCTCTGTGATTCGGGCATCATCGA
>JANNHO010000505.1:0-40561 GCA_031404435.1 Acidimicrobiaceae bacterium | reverse complement strand
GAGCGCTGCGCGGGGCCGGATCTGCCATCAACCGCAACGGCACGTATCCCTTCACGTCGCCAACACGAACATAGGCACCGTGCGAGGAGTAGTTCTCGACGACCGCGTTGACGCTCGTGCCCACCGGGTGGTGCTCGACGAAGGACAGGAACGGCAACAAATCGTTGACTGCCGTGGCCTTGGGAATGCTCGGCGCGGCCTGGACCGCTTGCTGGATGACCTCGGCGGCGATAACGGTCGCCGCAGCAGCAGCGGCCTCACCAATGCTGGCCCGGCCCCGGCCGGAACCCGATCCACGGCGACGCGAACCGGAGCCGGCAGCGGAGCCATCGGCAGCGGCTGCGGCAGCAGCAGCACGCCTCGGCGGGGCCTTGGGAACAGGCATCGGCAGGTTCGCCTCGGGACTGCCCAGGCGCACCATGCCGCGTTGGGTCTCGCCGCCGGTCCGCTTGCGTCGAGCATCCTTCACCGAGTTGCGGCTGATCAGACCGCGCACCGGCAGCCGTGGAACGAACACCCAGCCGATGTGCGGAACCGGCTTGCCCCCGATCAACCGGCCCTCGTCGAACAACCAATCGTGTTGACCGTGGAACTCCTGGAACGAATCGTTCGACAGGATCGTCGCTCCCACCTTGTTGGCGATCGACAGGACGAATGCGTCACCACGCCCCACCGCTCCGGCTGGCGGTGCAACGACTTCGTTGTTGGCCACGGCATCGTCAAACTCGGCGACCTCGCTCTGGTCGATCCGGTGGCCAAAGGTGGCATCGACCACCACCGTGATCAACGCGTTCGGGTGATCGGCGATGAAGGCCATCACGGCGTCATTGAGCTGGGCGAGACTGGGCATGGAGCGACCCTCGGTGGCGAGGTTCGATCCGTCGACGACGACGTGTTCAGGCATATCAGGCACTAGTCAACCAGCTCGGGTCGCGCATTGTCCGTCTTCTGCCATGCAGACCGTCACTCGTACAGTGCCGACATGTTCAAAGCTGTGCTGTGGGACTTTGGTGGCGTCATCTTGACGAGCCCGTTCGAGGCGTTCAATTGGTACGAAGCCAACCACGGATTTCCACTCGATTTCATCCGCCGGGTCAACGCCACCAATCCGCACACCAACGCCTGGGCACGTCTCGAACGCAGCGACATCGCCCCGGCCGAGTTCGACGGGGTCTTTGCGGCCGAGTCGCAGATGCTCGGCCACGAAATCAGCGGAGCCGACGTGTTGGCGCTGCTCGCCGGCGACGTGCGTCCCGAGATGGTGACGGCACTCGATGCCGTACGTGCCGCCGGGTACAAGACGGCGTGCCTCACCAACAACGTCACCGGCGAGCACGCATCGTCACAGCGTTCGGACACGATCGACGCGATCATGAACCGCTTCGATGCGGTCGTCGAGAGCAGCAAGGTCGGTGTCCGCAAACCCGAACCGAAGTTCTACGAAATTGCCTGCCAGATGCTGCAGGTGGAACCGGCGAGTTGCGTGTTCCTCGATGACCTCGGCATCAATTTGAAGCCCGCCGCAGCGATGGGGATGCACACCATCAAGGTCCTCACCGCTGAGCAGGCGATCACCGATCTCGAACAAGCCCTCGGCATCACGCTGCGTTGATCAATCTGTCGTCGCGTTCCACCAGCCGTCGCGACGACCGGGCGCCAACACCTTGCAACCCTCGGCCGTGCATCCTTGCGCGAGCCGCCGGTCGTAGGTGACGACGGCGTCGAGATCGGCACCGAGCTCCATCGCCGAAGCAATGTGTAAGGCATCAACCGTGCGAATGTCGTCAGGACCGACCTCGCGTGCGCTGGCGAACGTGTGATCCCCAAGCACAATCAGGGTGACCGCCTCAAGATATTCCGCGACGATGTCGGCGGGCAGCCCGAGCCGTCTGGCAGCGCGGTGGGCCTCTAGGTCGAGCAGCGCCGAGGACCACACGGTTGCCTGCGCGAGTGCTACACGCAGATCGCTGGAGTGTTCCTCATCGACGATCAACTTGAGAAACGCTGACGTGTCGAGATAGAGCATCAGCGATCAGAACGAAGGTTGTCGAGCACTTCGGCCGTCGAGATCGCCACCGCCGATTGGCGCGGCGGAGCGAGTTCGGCCAAGCTTCGGCTCGCGCGTCGGACCCTCCCGGCGGCGACTAACGCTGCGGCACCGCCCACGGTCGACGGCGGGGCGAGAACTGCGACGAGGGTGCCGCGATCGGTGATGCCGACGGTGGCCCCGCGCTTCACGCGGCGGAGCACGGCCGATGCGTGCTGCTGCAGTTCACGTACGGGAACCAGATCCATGTGCGTCAAACGTAGAACAACATCCCAGCGATGGTTCCACAACCGGCTTAGAAGCCGGCGAAGGTTTCCTCGAGAAGGTCGGCGAGCTCTTGATCGTGGATCGCTTTCGAGCCGGTGGCTGGGCTGCCGCTGGCCACGCGTGAGACATGACGGAGGTCGTAGCCCCGTTCCTTCACACGCCACGTGCGAGCTTCGACGAAGCTCCACGGGCCCATGTTCTCCGGCTCCTCCTGCAACCACACCAGGTCGCGCGCGTTCGGGTAGCTCTCGAGCACGCCGAGCAGTTGCTCCTGCGGGAACGGATAGAGCTGCTCGACGCGCACGATGGCCACCGGGGCCGAACGCCGGTTCCGCTCACCAAATGCATCCCAGGCAACCTTGCCCGAACAGAACACGATCCGCTCCACCGCTGACCGGTCCTCGATGCCCGGATCGTCGAGCACCTCCTCGAATGAACCCGTGGTGAAGCTCTCGATCGGGCACATCACGTCCTTCATCCGCAGTGGCGATTTTGGTGCGAACACCACCAACGGCTTGCGTACTTCGCGGCGGACCTGGCGACGAAGCATGTGAAAGTACTGCGCGGTCGTGGTGGCATTGACCACCTGGATGTTGTCCTCCGCGCACAGGGTGAGGAACCGCTCGATGCGCGCCGAGCTGTGTTCGGGACCCTGCCCCTCGTAGCCGTGCGGCAAGAGCAGCACCAGGTTGTTCTCCTGGCCCCACTTGTCCTCGGCGGCAACCAGGTACTGGTCGATGATGATCTGGGCGCCGTTGATGAAGTCGCCGAACTGCGCTTCCCAGACCACGAGCGCTGAACGGTTGGAGTGGGAGTAGCCGTACTCGTAACCGAGCGCGGCGTACTCACTGAGCAACGAGTCGTACACCCAGAACTCGGCCTGCGCATCCGGCATCTGTGCGAGCGGGATGAACAGGTTCTCGTTCTCGTAGTCGACCAGTGCAGCATGACGATGGCTGAACGTGCCGCGGCGGCTGTCCTCACCGGCGAAGCGGACCGGTGTGCCCTCGAGCACCAGTGAGCCGATCGCGAACGCTTCGGCGGTGGCCCAGTCGACCAGCCCGGTCTCGTCGTACTGCTTGGCCCGCGCGGCGAACTGGCGGCCGAGCTTGGGGTGCACCGTGAAGCCGTCGGGGTAGCTCGTGAGCTGCGCGAAGATCCGGTCAAGAACGGCGCGGTCCACGCCCGTTTCGACATGGGGTAACACACCACGCGGGCGAGGCGGCCTGGCCGCCTTGATCACCTCGGGAGCGTGCGCCCGGGTCTCATCGAGCGCCGCCTGCAGCTTCGACTGGAAGTCGTTGAGCGCGCCCTCTGCCTCGTCAAGGGTGATGTCGCCACGCTTGACGAGCGACTCGACGTAGATCTTGCGCACGCTTCGCCGCTCGGCGATCGCCTTATACATCAAGGGCTGCGTGTAGCTCGGATCGTCGCCTTCGTTGTGACCGTGGCGTCGGTAGCAGACCATGTCGATCACGACGTCTTTGTGGAACGTGCGCCGATAATCGAACGCCAAGCGGGCCACCCGCGCACACGCCTCGGGATCGTCACCGTTGACATGGAAGATCGGAGCTTGCACGGTCTTTGCGACGTCACTGCAATACAGCGACGAGCGGGCGTACTGCGGCGACGTGGTGAAGCCGATCTGGTTGTTGATGATGAGGTGAATCGTGCCTCCAACGCGATACCCGCTGATATCACTCATCGCCAGGCACTCGGCGACGACGCCCTGGCCGGCGAACGCCGCATCGCCATGCATCAGCAGCGACAGCACCGGGAACGAACCCGGAGGGTCGATCTGATCCTGCTGAGCGCGGACCATGCCCATCACGATCGGGTCGACCGTCTCCAGGTGGCTCGGGTTCGCTGCCAGCTCGATCTTGATGCTCGCCCCGAACGGCGACTCGTACTTCCCGGTTGCGCCCAGGTGGTACTTCACATCACCAGAACCCTGCACCGACGACGGGTCGACGTGGCCCTCGAACTCTTTGAAGATCTGGTCGTAGCTCTTGCCCATCACGTTGGCCAGCACGCTGAGTCGACCGCGGTGGGCCATGCCCAACACGGCACCTTCCATGCCGGCATCGGCGGATTGCGACAGCACCTCGTCGAGGATCGCGATGGCACTCTCGGCACCTTCGAGGCCGAACCGCTTGGTGCCCACGTACTTCGTCGCGAGAAACTTCTCGAACGCCTCGGCCGAGTTGAGCCGCTCGAGGATCCGCCGCTTTTCGTCCTTGGTGAAATCGAAGTGGACACCTTCGAGCTTGCTCTGGATCCAGCGCTGCTCCTCGGTGTTCTGGATGTGCATGTACTCGACACCGATGGTCCGGCAGTACGCGTCGCGCAACACGCCGAGCAATTCGCCGAGCGTCATCTGCTCCTTGCCACCAACGCCACCGGTCAGGAACTCGCGATCGAGGTCCCAGATGGTGAGCCCGTAGGTCGCCGGGTCGAGCTCGACGGGCATCTGCGGTTCGCGCCACCGCAACGGGTCGAGATCGGCGATCAGGTGGCCGCGCACGCGGTGCACGCGGATGAGGGTGGCAATCTGCATCTGCTTGTGCAGCATTGCCTCTTCACGGTCGACCGGGTTGACGTCGACGCGCCATTTCACTGCCTCGTACGGCACGCCGAGGCTGTGAAACACCATCTCGTAAAAGCCGTGGTCGCCGAGCAGCAGTTCGTGCACGCGCTTGAGGAACAGCCCGCTCTCGGCACCTTGGATGACGCGATGGTCGTAGGTGCTGGTGACGGTGACGACCTTGCTGATACCGATCGTGCCGAGCGCGTGCTCGTCGGCTCCTTGGAACTCGGCCGGGTAGCCGATGCTGCCGACCCCCACGATCACACCTTGGCCGGGCATCAGCCGCGGCACGCTCTGAACGGTGCCGATGGTGCCCGGGTTGGTGAGGGTGATGGTGGCCCCCTGGAAATCCGAGACCGCCATCTTGTTGCTCTTCACCTTGCGGATCAGTTCTTCGTAGGCGGCGAGGAACCCGGCGAAATCGAGTGTGTCGGCGTCGCGCAGCACTGGCACGACGAGCGTGCGCGAGCCGTCGCTCTTGGCCACATCGACAGCGAGGCCCATGCCGACGCGTTCGTTGCGGATCAGGCGCGGCTTGCCATCAGCAGCCTCCGCGTAGGTGCTGTTCATGCTCGGCACTGCATCGGCGATCGCGCGCACGATGGCGAAGCCGATGAGATGGGTGAAGCTCACCTTCCCCTGACCGCTGCGGCTTCGGTAGCCGTTGATCACCTTTCGGTTGACCTCGAGCAGCTTGGCCGGAACGTTGCGGAAACTAGTTGCGGTCGGCACCGACAGGCTGCGCTCCATGTTCGCCGCGATCGCCAACCCAGCGCCGCGAATCGGCTCGCCGGCATCATCAGCGACCACGATCGTGCCCGTAGCGTGCGGCACAGCAGGAGCGGTAGCCGCAGCAGGCGTGACCGGTGCGGCCGGTTTGGGTCGCGCTGTCGTTCCGTTGTGGCCGAAGGTTGCCGGCGCCGCCCCCCGGTAGTCGGAGAAAAACTCTCGCCAGCTCTCCGTCACCGATTCCGCATCGGAGAGGAACTGGGCATACATCTCGTCCACGAGCCAGGAGTTCGCCCCGAATTCGTGGCCCGTTTGTTCGGTAGCAGTCATCGAAACCGATGGTAGTGGCCGTTGATTGTCCGCAACCGGCGTTTGCGGTCGTGATGCCAAGAACTTCGTCACAACCGGCGATGTTTTCGCAAGTCGACACTTCTAGAATCGAGACATGAGCACCCGATCACTCGTCCCGATGTCTGTTGCGGCCGTGTTCGCCCTCGCGGCGTGCGGCGGAGGTTCCGGCTCGTCGGACGACACCGTCCCCGCCGACGCCGACCTCGTCGTCACTGCGATCGAAGGCCTCGCCTGGGGTGAATCCGACTACACCGCTACCGCTGGCGCTGTCGTCGTGGCCGCTACCAACGAATCCAGCCAGCCACACAACCTGCACTTCGTCGACTCGACCGGCACGCAGTTGCCGAAGGGTCTCGACACCCCCGGCCGCGGCGACATCGCAGTCGACACGGTCACCCTCGATCCGGGCACATACACCCTGATCTGCACGATCGCCGGCCACGACAACATGCGCGCCACCCTCACCGTCAAGTAGCGCTTTCGCGGTCAGAGCTGGAAGAAGATCTCCGTGAGGATCAAGAAGACGACCCACAACCCGAACGTGGCGATGAGCAGGTTGCGCACGCCGGGGCCGTCGTACATCATGTTCAAACCCTTGTTCGGCTGTGCCTTCCACGGCATCAAGCCGAGCGCGTTGACCTCGAGCACGGCGATGATCACGATGGCGATCAGCCAATACGCGCCCATCTCGCCGCCGCTGAGCACGGCCCCTTGGGTGAGCGAGTGACCCTTGTAGACCATGAAGAACAGCATGCTCACCGAGAAGATGGTGTTCTGCCGTGAGGCCATCAAGGCACGTCGGCCAGCGGCCGCCGCGTTGGGGTCGGCCTCGCCGCCGGCAAGCACGTTGGCTGCGTTGGCCAACACCACCTTCTGGTTGCGCCAGATCACACCCCACACGTTGAGCATCATGATCGTGCCGAGGATCATCCCGGTGCTGATCGCCAGGCCTGCAGCGCTCTTACCGAAATCGTTGCTGAAGTAGTTCTCGGTGGCGAGCGTGATCAGGATGCCGGTCACGAACGTGCTGATCGCCGACCAGCGGAACCACCACAGCGCCCGACGGGCGACCTTGTCGAGGGCGATGTTGCGCGCCTTGGCCTCGTCGCCGAACGCGGCAAACGCCGGCACCTGCACGAAGTTGAAGTAGTACAGCAACCCGATCCACATGATGCCGACCAGGATGTGCAGCCACCTGAAGCCGAATGTTCCAAGGCTGTCGGCGCTGAAGAAACCGTTGTAATCCGCGAGCACGTTACGTACCCCCCTCTTGTGAAATTCCAGTGCGCGTGAACGTAGCACCCGCGCCACCTTCGACACGCGACCAACACGCGACCGGCACGACATCCGGGCCAACCGATGGTCACGGGTAGCCTGCTCGCACAATGGCTCACGAATTCATCTTCACCTGTTACAAGTTGGCCCGCTTCTACCCGCCGGATCGCACGGTGCTCGAGAACATCTCGCTGTCGTTCTACCCGGGGGCCAAGATTGGCGTGCTCGGATCGAACGGCGCCGGCAAGTCGAGCCTGCTGAAGATCATGGCCGGCCTCGACGAGGGCTACTCGGGTGAAGCCAGACTCACCCCCGGTTTCACCGTTGGCTACCTCGCTCAGGAGCCGCAGCTCGATCCCTCCAAGGATGTCAAGGGCAATGTCATGGACGGCGTGGCCGAGGTGCAGGGCATCATCGATCGCTACAACGAGGTCATGGCGATGTGGGCCGACCCGGACGCCGACTACGACAAGATCGGCGCGCTGCAGGCCGACCTCGAAGACAAGATCGCGGCCACCGACGCATGGAGTCTCGACCGCAACGTCGGCATCGCCATGGATGCGTTGCGCTGCCCGCCAGACGATGCCGATGTGACCACGCTGTCGGGTGGCGAGCGGCGCCGGGTGGCGCTGTGTCGGCTTCTGCTCAGCCGCCCCGATCTGCTGTTGCTCGACGAGCCGACCAACCACCTCGATGCCGAAAGCGTCGACTGGCTCGAACGGTTCCTGCAGGAGTACTCGGGCACCGTGGTGGCCATTACCCACGACCGCTACTTCCTCGACAACGTGGCCAAGTGGATCCTCGAGCTCGACCGCGGCCGGGGCATGCCGTTCGAGGGCAACTATTCGTCGTGGCTCGAGCAGAAACAGGAACGCCTCGGCCGCGAGGAAAAGAGCAACGAAGCCCGCCAACGCACCCTGCAGCGCGAGCTCGAATGGGTGAAGATGGCCCCCAAGGCGCGCCAGGCCAAGGGCAAGGCCCGCCTCGCCGCCTACGACCGGTTGCAGCAAGAGGCCGAGGCGGCTGAGAACGGCCCCGACAAGTTGGAGATCACCATCCCGGTCGGCAAGCGCCTCGGCGACACCGTGATCGAGGTGCACAACCTGGGTAAGGCGTTCGGCGACCGGCTGCTCGTCGAGGATCTGTCGTTCACATTGCCGAAGGCCGGCATCATCGGCATCATCGGCCCTAACGGTGCCGGCAAGACCACCCTGTTCAAGATGATCACCGGCCAAGAGCCCGTAGATACCGGCAGCGTCACCATTGGCGACACGGTGCAATTGTCCTACGTCGATCAGTCGCGTGACAGCCTCGATTCCGATGCCACCGTGTTCGAGGAGATCACCGGCGGCATCGAGCACATGAAGGTCGGTAACCGCGAGATCCACGGACGCGCCTATTGCGCGAGCTTCAACTTCAAAGGCAGCGATCAGCAAAAGCGTGTCGGCGACCTATCCGGCGGTGAACGCAACCGTGTGCATCTGGCGAAGCTGCTCAAGACCGGCGGCAACGTTTTGCTGCTCGACGAGCCGACGAACGACCTCGATGTCGATACGTTACGCGCGCTCGAAACCGCGCTCGAGAACTTTCCCGGTTGCGCGGTGGTGATCAGCCACGACCGCTGGTTCCTCGACCGGATCGCCACCCATGTGCTGGCCTTCGAAGGCGACAGCCAGGTGCGCTGGTTCGAGGGCAACTTCAGCGAATACGAGGCCTGGCGGCGCAAGGAACTCGGCGTCGGGGCAGAGCAGCCGCACCGCATCAAGTACAAGCCCCTCGTTCGCTGATCGCTGATCTGATCGACCTGATGCCCGATCCAGGCGCGCCACCTCCGGCCCCCCACGCAACCGACGCAGCCAGCTCCGAGTCAGACGCGCAGCTCGCGGCACGGTTGGCGACCGAGGCAGGCGAACTGCTGGTGGGCATCCGTGACGAACTCGAGGCGGCGGGTGCACCCCCGTGGCAGATCATGGACACCGGCGATCTGGCTAGCCACCGCTTCCTCGCCAAGGCGCTGGACGAAGCGCACCCCACCGACGCGGTGCTGAGCGAGGAGGGCAGCGAAGACCCGCGCCGGTTCAGCGCCGAGCGGGTGTGGATCGTGGATCCGCTCGATGGCACGAACGAGTTCGGTGAACGGGGCCGCGCCGATTGGGCGGTGCACGTTGCACTGTGGGAGCGCGGGAGCCTCACCGCTGCGGCCGTCAGTCTTCCGGCGCATGGGGCTACGTTCGCCACCGATCCTGCGCCGGTCGTGCCGGAATGCACCCGCGAGCGTCCGCGACTGATTACCTCGCGGCACCGCAATCCGTACGTTGCCGTGATGGTCGCCAACGCGCTCGGCTGCGACGCGGTGCGACTGGGATCGGCTGGCGCAAAGGCGATGGCGGTGGTGCTCGGGGAAGCCGACATCTATGTCCACGACGGCGGTATGTATCAGTGGGATTCGGCGGCGCCTGCTGCCGTTGCGATGGCCGCCGGTTTGCACGCCAGCCGCATCGACGGCAGCCCCCTCGTGTACAACGCTCGCGATCCGTGGCTACCCGACTTCTTGATCTGCCGCTCCGAGCTCGCCGAAGCGGTGCTCGACGCGATCAACAGCGGTCGCGGCCGGTAATCCCCAGGCTGAATCAGGGCACATGGAACTGAAGGCCACCCGCTACGAGATCACCGACAGGGTGGCGACGGTGTGGTTGCACCGCCCGCACCGACACAACGCGTGGACCGGGCGGATGCACACGGAGTACCGCTTCATCATCGACCAACTCCACCGCGACCCGGTCGTGCGTGCGGTTGTGGTCACCGGCACCCCGCCCGCGTTCAGCGTCGGCGGCGACAGCGAGGCGCTGGCCGGCCATGCCGAGCGCGGCGAATACGACAGCGGTGTTCCCGCCGATGTCACCCTGCCGGGATACGGCGTGCGCCCGGAGTTCGATCACGACTTCGCGTTCCACTTCGCGCTGCGCTTCCCGATGATCGCCGCGGTGAACGGGGCGTGCGCAGGCGTGGCGCTGGCCCTTGCGCTGTTCTGCGATTTGCGCTTCGCCGCCCGGCAGGCCCGCTGCACCACCGCCGCGCCGCGGCTCGGATTGCCCGCCGAGTACGGGATGAGCTGGATGCTGCCCCGCCTCGCCGGGGTCACGCGGGCCAACGATCTGCTGCTGTCGGGACGGGTGTTCACGCCAGCCGAAACTGAGCACTGGGGGCTGTGGAACGGCCTCGCCGATACGGGTGACGAGGCCTTGACACTGGCGCAGCGGTACGCGGCGCTGCTCGCCGCGAGCACCGGCCCGCAGGCAGTGGCGACGACGAAACGGCAGGTCTACGACGATCTGCTGAGCCACGATGTGGGCGCGGCAATCACCGAATCGCACCGCCTGCTCGGCGAAGCAACCGCCACGGCGGAGTACCGCGAGGGTGTCGCCGCTCTACGCGAGCGCCGTCCGCCGAAGTTTTGAACCCGCAAGCATGTGACCCCTGGCGTGTCCGGTCGGCGATGTATACACTTGTGTAAACATCTTGTGGTAGACGAGGCGACATCATGATAACGAGGACGGGCACATGACCATCACCGCGGATTCATCCGGGTTCGGCACCAACGACGGTGTGCGTCCGTTGGCCGCCGAACTTGCCGTCGTCGAACGAATCCCCGGCCTCGCCATCGCCGGCGTCGCCTCGGTCGCCGCTGGCGTGGTGCACGCCGGAGCAATCGGCATCCACGCCGAACACCCGCAACTGGCCCGGATCTTCGTCACGGTTGCTGCCTTGCAGTTGGGTGCCGGTCTCATTGCGTTTGCCCGACCACGACGCCTCGTCGCTGCCGTGATCGCCGGTGTGAACGCAGCGGCCGTCACCGGCTGGGTGCTCACTCGAATCACCGGCATCTCATGGATCGACGGGCTTGAATCAGCCGAGTCACCGCAGTTCACCGACACCGTCTGCGCGTTGCTCGGGGTGATTGCACTCGGCACCGCAGTCGCCGCCGTGGTGGTCGGCTGGCAACGACGCCGTCCGGTGCGGCTTGCGCTGCCGGCGTTTGCGGCCGTCGCTCTTGCGGTCACGGCAATGATGGCCGGAGCGACCCACGCCCATTCGGGCTCCGACGATCACTCGAGCTTCGCCACGGGCGAGACGACCCACGACGCCGCCGCCGCTGCCGCACCGAATGGAGCGACACCGGTCGTCGCTGCGACCGAGAACACGGACGCGCACGACGAATCAGGCGATCATCACGACACTGCGGCGACCGAACCGGCGACTGACAGCTCGATGCCCGCCGCCGCCGATGCCGGCCACGGCGACGGCCACGAGGCAGATCCGGTCGAAACAGCCGCTGCGGCTTGGCCGCGTCCATGGGATCCGGCCGGTCCGATCGACATCAGCGGTGTCACCGGCGTCAGCGCCGAGCAGGAGGAGCGGGCCCGCAACCTCATTGAAGCGTCCCTGCAGGAACTGCCCCGCTACGCCACCACCGAAGCGGCCGTCGCCGATGGGTATACGTCCATCGGCGACGCCGGGACCGGCACCGAGCACTACATCAAGCTGGGGATCATCCAAGACGACGTGATGCTCGACGCCACTCAGCCGGAATCCCTCGTCTACGCCGTCGACGGCGACAAGCGCACGCTCACCGGGGCGATGTACATCGCCAGCGCACGCCCCACCGACGATCCCACCTTGACCGATTGGGCCGGACCGCTGATGCAGTGGCACAACCACGGCAACCTGTGCTGGGATCGCGACGCGTCCGGCACGGCCAAGGTGGTCGGCATCGTCGATGCCAACGGGATGTGCAGCCGCGGTGTCAACACCGGTGGCGAGAACCCGATGGTGCACGTGTGGATCACGCCACACGAGTGCGGCGTGTTTGCGGCGCTCGAAGGGGTCGGCGCCGGGCAGACGTCGGTGTCGGAATCCGAGCGTGTCGACAAGTGCAAGGACCAGTCCGAGCACGAGTCCGCACCTCAACCGGAACCGGTGCCGTACGACCCGACCAAGCCGATCGACCTCGGCGGCACCCCCGGCGTCACTCCCGAACAGCAGGCCGCCGCCGAGAACCTGGTTGCGGTCAACATCGTGAGGCTGCCGCAGTGGAGCGACTACAAGGTGGCCGAGGCCGCCGGGTTCCGCAGCATCGGCGATGGCATCACCGGTACCGAGCACTTCGTGCAGTGGGACTGGATCAACGACGACGTGTGGCTCGACCCCGATCATCCCGAGAGCCTCGTCTACCAGCCTCAGCCCGATGGTTCGAAGAAGCTGCTCAGCGCGATGTACATGCTGCCCACCAGCGTCGACCTCGCCGACGTACCCGATATCGGCGGGGCGTTGATGCAGTGGCACATCCACAAGAACCTGTGTTACACGCCCGGTGCCGGGGCCAAGGTCGCCGGGCTCACCGACGCCAACGGCAACTGCACCGCTCCCTTGGTGAAGCACGACCCGGCGCCGATGATCCACGTGTGGATCACACCGCACCCGTGCGGCCCGTTTGCTGCGCTCGAAGGTGTCGGAGCCGGCCAGATCGAAGACGGCGAAGCTCGCCTCTGCGACCACGCCCACGGCAGCGCCTGACACAGACTCGCCCTCGCCCCGCCGTGGTCCGCATGACGGTGAGCCGTGCGTGGAGCAGCTACTTGAGTGAGCGGAGCACTTCGTCGGTGTGCTCGCCGAGGTCGGGCACCGGGCCGGGGCAGACCTCGTAGCCGGCGAAGTCGACCGGACCGTTGACCGCCCGGTACGGAGCTTCGCCATCGCGCGGGGTCATGTCGACGAAGGCACCGGCGGCCTCGGCCTGTGGGTCGGCGATCACGTCGGGGATGCTGTTGATCGGCGCCCACCACACATCATGGTCGTCGAAACGTGCGGTCAGATCTGCGTACGTCCAGCCGGCGAACTCGGCATCGAGCTCGACGATCAGGTCGGGGCTGTTCGCCATCCGCGCCGCAGCATTGGTAAAACGCTGATCGTCGGCCAGTCCCTCACGCCCGATGGCGCGCAGCAGTACCGGCCAGTGGCGGTCGCTCTCGAGCAGCAACAACCAGAACCCCCGCCCATCGGCGCTGCGGTAGCAGTTGACCAGCGGTGCCCGGTTGTGATCACGGTCGCGGGTCCGTTCACGCTTACCAAAGCGCAACTGAATGCCGATGTCCCAGCCGATCGTGTACATCCCGGCACGCAACAGGCTGGTCGCGACGAGCCCACCCAGACCGGTGCGGCCTCGTTCGAGCAGCTTGGCCAGGATGCCGCTCAAGAGGGCGATCCCGGTGACGTGATCGCCCATACCGCTGCGCAGCGGCGACGGGTGCTCCCCCGGCGGAACCATCGAATGCGCCAGGCCGCTGCGCGCCCAGAACGCGCCGACGTCGTAGCCGGCGCGGTTGCGCTCTGGCCCTTCGAGCCCGTAGCCGGTGAGGCTGGCGTACACAAGCCGGGGATGGCGGGCAAGTACGTCGTCGTGGGCGAGGCCGAGCCGGGAGAGTGCGTCGGGGCGCACGTTGGTGACGAACACATCGGCGTCGGCGAGTAGCCGTTCCATCTGCGCCCGCGCGTCTGCCTGGGTGAGGTCGAGCACCACCGACCTCTTGCCGCGATTGTCGATCTCGAACGGTGGCACCGCGGTCTGCGTCGCCACCCCGACCGCTCCGAAGATGTTGCGCTGCGGATCCCCGGCCGGGGGTTCGACCTTGATCACGTCGGCACCCCAGTCGGCCATCAACCCCGCCGCCGCCGGCCCCGCCACCCACACGCCAAGCTCGACAACCCTGACGCCCGCGAGCGGGCCGGGACTGGTCGGTGCAGGCGAGTCGGTCACAACATCGTCACCGTACCGTTGGTGCCGTCCACCTGCACGAGCGCTCCGTCGGGAATCCGCAAGGTGGCGTGCTGCACGCTGACCACGCACGGGATGCCCAGCTCGCGGCTGACGATCACCGCGTGGCTCACCTGCGCACCAACGTTGACCACCACCGCTGCGGCCGGTACGAACAGCGGTGTCCACGCCGGATCGGTGATCGGGGCGATGAGCACATCGCCGGGTTCCAGGGCGAACGGATCGCTCGGGTGGAGCACCACCCGCGCCCGGCCAATAGCCACACCGGGACTGCCGGGCACACCGACGAGTGTGTCGCCGATGACGGCAACGTCGGCGCGTACATCGCTGCGCTTGGCCCACTGGTCGAGCGGCTTGACGGTGCCGTTGATGATGAACGGAGGTTCTAACTCGAAAAGCTCGAGATACTGCTGCTCACGCGCTGCCAGGCGGGGGCGGAACTCGTCCGGGCCGGCGCAGAACGCATCGAGCTCCTCGTCGAGCAGCATGCACACCGACGACAGCGAATAATCGTGGCGGGCACCGAGCTCGCGGATCGCCATGCGCACCTCGTGCAACACCTTGATCACGTTGGTCTTGGTACGCTCGCGCCCGGCCAGGTGCAGGTGAGCGGAATGGAGCCCGGCCTCGAACTGGCCAAGTACCTCTGGCTGGCTGGCGAGGGCGGCACGGATCCCAGCCGTTGCCTGCTCACGCAGCGCCACGTTGCGTTCGTTGCGCACCCCCGGCGCATCGGCATCGGCGGCTCCGCGCATCCGGTCGATCAACACCTTGACGAGGTTCGGATCGGTCTCCCACACATCGCTGCGGATGTCCCACTCATTCGGTCCGCGGCTGCCGAACTCGCGCCCGAAATCGGCGAAACCGGCCCGGTACGCAGCCGATGCGGGATCGAGTCGGGACAGCTCCCACATCGCCATGCTCGGTGCGGCCGAATCGACGTCGCCGACGCTGGTGATCAGCGTGAGCGCAAGCGTCGGGTCGCCCATCGCTTCGGCGATCGCGGCGAGCACACCGGGCCCGATCGACGACGCTGCGGTAATGGCCAGGTGGCGGCGGAACAGCTGACGGATGTGGGGAATGAGGGACCGGGCCCGCTCGATCAGTTGCTCGTCGGTGATCACGGACAGGTCGGGCCGTTCGGCGCGGATCTGGCCGGCCAGCACCTGGTCGTCGCGCAGCTCGGGCAGATCGTCGACGGTGATGACCGTCACCATCCAGCCGCCGATACGCGCCGTCGCCTCGGCGCTTTCGTGCCACTCCTCCGGCTCGTACGGCGGCGCATCGGGATGGTCGCCGAGGTACACCCGATCGATCGCCTCGGGCGTGAGACCCGGGCCACGAACACCGAACAGCCGCACGCTGGTGGCGTTGATGTACAGGTACCCGCCGAAGATGCCGACCGCTTCCGGGTGCGTTTCCGACATCTCCTCCGGTGCAACCGCGCCGTAGTCGAGCACAGCAGAGTCGCGCCATCCAGCAAGCGCCCCCGGCGGCTGCCACACCAGCGTCCAACCGAGCGGGCTGCACGGATCGGGCAGCACCTCCCCCGCGTTGGCACGGGTGAACAACGGGTACTTCGGATTGATCTCCCAGTCGGTGATCCATCGTGTGCCAACCATGTATGTGCTCCTACGTCAAAGGGGGAATCAGTGCGGGGCGAGATCAGGGCACTTCGAGCACCGTGACCATCCCGGTGGAACCATCGACGCGAATCCGCGCCCCACTGGGGATGCGCCGAGTTGCGTCGGTGGCCGAGACGACGCACGGGATGCCCAGCTCGCGGCTGACAATGATCGCGTGGCTGAGCGCCGCGCCGACATCGACGACCACCCCGCCAGCCGGTACGAACAGAGGGGTCCACGACGGGTCGGTGATCGGCGCAACGAGGATGTCGCCGGGTTCCAGCGCGCTCGGGTCGTTGGAATCGAGCACCACCCTGGCGATGCCCTCGATGGTGCCGGGGCACCCGGGCATGCCGGCCAACTGCTCCCCGACAGCGAGCACGTCGGCGGATGCCTCATCTCGCCGCGCCCACATGTCGGGCCCGTCGGTGCACCCGACGAAGACGAACGGAGGGACGAGCTGTTGCAAGCGCTCGTACTCGGCCCGACGCGTGCGAATCTCATCGGTGAACTGGTGCGGGTCGACGAATGCGGCTTCCATCTCGTCGCGCTTCAAGAACCCGAAGTCCTCGATCTCGTCGAACGCGCCGCGCTCCACCATCCGCCTGCCGATCTCGCGCATCGACATGCGCATCTCGTGGATGCTGCGGATGTTGTTGGTTTTGGTCCGCTCACGACCGGGGACCCACGCCACCGAGCAGGCGATCGCTGCGGCGAGTTGCCCGTGGGTGGCTGCGTCTGCCTCCACCAGTGCCAGCAGTTCCGCTGACGCCGCGGCGCGCTGCGCGGCCTGCGCCGCCTGGTGCCGCTCCGGATCGGCACCGTCGGGGGCGAGGCGCATGCGGTCGATGGCCGCCAGGGCGAGCGCGGGTCTGGTCTCCCACGACGGCGATCTCGTCTCCCACTCGTTCGGGCCGCGGCTGCCGAAGTCAAGGAGAAACTGCTCGAAGCCGGCCGTGAACTCGGCCGAGTCGGGGTCGATGCGTGACAACTTCCACATCGCATGGCTGGGCGCGGCGGAATCGACCTCGCCAATCCCGCCGAGAATCGGCATGATCAGATCGGGTCGGCCGACAGCGGTGGCCACTGCGCTGATTGCCCCGACCGGCACGGTCGCCATGTAGGTGGTGTAGATGTGGTGCGCGAACAGCTTGCGATGAACCTGGACCAACTCGAGGTAGCGCTCCCACAGATCGAGCTCGGTCATCGAGGACAGGTCGGGGCGGGCCGCACGTAGTGCGATGGTCGCGTCGCGGTCCTCCGTCAGTTCGGTCAGATCGCTGAGTGACGTCTGGGAGAACACGTGCCCGAACGTCTCGCCGATCCGCGCTGTCAGATCGGGCCGCTCGTCGCCCGCTCTCGCCTCGTACGGAGGGATTCCTGGCTGCACACCGAAGAACGTCTCGTCCATGATCTGCCATGACAGCCCCGGTGCCCGCTCGCCGAACAGACGGATCAGCGAAGCGTTGAGGTAGCAGTAGCCGCCTTGGACGCCGAGCTGGCAGAACTGATCGGCGGGCAGCTCATCCATGTCGAACGCCCCCATCCGCACCCACGCGTCGCGCCAGCCGAGTTCGGCCAACCACAGCGCGGTGTCGCTGGTGAGCGGCGTGACCGGATCGGGGAACACCTCCCCGACGTTGGCCCGCGTGTACAGCGGGAACCGCTCGGACAGGTCGGAGTCGGTTACGTAGTAACGATCACCCATGATTCGTTCCCCAGACGTTCGATGTGCGGACCGCATGGTAGCCAGGTCGTTGCGTCCCAGCGGGCACCGGTCAATGTGACAGGTGCCGGTAGTCGACGGGCGTTTCAGCTGCGATCATTGAGGTATGCCGCAGCTCGTTGAACCGACCGATTGTGTGTGGGGGGCGTTCACCGCCGACGCACCGTGGTCGCTCGACCGGGACCGCATTCGCTGGCTCCCCTTGGCCGCCAAGCTGCGTGCTGCGGCGCGAGCAGAACTTCCGGCACTCACGAAGAAACCCAAGCTGCCGCCGGGCGCACGCGCAGTCACCGTGGTCGGGGTGCTCGGCCGCGCGGTGGTGCCGTGGATGATCCGCAAACGGCGCGGTCGCTTCGCAACACCGGAAGCGAGCCGGGCCGCGATCTCACTTCGGCTGCGTCAGGCAGCCGAGCGATTGGGGCCCACCTACATCAAGCTCGGCCAGGTGATCTCCAGTGGGGAGGGAATCTTCCCAGCCGAGTTGGTGAGCGAGTTCAAGCGGTGCCGCGACCAGGTCCCCGCCGAGAGCTTCGACGACGTCCGCCTCGTCGTCGAGCGCGACCTCGGCTGCCGGCTGGAGGATGTGTTCTCGTCGTTCGATCGAGCGCCCCTCGCCGCCGCGTCGATCGCCCAGGTTCACGCGGCCACGTTGCGCACCGGCGAGACCGTCGTGGTCAAGGTGCAGCGCCCGACCGTGTCGACGTTCGTACGCAAGGACCTGCGAGCGATGTCGTGGATCGCACCGCATCTGGTGGGCCGCATCCCGATCGCCGCGCTGGCCAACCCTCCAGCGCTGGTGGAGCTGTTCGCCGAGACGATCGTCGAGGAGCTCGACTTCCGTATGGAAGCGGCCAACATGGTCGACATCGCCGCGATGCTCCACGAACTGGGCCAGACCGGCTATGTGGTTCCCCGTCCGCACCCCATCCTCGTCACCCGGCGGGTGCTGGTGATGCAACGCCTGTCGGGGTTCAACTTCGACGATGTGGTCGGCATGAAGGACGCCGGGATCGACACCGAAGACGTCGTCCGCACAGCGATGGTGGCGCTGATGGAAGGGGCGATGGTGTACGGGGTGTTCCACGGCGACCTGCATGGCGGCAACCTCTTCGTGCTTGCCGACGGGCGTACCGCGCTGCTCGATTTCGGCATCGTCGGCCGCCTCAGCCACGAGCGCCGGTTGGCGTTCCTGCGGATGATGCTGGCCGCCACCACCAACGACGTCAAAGGCCAGATGGCCGCGATGCGCGACCTCGGTGCGTTGCCGGCCGACACCGACCTCGATGCCGTGATCGCTGACCTGCACCTCGACCAGCCGGCCATCGACCCGACCACGCTCACCGGCGAAGAGTTGGTCAGTGAAGTGCAGCGGGTCGTGAAAGCGTTGTTGGGTTACGGGGCACGGATGCCGAAAGAACTGATGCTGTACGTGAAGAACATGGTCTTCCTCGACGGAGCGATGGCGCGACTCGCGCCCGACCTCGACCTGATCGGCGAGATCACCAAGATCTCGATGATGTTCGCCGAACGACACGGCGAACGCCTCGGCCGCGAACTCGGCATCGACCACATGGCCGTCGAACTGAACATGGACGGCGTCAAAGCCGGCTTCGGCGTCTCGGCCACCACCGATTCGCTCACCTACCGCGAGCTCCAAGCCCGACGCGAACTCATCAGCAAACGAATGCGAGACCGCTGACACCCCGTTCTGGTCACGTGAAACCGTCTCAGCGCCGGATTCACGTGACCAGAACGGATGATCGGTGAATGACTAAATTGAGGGTCATGCGTTTGGTCATTGCTCGTTGTTCGGTCGACTATGCCGGTCGGCTCACTGCCCACCTCCCCGAAGCCACCCGGCTGATCATGGTCAAGAACGACGGCTGCGTCGCCATCCATGCCGACGGCGGGGCGTACAAGCCGCTGAACTGGATGAACGCACCCAACGTGCTCGCCGACCTGGGCGACCGCTGGACCGTCACCAACCCTAAGGGCGAGACGATCACGATCACCCTCCACGAGGTGTTCAGCGACGTCTCCCATGCGCTCGGAGACGATCCAGGTCTGCAGAAAGACGGCGTCGAGGCGCACCTGCAGGAGTTGCTAGCCGCCTCACCGCAGGCCATCGAGGATGGTCTCACGCTGGTACGACGCGAGTATCCGACGGCGATCGGGCCAATCGACCTGGTGTGTCGTGATACTGGTGGGCGGGTGGTGGCGATCGAGGTGAAGCGCCGCGGCGACATCGATGGCGTGGAACAGCTCGCCCGCTACATCGAACGACTCCATCTCGACTCCTCGCTCGGAGCGGTACGCGGCGTGTTCGTCGCCCAGATCGTCAAGCCGCAAGCGCGTGTGCTCGCGCTCGCCCGCGGCTACAGCGTCGTGGAAGTGGACTACGACGAGCTGCGCGGCATGCGCCCCGACGAGCTTCGCCTGTTCTAACCGCCGTCTCATCAGATCTGGGCAGGATTTCTTTCGGATACCGAGAGGAATCCTGCCCAGATCCTTTGTGGGCGTGGGAGTCTGGGGGGATGCGATTGGTGACCGGGGTGGTGCAGCACTACGCGTGGGGCGACCGGTCGTTCATCCCCCGGTTGCTCGGGGTGCCGGGCAACGACCGGCCGTGGGCCGAGCTGTGGCTTGGAACACATCGTGGCGGCCCGGCCATGTTGGAGGGCGATGTCTCCCTGCGCAGCGTGAGCGGCGAACTGCCGTACCTGTTGAAAGTGCTCGCCGCAGCCGAGCCGCTGTCACTGCAAACCCACCCCAGCCGTCACCAGGCCGAGCGCGGCTTCGCGAGGGAGGAACGCGACGGCCCGGAGGTCGACGCGTCCACCCGCATCTACCGTGACCCGTATCCCAAGCCCGAGCTGCTGTGCGCGCTCACAAGCTTCGATGCGCTGTGTGGCTTTCGTCCCGTCGCCGAGTCGATCGACCTACTGCGCCGGATCGGCGCCGCCGATCTCGCAGACCATCTCGAGCGTCATGGCCTGCAATCCACCGTGCGGGATCTGTACACCGGCAAGCTCGAGACCGCTGGGGCCGGTGTCGCGACCGACCGCGCCCCGTCACACGCGTCGTCGGGCGAGGCCCAGCTCGTGGCCGACCTGGCCGGCCGGTATCCGCACGATCCCAGCGTGGCGGTGACCCTGCTCCTCAACCGGGTCACGCTCGAACCCGGCGAGGCGATCTTCCTGGCTCCCGGCAATCTTCACGCGTACCTCTCGGGAGCCGGCATCGAGATCATGGGGGCCAGCGACAACGTGGTGCGCGGCGGCCTCTCTCCGAAACACATCGACGTCAGCGAACTGCTCGACGTCGTCGACTACGACCCGCTGCTCAACCCGGTGACAGTGCCGGTCGAATCCGAACCGGGACGGTGGTGCTACGACACGCCGGACACACCGTTCCGGCTGTGGCGTTACGAGGTCGACGGCACGCTCGAGCACCGTTCCGTCGGCCGAGAACTGCTGATCTGCACCGCTGGCTCCACCGATTGTCTCGAAGCCGGCGGAGCCGCGTACCTCGCGGATCATGAGCGACTCACGCTCCACGGGCACGCCACCGTGTTCCGCGTGGAAGAACGCTGACGACGAACTGTCGGTCAGGACCTTGCGACGGTCTTGCGGATCTCGACGATCCGTTCGTCGGCGTGGTTGGCATCGTCGCCCTGGTCGGCGAGCAGTTTGCTGCGATCGAGGCGGGCCTCGCGTTCGGCCTTGGCCACATCGGCGCGGGCGATCGCTGCGTCAGTGCCGTGTTCGTTGATGAACTCGGCCCACTCCACCAGCGCGTCGACCATCTCCGATTCGGCGACCACCGCCACGTTCGTGCCCTTCACAAACAGATGGCCACGCTTGTTGCCGGCGGCGATACCGATGTCGGCCTCGCGAGCCTCGCCTGGGCCATTGACCACGCAGCCCATCACCGCCACCTGCAACGGGATCTTGCGATCGCCGAAGGCCTCCATCGCCCGATTGGCGATGTCGATCACATCGATCACGGCCCGGCCGCAACTGGGACAGGCGATCAGGTCGACGTTCTTGCGTTCACGCAAACCCAAGGCCTCAAGCAGCTGTCGCCCAGCCTTGGCTTCTTCCACCGGGTCGGCGGTCAGGCTGTAGCGGATGGTGTCGCCGATGCCTTCGAGCAACAGGGTGGAGATCCCGGCGGTGGCTTTCAACAAGCCAGCCGGCAGCGGCCCAGCTTCGGTCACACCGAGATGCAACGGTGCATCGGTGATCTCGCTGAGCTGACGGTACGCCTCGACCATCAGCGGAACGTTTGATGCCTTGACGCTGATCTTGTACTGATCGAAACCGACCTCGTCGAAGTAGGCCATCTCCCGTTGCGCGCTCTCGACCATGGCCTCGGGCTTGATCCCGCCCCACTTCTCGTACAGCGCTGGATCGAGCGACCCGCCGTTGACCCCGATGCGGATCGACAGGCCGCGGTCTTTGGCCTCGGACGCGACCGCTTTGATGTGTTCGGGCTTGCGGATGTTCCCCGGGTTCAAACGCAGCCCATGGACTCCGGCTTCCATCGCCGCGAGCGCCATGCGGTACTGATGGTGGATGTCGGCGATGACCGGGATCGGCGAACGAGGCACGATCTGGGCCAGCCCCTCGGCGGCCTCGGCTTCGTTGCATGTGCAGCGGACGATGTCGCAGCCCGCGGCGGCGAGCGCGTAGATCTGCTGCAGCGTGCCCTCGACATCGGCGGTCTTGGTGATCGTCATCGACTGCACCGTGATCGGCGCATCGCCGCCTACGGCTACCTTGCCGACGTGAATCTGGCGCGTCGCACGACGCGCGAATCGAGGGGTGCTCTCGGGTTCGGTCACCCGCTCAGTGTGCCACCGACCCGAGCGCTTCGCCGTTCAGCCGATCGGGCGGGCGAAGTCGAGGTACAGCCCGGCAAGCATCAAGAACACCAGCAAACCCATCATCGTCAACGCCACGGGGATCATCTTTCCCACATCGGCCCGGTACGGGGCACGACCGCGACGGCTACGCAGCCGCTCATATGTGGCAATCGCCGCATGTCCACCGTCGAAGGGCAGCACAGGGAACAAGTTGAGCAACCCGACGAACACGTTGACCCCCGCGAGCAGAATCAAGATGCCGGCCAAACCGGTTTCGCCGCCGACGAGGTTGCTGAATCGGCTGACCCCGACCACGGTGGTCGGTTGCGTCGATGGGTCGGTGTTCGATCCCACGAGGTGCGAGAAGATGTTGACCGGATTGAGCACGGTGACCACTCCGCGAACGCTCTGCCATGCGGCGTCGCCGAGGTCGGCGACGCTGCTGGTCGCAGCGTCGCCGATCGACATGCCCTGCCAATCGTTGAGTTCCCCCGAGTTGCTGCCGAAGTAGGCCTTCCCGAGATCAGGCCCCGCGTTGGGGTTGCTGCCGAGGCCGACCTCGATGGTTTGCTGGGCACCGCCGCGCTCGATCACCAGCGACACCACATCGGCAGGGGCATTGCTCTGAATCGCCGAGACGAACTGATCCGCTGACGACATCGCCACACCATCGAGCGACACGATCACGTCGCCGGCAAGCACGCCGGCCCCGGCGGCCGGGCCGGCGTCGGCAACCCGGGCGACCGCGACCCGCCCGGTGCCTTCGAGTTGGCCCTTGGTTGAGTACACACCGAACAGCAGTGCGATCGCGATCAACATGTGCATGATCGAACCGGCACAGATGACGAGCATCCGGCGCGGGTAGGTCTGGGATCGGTACGCCCGCGGCTCGTCGGCCGGATCGACGTCGTCGAGGTTGTTCATCCCGATTATCCGCACAAACGCCCCGAGGGGATAGGCGCGTATGCCGTATTCGGTCTCGCCGCGGCGGAAGCTCCACAGCTTCGGCCCCATGAACAAGAAGAACTGGGTGGCCTTCATCCCGGTCCACCTGGCGGTCATGAAGTGGCCCAGTTCGTGCAGGAAGATGCATACGAGCAGCAGCACCACGAACACGAACGACCACACGCTCCACCACGCGAGCAGGCCCAGCAACGCCACGATCACCCCGATCCCGATCGCGCCGCGCAGGCCGCCGACGAGGTCGTCGGCATCGGGTTCTTCGCTGGCGCCGCCGGCAAGGATCTCGTTGCGGAACTTGGTGTAGGTGGTCTCACCCTGCGCGGGCGGCGGAAACACCGGTATCTGCGTCTGGTTCATGTCGTAACCTCCGAGATCATTTTCGCGGCGATGTCGCGGGCGCGGGCGTCGGCAGCAATGATGTCGCCAACTGTGTCATCGGCACCGCCGTCGTGGTCCTGAAGCACGGCATCACACACATCGGCAATCTGCGGCCAGCGCAGCGCGCCCGCAAGGAACGCCTCGACCGCCACCTCGTTCGCCGCGCTGAGCCACGCCGGTGCGGTACCCCCGCAGCGACCGGCCGCGTACGCAAGCGACAGGCAACGGAACGTGGCCAGATCGGGAGCTTCGAAGTCAAGCCGACCGAGTTGCGACCAGTCGATCCGCCCGAACGGCGTACCGATGCGGTTCGGGTAGGCCAACGCGTAGCCAATCGGTAGGCGCATGTCGGGCATGCTCAGCTGCGCCATCGTGCATCCGTCGGTGAACTCGACCATTGAGTGCACGACGCTTTGCGGATGCACGACCACCTCGATCTGGTCGAACGACGTACCGAACAACTCATGCGCCTCGATCACCTCGAGGCCCTTGTTCATCAACGTCGACGAATCGATGGTGATCTTCGGGCCCATCTTCCACGTTGGGTGGGCCAGAGCGGCGTCGACGTCGACGTCGGCCAACGAGTCGGCGGTCCGACCGCGAAACGGCCCCCCACTGGCGGTGAGCACAACCCGGGCGACTTCTCGATCGGCATTCACCGACGACCGCAGGCACTGGTGCACGGCGCAGTGCTCGCTGTCGACCGGCACCAGTTCGGCACCCGGCGTGGACCGCAGAGGTTGCACCACCGGGCCAGCGGCGATGAGGCTCTCCTTGTTGGCCAACGCCAACCTTTTCCCGGCTCGCAGCGTGGCGATGGTGACTGGCAGCCCAGCGAAACCGACGACCGCGTTGACCACTACATCGGCACCCGCGACCAAATCGGCCATGTCGCCGACGACCTCGGCGAACGGCAACGCCGCGGCCACCTCGGCTCGTCGACTCGGATCGGCAACGGCGACGACGGCGGGGCGAAACTCGAGCGCCTGGGCGATGAGCACCTCGACCGACGAGCCGACGCCGAGACCGACCACCTGGTAGGCACCTTGCTCGGAGCGGATCACGTGGAGGGTCTGGGTACCGATGCTGCCGCTACTGCCGGCAATGGCAACCCGAACCACGCTCATCTGCCCAGTGTGTCAGCCGCGACACCCGAAACGTCGGCAGCCTCGCGTGTCTCCCGAGTCCGCGTGTCATCCGAGTCCGCGGGTCATCCGAGTGAGCAAGGGCCGATCCGAGTGTCGAGCGCCCACCCGTCCGGGCCCTCACCACTCGGATGAACTCCCCGCACTCCGATGACACGCGTGGACTCCGATGGGGCGCGGGGACTCGGCCGACGGTCTGGCTGCGGCTGCGGCTGGGGGTTGAGGCTGGGGCTCGGCCTGTTACTTCGTGGCCCAGGGCTGCAGGACGAGCAGCAGGTAGTACACAGCCGGGAGGGTGAACAGGAAGCCATCGAAACGATCGAGCACGCCACCATGGCCCTTGACGATGCTGCCGAAGTCCTTGATCTCGAGGTTGCGCTTGAACATGCTTTCGGTGAGATCCCCGAGCGGAGCGGTGATCGCGATCACGACACCGAGGATGATCAGGTCGCCGGTGCTGTTCCAGGTGTCGCTGCTGTCGCTGACACCCACTACCACCATCGTGATCACGGTGAACAACGTGCCGCCGATAAATCCCTCGACCGTCTTGTTGGGGCTGATCCATTGGCGCAACGGAGTGCGGCCGGCGGCCGAACCGATGACCAGCGCTCCAACGTCGTTGACCACCACACCGAGGGCGAGCAGGAACATCGTGTCGGTGCCGACGTTAGTGGTCAATCCGACGGCGTTGAACAAGGTGACGTTCGACGCCGACAGGATCAATGCCCCGAACGAGCCCATCAAACCAATCCAGGCGATGCCGAGCGTGGTGATCGCCATGTTCGGCATCGGGCTCGATTCGAGACCCGGCGAGGTGATGAACGATAGGCACCCGGCGGCAACGGCGACGACGAACACCAACGGCAACGCGCGTTCACCCACCCAGTACGTCGCCAACGGCAGCGTGGTGCAGGCGACGATGCCAACCACCGTGGCCGGCCGGTAGCCCTTCTCGGCGACCTTGTCGAAGAACTCAACTGACGCTAGGGCGACGACGGCCACCACGATCGCTAGCGCGGCCCATGGACGGAACAGCAGTGCGCTGATGAACGCCGCAGCGATGATCAAACCAACAGCGACGGCGGTGGGCATGTCTCGTGGTGCCGACACCGGCGGTGTCGCGCGGCTCGACGGCGAGCCGCTGGGACGACCCGGCTGCGTTCCGCGCACGGGCTCGGAGCGGTTCGATCGGCTGCGACTCTTCGGCATTGGCCGACCCATCCGATCATCGGTGGGATCGGTTCCGATGGTGATCCGACCAGGACCTCGGCGCGGGATCTCCGCCGACTCGTCGTCACCGGGCCCATCGAGCGCCACCGCCCCAAACCTGCTGTCGTCGACATCGAGCGACGGTGCGACTTCCACATCGCCGGTCGGATCGGGGTCGTCGCTCCACACGGGAACCGGCGGATCATCGGCGAAGGTGGACCACACGTCGAGTTCGCCAGTCTGATCCGGCACGATCTCGTGAGCTTGGGTGACCATGTTCGGGACTTCACCTGTGGCGGCAGCGGTCCAGTGCGGCAACGGTCCCGTATCGGAGGTGCCGAACGACAGCTCGTCACTTGGATCGAGCTCGCTGGTCATGTCGTCGAACAGGGGCGGGCCGAAATCGTCTTCGTCATCTCGTCGTCCCCGTCGCCAGACGTCATCGCTCATCGTGTGCCCCCAACGTGTTCGCTGCTCGACGTGTGCCCGATCGTGTTCAGAATCACCATCAGATCTCGAGCAGTTCCTGTTCCTTACGCCCCAGCGCCTTGTCGACGATGTCGACGTGGTCGTGCGTGATCTTTTCCAGTTCCTTCTCGGCCCGCTCCAACTGGTCGGCCGAGATCTCACTGGCTTTTTCTGCCGCTTCGAGGTGCTTGCGCGCGTCACGACGAATGTTGCGCAACGCAACACGCCCGTCCTCTGCCATGTTCTTGACGACCTTCACATACTCCTTTCGGCGCTGCTCGGTGAGCGCCGGGAAGTTGATCCTGATGACGACCCCGTCGTTGCTGGGATTGACTCCGAGATCACTATCGCGGATCGCCTTTTCGATTGCAGCGAGGGTGGTGCGATCGTGAGGTTTGACAACGAGCTGGCGGGCCTCGGGCACCTGAAAGCCGGCCAATTGCTGCAGCGGGACCGTGCTGCCGTAGTACTCGACCCACAGGCGTTCCACGAGCGCCGGTGTCGCCCGGCCGGTCCGCACGGTGGTGAACAGCGTTTGCACGTGTTCGACGGCCTTTTCCATCTTGTCGACGGCATCACGGAGCGTTTCTTCGGTCACTGCCACAGCGTACCGATGTGGAGCCCCGCCTGGGGCCATCCGGCTGCGGTCATCCGGCCGGGTCGGCCGACGGCGCATCGTCGCGGCGACGTCGATGTTCCGCCCGAGCCGTCGTGTGGATGATGGTGCCGACCCGCTTCCCACCAAGGATCGCCTGAAGTGCGCCCTCGGCAGACATGTCGAACACCACAATCGGAATCGCGTTGTCACGACAGAACGCGATCGCCGTGGCATCCATCACCTTGAGGTCTTTGGTCATCACGTCGAGATAGTCGATCTCGTCGTATTTCACGGCCTCGGGGTTCGTGCGCGGGTCCGCGCTGTAAACCCCGTCGACTCCCGAATGGGTGCCCTTGAGCAAAGCTTCGGCATCGATCTCGGCGGCGCGCAACGCAGCGGCGGTGTCGGTGGTGAAGAACGGGTTGCCGGTGCCGGCGGCAAAGATGACGACTCGGCCCTTTTCAAGGTGACGCATCGCCCGCCGACGGATGTACGGCTCGGCGATGCGAGGCATCTCGATCGCGCTCTGTACCCGAGTGCTCTGGCCGTGACGTTCGAGCGAGTCTTGCAACGCCAGCGCGTTCATGACCGTACCGAGCATGCCGATGTGGTCGCTCTGGGTGGCGTCCATGCCCGACATCGCACCGGTACGCCCACGCCAGAAGTTGCCACCACCGACGACGACGGTGACATCGACGCCCATTTCCCGGACGGCGATGATCTCGAGCGCGGTGAGATCGAGGGTGGCTCCGTCAAGACCCGAACCCGAAGCGCCGGCCAATGCCTCGCCCGATGGCTTGAAGACGATTCGCTTCCATCGGGGCGAGGTCACCAGATGTCAGCCGATCTCGACCTGGGCGAACCGGACGATGCTGGCCGAACCAATGACCTGCGCGACCGTTTGCTTGTCGTCTTTGGCATACGGCTGATCAAGCAGCGCCACGTCCTTGAAGAACCCGTGGATACGACCCTCGATGATCTTCGGCAAGGCTGCCTCGGGCTTGCCCTCGTTGCGGCTGATCGTCTCGAGCGTCTGGCGTTCCTTGTCGAGCACGTCAGCGGGGATGTCGGCGCGGCTGAGGAACTTCGGCCGGGCGAACGCCACATGGACTGCGACGTCGTGAGCGAGTTCGGCACTCGCGCCGGACATCTCGACCAGTACAGCGTTGACCCCGCGCCCACCCTGCAGGTGCAGATAGCTGTCGATGGTGTTGCCGGGGGCAGCTTCAATCCGGACGACGTCGCCCAGTTCGATCTTCTCCTTGAGCACGATCCGCAACGTCTCGAGCTCGGCAGTGCGTTCTGCAACGGCGGATTCGCCCTTGGCAATCACCAATCGTGCCAGCGTGTCGGCCTCGGCTTTGAACTGGTCGCTGCCGGCCACGAAGTCGGTCTCGGACTTCAACTTGACGATTGCCCCGACAGCTCCGTCGATGACAAGCGCAACGAGGCCCTGGGTGTTTTCGCGGTCGTCACGCTTCGCGCTGGCAGCAAGGCCCTTCTCGCGCAGCCACTGCTTGGCTTGTTCCATGTCGCCGTCGTTGGCAACGAGAGCCTTCTTGGCATCCATCATCCCCGCGCCGGTGGCCTGGCGGAGCGACTGCACATCTTTTGCGGTGAACAACATGTCCTCTCGCTCAGCTCTCGGTTGCGGTTGCGGGCTCGGCTGCGGCCTCAGGCTCGGCTGCTACGTCGACCTCGGCTGCTACGTCGGGCTCGGCTGCTTCAGATTCGTCGTCGGCACCCGCCGTGCCAGCACTCAAGCGGGCTTCACGCTGGGCTTGCGCGGCGGCGGCCTGACGGCGGGCATCTTGCTGCGAGGCAGCGAATGCGGCTTCGTCTTCTGCGGAACGCTTGGCGACGACAACTTGCGGGTTGCGGCGACTGGAGATGTAGCGACCTTCCTCGATCGCGTCGGCGATCACCCGGCTCATCAGCGCGTTGGCCCGGATCGCGTCGTCGTTGCCAGGAATCGGGAACTGGATGACATCGGGGTCGACGTTGGTGTCGACGACAGCGATGATCGGAATGCCGAGCTTGTTTGCCTCGGTGACGGCGATGTGTTCTTTCTTGGTGTCGAGGATGAAGACCGCGTCGGGACGCTTGTTCATGCCGCGAATGCCGCCCAGGTTCTTCTGCAGCTTCTCGAGCTCGCGGCCGAGCAGCAACGCTTCCTTCTTCGGCATCGCGTCGAACTCGCCGGACACGCGCATGCGCTCGTACTCCTGCATTTTGGCGACCCGTTTGGCAATGGTCTCGAAGTTGGTGAGCATGCCACCCAGCCAACGCTCGTTCACGTACGGCATACCCGACTTCTCGGCGTAGCTGCGGACGGGATCTTGGGCCTGCTTCTTGGTACCGATGAACATGATCGAGCCGCCCTTGGCCGACAGATCACGGGCGAAGTTGTACGCGGCCTCGACACGGGTGAGGGTCTGCTGAAGATCGATGATGTAGATCCCGCCGCGCTCACCGAAGATGAACCGCTTCATCTTCGGGTTCCACCGCCGGGTCTGGTGTCCGAAGTGGACGCCCGCTTCCAACATTTGCCGCATGGTGACGACTGCCATGATCTCTCCTTGTCGCGGTTGGCTGCGCACCTGACCCAGCGCCGCACGACATGACGAGCGGCGACCGCGAGGCGGGAGGCACGATGGGATCTCGGTTTGCCAGGGCGGCGAACCGGTTGGAGATGCTATCTGCGAGGTGTCACGTTCGGGCAGACAAGCCGGCCTGGACCGGCCGCTGGCGGTGGCGTTCCGTCGACGGGCAGGAGCCGCCGGCGATACCGGCGCTGCCCAAGCAGCGACGTGGGATCGACGGGGCGGTCGCCGTCGCGTAGCCCGAAGTAGAACGCGTCGGTGGTAGTGCCGATCCGCTGGCCGGCCACAACGGTGTCGCCACGGCGCACCGCGGTAGTTGCCAGCCTGCCGTAGGTGGCGCGGATGCCATCGGCGTGTTCGACCACGACGTACACCGTGCCGGCGACCGTGCCGACGAAGCTCACCGGCCCTCCGGCAACGGCGGCAACGGGTTGCCCGGATTCGGGGCCGAACTCGATGCCCCGATTCCCTGGACAGTACGTGCACGCGGGGAGCCGGAACGGGTCGACGACGGGGGCGACCACCGGAGGATCCCAGCAGGGCGCGATCGACGCCGTGACCGCAACAACGAAAGCAAGCATGTGAACACCTCGAGATCTCCCCACACCGGGGCACGTCAATAGTGGGCGCGGGCGGAACCATCGCCGAGGTGGCCGGAGAACCGGCGATCAAGAAACGCTGATATCGCCGATCAGACGACGCCTGATGCAGTGAGGCGGGCACGGAGGTGCAGCACCGCTTTGGTGTGGATCTGCGACACCCGACTTTCGGTAACACCGAGCACCGATCCGATCTCGGCGAGCGTGAGGCTCTCGTCGTAGTACAACGACATGACCAATTTTTCGCGCTCGGGAAGCCGACGGACCTCTTGGCGAACGAGACGCCGCACTTCGCTGTCTTCGACCACACTGGCCGGCGATTCGGGCGTCTCGCCGGCAAGTGATCGTGGTTCGGCCCCCGCCACCAGCGCGCGGTCGAGCGGACCGACGGTGGTGGAAGCAATTGCCACGAGCCACTTTTGGAACTCGGTCGCGCTGATCTTGAGGTGTCCGGCGATCTCTTCGTCGGTGGGCGCCCGACCGAAACGCGCCTCGAGCTCGTTGAACGCCGACTCGACTTCGCGGGCTCGACTGCGCACCGAACGCGGTACCCAGTCGAGCGAGCGCAGGCCATCGAACACCGCACCGCGGATGCGCGGCACGGCGAAGGTTTCGAACTTGACTCCGAACTCGCGGTCGAATCGCTCGACTGCGTCGATCAGCCCGAACACGCCCGCGCTCACGAGGTCGCCGGGATCGACGCTGCTGGGCAGACCGGCGCCGACACGGCCGGCCACGAACTTCACCAGTGGCGAGTAGTGCTCGATGATGCGATCGCGAGCGAGGGGGTCACGTGACGCGAACCAGCGGTCCCACCAATCGGAGATATCCACGACGATGCTCATGCGCGGGGGTGCGCCTGTGCGTACACAGAGCGGAGCCGCTCGTTGCTGACGTGGGTGTACCGCTGCGTCGTGGCGACGTCGGCATGTCCGAGAAGTTCCTGCACCACTCTCAAGTCTGCCCCGCCATCGAGCAAATGCGTTGCAAAACTGTGACGGAGCGCGTGCGGGTGGGTGGCCGTGACGGAACGCCGGTCGATGATCCGGCGGACATCGCGACCGGTGAGGCGGCGACCCCGCTCGTTGCCGAACATCGCTGCGCCGGCATCGTCGGCCATCACATCGGCGCGGATCGCCATCCAGGCCCGCACTGCGGCGGCGGCCACGTCGCTCATCGGAACCTTGCGCTGTTTGGACCCCTTGCCCCACACGGTGATGCTCGCGTGAGAGGAACCGGTCCGACCCAAATCGACGCTGCCCAAATCGACGCTGCACAGTTCGCTCACCCGCAAGCCACTGCCGTACAGCACTTCCAACACCGCGTCGTCGCGCAGGCGGCGCCATTCCGGCTCGGACTCGGTTGGCGCGGTATCGAGCATCGACGACAGCTCCGACGATGTGAGCACGCGCGGCAAGCGGCTGTCGCCTGAGGGTGCCCGCAGCGATGCGGTCGGGTCGGCGGTGATGAACCCGGATCGGTGCAGCCACCGGAAGTACTTGCGTAACGCCGCAACCTTGCGGGCGATGGTCCTCTTCGCGTACCGGCGCGTGGTAAGCGCGGCGACATACCGGCGCAACAGGCGACGGTCGACGTCGGCCGGATCGGTGACGCCACCCCGTTCGGCCCAGATGACGAAGCCCGCTACATCGCCACGGTACGCGGTGACCGTATGTGTCGATGCAGCGGTGAGTGAGGTTTCGAAGCCGCCGAGGCGCCACGCCAACGAGGGTTCGTCGGTCGGTACCAGTCCGTCGGCCCCGGGTGCAGGGGAGATCACGCAACTGAGAGTACGCGATCAGTGCCATCGGGGAGGTGACCCAACTATTTCGAACCACCCTGCGGTCTGGGCCAACCAGCCGGCCTGCTCGAGCCGAGCGAGCGACATGGCCACATCGAGCAACGGTTGATTGCACGCCTGGGCGACGTCTCCGATGGTTCGCGGCTGTTCGGCGCACACCGCGTACACCGACTCGTCGTCGGGCCGCGGCAACACCCGCGAGTCGCACAACACCGTCGCCGACCGGGTGTGATCCAGATGCAGCGCGGTCAGGATGTCGCCGACGTCGAGCGCAGGTGCAGCCCCGTCGCGTAGGAGCTCATTGGTCCCCAACGCTGCCCGGTTGGCGACATGACCGGGCACGGCCATGACCGGAACCCCACGTTCGGCAGCTGCGTTGGCGGTGATCAACGAGCCACCACGCTCGCGTGATTCGACCACGATCACCATCTCGGACAGGCTCGCGACCAGGCGGTTGCGCAACGGGAACCGGTAGGCCAGCGGCGCCGAGCCGGGCGGATGTTCGCTGAGCAACAGGCCGTGGTCGCCAACTTGGCCCCACAGGTCGCGGTGCTCTCGAGGGTAGATCACATCGAGACCCGATGCCACCACTGCGACCGGTCGCCCGCACTGCTCGCTCACGGGGACCTCGAGCACACCGCGGTGGGCGTGTCCGTCGATGCCGCGGGCAAGGCCAGAGACCACGTGGACTCCCGCCTCGGCGAGCTGCCGGCCGAACGTGCGCGCCACGTGACGGCCGGCGCCGGTTGCATTTCGGGTTCCCACCATGGCCACCCGGCGGCCGCCCAGCAGCGAGCGGTCGCCCTTGGAGAACAGCACGGGCGCCGGTAACGGGTCGTTGGCGCATAACAGCGGATGTGCCGGATCGCCGATGACGGTAACCTCCAGGCCCAACTCGCAGCACCGCTGCCACACCGCCTCCGGTGAGCGAGCACGAGCGGAGGCACGCCACGCGACAGGGATGGTCGCGTCGGCGTCGAAAAGGTGGCGGATCACGCTTGTCGCCGGTGGTGGTTCGTCGCCCACGGCGATGGCATAGGCATGTTCGGGCCTGTGGTTGCGTAACAGCACGCCCAGTCGTTGTACCGACATGCGGTCGAAGCCAGCGAGCGCAGCCGCGTACGCCTGCGGCGCGAGTGCCGCGCTCACGCCGCATCCCGGCGCGTCGAAGCCCGCAATCGAACCCGGAGCTGCAGGGCCAGGGCAATGTGCTGTGCCCCAACGACGTCGTGGTCGCCATCAAGGTCGGCAATGGTGCGCGCGACTTTGCGAACCCGGTGCAACCCCCGGCCGGTGAGCCTGCCGTTCTCCAGCTCGTGGCGCAGCAATGCCGTACCGCCCGCGTCGACCGGCGCGAACTGGTCGAGCAGACCGGGGCGCAGTGCCCCGTTGAGCAGCCCGCAGCGGGCGATGGCGCGCTCCCGCGCGACCAGCACACGCTCGCGCACGATCACCGTCGGCTCTCCCCCACCGACCGCGATGAGATCGTCGACCTCGGTTCGCTGCACGCCGATGCGCAGATCGAACCTGTCGAGCAGCGGGCCCGACAGGCGGCGCAGGTAGCGCATACGCGCCGTGTCATCGCATTCGCACGCACCCGGCGCCCCTCCGCCGCACGGGCACGGATTGGTTGCAGCTGCGAGCAGGAACCGCGCCGGCAACACTGCGCTGATGTTGGCCCGGGCAACATGGATCGAGCCCTCTTCGAGCGGCTGACGAAGTGCATCGAGCACCGTTGGCGAGAACTCGCCGAGTTCGTCGAGGAACAGCACACCTCCATGGGCGAGCGAGATCAGCCCCGGCCGTAATTGCTGTGACCCACCACCGATCAGCGACACCATCGAGCTGGAGTGGTGCGGGGCTTCGAAGGGCGGATCCGTGACGACACCAAATTGGCCACGACGTACCCCGGCGGCGGAGTGGACCATGGTGGCTTCGAGTGACGTCGCTGCATCGAGCGGCGGCAGCAGACCGATGAGCCGCCTGGCCAACATGGTCTTGCCCGAACCAGGCGGCCCGACGAGCAGGAAGTGGTGCCCGCCTGCCGCCGCGATCTCGAGCCCCTTGCGAGCAAGAACTTGCCCACGCACATCGGCGAGATCAGGCGGTGGGACCCGAAGATCGAGTATCGGTTCGAGCGGACGCTCGGGCCATCTGCCCCCGGTCAGGGCGTGCACGACCTCACGTAACGACGACGCGCAGCGAACCTCATCGGTGCGTACGACCGCCGCCTCGTGCCAGGACCCGGTTGGCACCACGGCGATGAGGTCTGGACGGCAGGCCACCATCGGGGCGACACCGGGCAGCGCGCGCAAGCTGCCGTCGAGGCCGACTTCACCGATGAACACCATGCCGAGGATGCATTCAGGATCAACGACCTCGTTGGCCACCAACATGCCGACAGCAATGGCCAGATCGAGACCGGCGCCAGATTTCTTCACCCCTGACGGTGCCAAGTTGACGGTGATCCTGCGCGCCGACGGCCACACGAGTTCGCTACACAAGAACGCGGCACGAACCCGGTCGCGAGCCTCCCGACAGGCAACGTCGGGCAGGCCGACCATCTGGAAGCCTGGCAGCCCGCTCCCGACGTGAACCTCGACGGTGACCGGTTGCCCGGTGACCCCGAGCACCGTGGCCGACGCGACATTGGCGATCATGGAACCCTCCCTGACATGCAAAGCAAGGCCGCCACGGTGATCATGGCGGATACAGGAAGGAGCGGAACGCGGCTCCGACGACGCTGAGGCGACCATATCGTCAGCGCCGACCAACGCAACCTGTCGCTGGAATCCGGCCGGCGAGCTACCAATGGCTTCCTGCCGCTGGTACCGCCGCGGCTGCCGCCCCGGTTGCGACGCGCGCGAAAAGACCGCTGTTGCTGGGAGACTGGCGCCCATGGCCACACCGCGGATCCGCACCAGACTTCGCGCCGGTGCCGCAGCAGTGGTGGCCGTCGTCGCCCCGATCGGATGCAGCAGCGACGACGAACCAGCAACCATGGGCGGCTACTGCACGATCGTGCGCGACAACATCGTCGCGATCAACTCACCGTCGATCGCCACCGCTGCCGATGTGGCGGCCACCATCGACCTGTATCGCTTGATCGCCGCCCAGGCACCGCTGGCCGTGGCCGAGGAGTGGAGGACGATGGTCGTCAACTTGGAAACCGTCGCCACCGTCATTGCCGACGATCCCGAGTCGGTGATTGCGGCGAACGACGCGGCGCTCGCGGGCCAACCCGCCTACAGCCGCATCCAGCAGTTCACCAGGGCAACGTGCACGCAAGACATCGGCATCCCGCCGGCGCGCACCACACCGGCAGTGCCGCCCACCGTGACACTGCCAGATACCGGTACGACTGGCTGATACCGAATCGACTGGCTGATCAGCCGATGTCGCCGCGCTTGGAGTACACCTTGTCGACCAGGCCGTAGACGACCGCTTCGTCGGCGGTGAACCACCGGTCACGTTCGGCGTCGGCCTGGATCTTCTCGACGGCCTGGCCGGTGTGGTGCGCCGTCAGTTCGGCCATGCGCCGCTTGGTGTACACCAACTGCTCGGCCTGGATGGCGATGTCGGCGGCCTGGCCACGGAGGCCGGCGAGCGGCTGGTGCATCATCACACGGGCGTTCGGCAACGAGAAGCGCTTACCGGCTGCGCCAGCGGTGAGGAGGAACTGGCCCATGCTGGCCGCCATTCCAAGACACACTGTGGCCACATCACAGCTGACGAACTGCATCGTGTCGTAGATGGCCATGCCTGCGTACACGGACCCACCCGGGCTGTTGATGTACAGCCAGATGTCGGCATTGGGATCTTCGCCTTCGAGGTACAGCAACTGCGCGCACAGCGAGTTGGCGATCTCGTCGTTCACGTCGGTACCGAGCATGATCACCCGGTTCTTGAGCAACCGGTTGAAGACGTCGCTGCGCGGATCGAAGCCGCTCTCGAGGGCGTTGGGCATGGCATCGGGCATGACCTCACGCTACCGTCGCGCAACCGACGAGTGATGGGCAGCCAATCTGAACGACAACGACTTCTCCCCCAATGCTGACGGGCTCGTCGCCCACAACGTCGCGTATGCCGAGCAGTTCGCCGACCACGGGTTGGCGCTGCGTCCCCGCCTGCGTCTCGCGATCGTCGCCTGCATGGACAGCCGGATGGACATCTTCCAGATGCTCGGCCTCGCTCACGGTGATGCCCACATCATCCGCAATGCGGGCGGCGTGGTGACCGACGACGTGGTGCGTTCGCTGGTGCTGTCGCAACGGTTTCTCGGAACGCGTGAGATCGTCCTCATCCATCACACCAACTGCGGTTTGCAGTCGGTGCTCGAAGACAAGTTCAAAGCCGAGATCGAAGCCGAAACGGGAATCCGCCCCTGGTGGGCGTTGGAGTCGTTCGTCGATCCGTACGCAAACGTCGCCCAAAGCATGAAGCGCTTGCATCTCAGCCCCTTCATCACTCACAAGGACCACATTCGCGGCTTTGTCTACTCGGTCGAGACGGGCCTGCTCACCGAGGTCCCCGGCTGAGATGCAGATCACGTCGGGCGGTCAGCAGCGGCACCGCTGAAGATGACGGCGATTCGCTCGTGCTGGTCGATCTGGTCGCGGATGGCGAGCAACCCCGCCAGCCCGGCCGACCCGGTGGGCGACACGGGGATCGCCGTATGGGCGCGGGCAAGGTCGTGGGCTCGAATGACGTCAGCCTCGACGACTACCACCGGCGTCCCTCCGGTCGCAGCCATCGCGGCGAGCACCGGCAACCAGTCGTAGGTTTCGTCGTCGAGGATCCCGTCGGCGGCCGACTCACCGACCGGCATCCACGGCCACATGCACTCATCCCAGTGCTGGGCAGCTAGGGCGGGGCCCCCGAGCGCGCCGGCACGCTGCCACGCCCGCTCCAGCGGGGCGCAACTCGCTGTCTGAACAGCGTGCAATTGGGGCGCGCCGGTGCCTTTCGAGGCGCGGTGTGCGCCACTGCCGAGGCCGGCGGCCACGGAGGCGGCGAGCGCTCCGCCGCCGACCTGTACGAAGACGCGATCACACGCGTCCGGCGCGGCGACCATCTCCCAGCCGATCGTTCGGCCACCATCGAGGCACCACACGTTCTCGGTGCCTTGCACGCTGAACGGGACTGCTCCTCCGTCGACGGCCTGACGGAACCTGCGCACGCACGGGTCGCCTGGCGGCCCGCCAGGGTTGCGGGGGCAGACGACGACATCAGCGTCGAGTGCCCGCAATCGGGTGAGCACCGCATCATTGGCCCACGTCGGAACGAACACCTGCAACGGCCAGTTCACCGCCAGGGCGAGCGTGGCTGCGGCGATCGCCGCGTTACCGCACGAGGCGATCGCCAGCGAGGGCCGCTCGTCGTCGCTGCGCCACGGGGCGAGTCCGAGCAGTTCGGCAGTGACGAGGTGCAACAGGACCGTCATCAGGTGTCGTGCCTTGTGGCTACGAGCAACGTTGCCGGTCTCGTCTTTCACCCAGATGCCGCCACTGCTAGCGAAGCCAAGCGCGTCGCTGAGCGCGTCGGCTCGGCCGAACGGGGTGATGATGAAGCCAGTGCCGGCGACAGTGGCGATGCGCGCGTCGAGCTCAGCGACCAGCGCCGCGCGAGCATCGTCGTGGAGCCCGTTGGAAGCCGCAAAGCCGTCCCACGCAAGGTGTTCGCGGAACGCAAGATACGGGTTGCGATCGCCTGTCGGCTGCGACGGCACCGGCGACGGAACTGGCTGCAGGGCGTGCTGGAGATCGTCGCCCGTTGCGTTCGGGCAGCGCCAGACGAGCGCTTCGGCGATGTCCACGGTCGCCGCGCAGACCGCACACCGCCATCCGCTGGCGCTCACGCGGTCCCAGTCATCCGGCCGCGACGCGGGCGTTGAAGTCGGTGATCATCTCGTCCCACACCGGCAGATAGCGGCGCAGACGGCGCCAGAACTCCTGGTCGCGGCGAGCCTCGAACAACTCGAAGGGCGTGCCCTGCTGCTCGACCCACGTGTAGTAGCCGAGGTTGAAGATCCGGTTGCGGTCGCGTTCGGTGCAATCGATCATGTCGGCGGTGTCGATGTGACCGAGATGTTCACCCCACACCTCGGCCGCGTCGCCCGGCGTGAAGTCGCCGGCGAACTCGTCGGCGATGGTCTTGGCCCGCTCGCTCGGGTAGAGCGCGGCGCCGTCGGTGGCGACGGTGATGATTGCATCGTCGGCGCCCAAGCCGAGCAGTCTGGCGGTCTTGATCGCAGCCAGCACGTTGCAGATCGAGGAGAACCCGAAGTGCCCGAGAGCTTCGATGATCTCGGGCCGTATCGCCTTGCGTTCAGCGAGGAACGTGCGGCCGACCGCGGTGTTGAACAGCACGTCAAGGTGGTTCGTCGCCCGGTCGCTGACCGCAACGACCACATCGGTGTTGGTGACGTTGTGGATCAGCGGGATGTGCTTGTCGCCGATGCCTTGGATGTTGTGCTCGCCGAATCCGTTCTCCAGCATGGTCGGGCACTGTAGGGCCTCGACTGCGACGATGCTGGTGCCATAGTCGTCTTTCAGACGGTCGCCCGCGGCAATGGTGCCGGCGGACCCCGTGGCACTGGTGAACGCAGCAAGGCGCAGGTCGCGGTGGGCCCCGGCGCGGACGTGTTCGAAGGTGTGTGCGAGCGCCCTGCCGGTGACCTCGTAGTGGCCGAGGTGATTGCCGAACTCGCAGAACTGGTTGAGAACGAAGTTGGCCGGGTCTTTGGCCAGTTCGTTGCAGGCGTCGTAGATCTCCTTCACGTTGCTCTCGGTCCCGACGGTGCGGATGACATCATCGGCCGGGTTGGCGCACCACTGGTCCAGCCAGTCGAAACGCTCCTGACTCATCCCGGCGGGCAGGATCGCAACCCCTCGGCTGGCCATGATCCGGCTGATGGCGATGCCGCCGCGGGCGTAGTTGCCCGTGCTCGGCCAGATCGCGCGATGTCTGGTCGGGTCGAACTGCCCGCTCACCACGCGCGGGGCGAGGCAGCTGTACGCAGCGAGCACCTTGTGTGCCGCGATCATCGGGAACCGGTCGCCGAGCACCACGATGATCGGGCTGTCCACCCCGGTGAGCTCGCGCGTCAGCACAACATGGCCGGGCACATCGACCCGGTTGCCGTCGGCATCGTTGTACCAGTGCACCCGCCAGAGGTTGCGCGCGTCGGGTGAATTCGGGTCGACACCATCGACACGGGTGCGGTCGATCTGGCGCGGATCGGCCAGCTCGGCGAACGTCGGCAACACGATTCCCTGCTCGCGGAACCTGGCGACGCTGTTGTCCAGCGACGCGTCGTCAACCACGGTGTCGGCCAGTCCGAACTGGTTGATCAATGCGTCGGCGGCCACAGCGGAGGGATCAAACGAAACGGTCACTTGTACATTCTGTCAAGCTGAACACCCGGTCGGTTGAACCCTGATTAACGAAGAACTCGCTTACGTAATCGCTAGGCTCGCAGACATGAGCGAGATGACCGACGCCAAGCGACGTCTGGTCGAGCGATTGAAGCGTGTCGATTCGGCGACCGCTGCCGAACTCGCAGCGGATTTCGGCCTCACCGACACGGCGGTGCGCCAGCACCTCGACTCGCTTCTGGAATCGGATCTTGTGCGTCGCATCGACGGCACCTCGCGCGGTCGCGGCCGCCCAGCTGCGCGCTGGCAGTTGACCGACGCGGCCGCGCGGGTGTTCCCCGATCGGCATGTGGATCTGACCCTCGACCTGATCGAGTCGATCCGCAGCGAACTCGGCCAGCCCGCGCTCGACCGTGTGATCGAAGCGAGAAGCCGGCGCCAGCTCGACCAGTACCGCACCGTGGTCGGCACGGGCACCGTCGCCGTGAAGTTGCGCCGCCTCGCCGAGCAACGCACCGCCGAGGGGTATCTCGCCGAAGTCGTGCGCGACGGCGACGACCTCGTGCTGATCGAGCACCACTGCCCCATCTGCAGTGCAGCCGATGCGTGTCGCGGCTTGTGCCGCAGCGAACTCGACGTGTTCCGCGGCGCGCTCGGCGACGACGTGTTGGTGTCGCGCGAGCAGCACGTGCTGAGCGGTGACCAGCGCTGCTCGTACCGGATCAGCGCCGCCTGACCGCCATGCCGATCAGACGACTTCGCTGATCTGCATGACGGGCGTGGCATTGGTGTAGTTGGGCACGTCGGCCATGACCCCTGCCGTGTCCGGGAGGGCCAGCGCCGCCTGCATCGCGTCGGCCGACTCGAAGAAGAAGTGCACCCCGGCGACGTACGGACCAGACGTTCCCTTGTCGATCTCGGCGCCCACGTTCCATGCGGCCGTGGCCATCGGCACGTGGGTGTTCTTGTAGTAATCGTGGTCGAAGTTGATGTCGTCGCCACCCGGATAGAACACGCTGAGTCTGATCATTCGGCCACTGTAGGGCACACCGCCTCGCGAGCAACGAGAGCTAGCGTGCGCCCATGGCTGACTTCTTCCTCGGCGGACAGATCGA
>JANNHO010000504.1:0-11935 GCA_031404435.1 Acidimicrobiaceae bacterium | reverse complement strand
CCTGCACCCGGCATCAGCATAATGCCGGCTTTTTTTGCGGCATCATCATAGCGTTTTATCATTTCACAAGAATTAACGACGCGCGGTTTGCGTGATCGTCGGGAGGTACGCAACGATTACCCCCCCGCCTCGCAGCGCCCCCGCCGCGTGGGGCACCACGTTCCACGGCTCGGGAAGATCGAGCACCACCCGGTCGAGCTCGCGCTCGTCGATGCCGGCGTAGCAGTCGCGCAGCTCCACCCGGTAGTTCTGCAACGCATCCTCGCCCAGAAACGAGCGCACGTTGGCCTTGGCCCGGTTGGCGAAGTCTTCGCGGATCTCGTAGCCGACGATCTCGGCCCCCCAGCGCAACATCGTCATGCTCAGCGCCCCCGAGCCAACGCCGCTTTCGAGCACCCGCACGCCCGGGCCGATGTCGGCAAGCATGCAGATCGGGGCGAGGTCTTTCGGGTAGATCACCTGTGCGCCGCGCGGCATCTCGACGACGAAGTCTTCCAGCGTCGGTCGGAGCGCGGTGTACGGGGTGCCTTTGGTGCTCCGCATCACCACACCTTCTGCGCGGCCGACGAGGTCGGCGTGCGGCCACAGGCCGGTGTGGGTGTGGAACTCGGCTCCTTCGCTGAGGGTGATCAAATATCGGCGTTGCTTGTTGTCGAGCAGCAGCACCTTGTCGCCGTAGGCGAACGGTCGGTTCATCGACGGCCTTTCGTGGAGAGCCGCACACCAACGGGTTCGTGGGCGCTGGCGGCGCGCTGCAACCGACAGAACGCGCACACGTCGCCCGAGGTCGGCGCGCCGCATTGTGCGCAACTACCCAGCGCCTCGCGCTCGGTGTGCAGGTGGTCGGCCAGCAGGGGTGCCATCCTGTCGAGGAAGTTCAAGTAGAACGCGGCCTTCGAGCCGGGCGACTGCTCCTCCATCGAGTTCAAGGTTGCCTTGTAGCCGAGGTGCTTGTTGCCTGCCGCCATCGGGCATTCATCCACGAGGTAATCGATGCCACGCACGACGCACCACGCCGCCGTCTCGCGTTCGGTGAGCCGACACAGCGGCTTGACCTTCTTCGGAAAGCCGTCGCGCGCTGCGAGTACGGGAAGCTGGCGAGCTAGGTAGTCGATCTCCCAGCGCAACGTGTTGCCGAGCAGTACCGCCGCCTCGTCGTCGAGGTTGTGGCCGGTGACCAGCGCCGTGTACCCGCCGTCGATGGCCGCCTTGTCGAACAAGTGGCGCTTGCTCAGACCGCACGCCGAGCACGGAACGCGGCGAGTCGCCGCCGCTGCGGTGGGGATGTCGTAGCCGTAGTCGCCGCGCAACGAAATCTCGATGAGGTGCAGACCGCGCTGGGTGGCGAAGGCTCTGGCATATTCGCCGGACACGTCGCTGTAGTCACCGATGCCGAGCCCGACGTACAAGCCGTCGGCCTGGTATCCCAGCTGCAACAGCAGGTCCCACACGGCCAGGCTGTCCTTGCCGCCCGAGACGGCGACGAGGATGCGGTCGTCGGGGGTGAGCATGTCGAATCGCTCAATTGCTTTGATCACCTGGCGTCGGCACAGCTCGAGGAAGTGCTCCGCACAGAAATTGGCGTGATGGCGCGGCAGGTCGATGATCGCCGGCTGACGGCAGGTTCGGCACTTCGAGCCCACGTTCATTACGCGCCGCCGGAGATGACCGGGCGGATTTCGATTACGTCGTCGGCGTCGAGCTCACCGTCGCCCGGCACGAGCGTGCCGTTACGAATGACGAGGTGCGACTCACGGTTCAGGGCGAGCTCGTTCAACAGCGCGTGGACGCGCCGACGGCCAACGATGTCGATCTCGCGCGTTGGGTTGCGTAACAGCACTCGCATCGCGCTTAGTCGATCCGCCGGGCGGCGCGCCGCTCCCGGCGGGTGGCCGGGCCGATCGCCTCGATGCGCACCGCGTTGCCCCGGGTGAGGATCTCGGTGGTGACGTACTCCTCGTTGCGGCCGAACGTCTTCTTCACGAACTTCCGCCCCCAAACAAACGCGCCGATGGCTAGCCACACCCGGTTGCCTCCGAACAGCCCCTTCTTCAGAGCGTTTCGGCGGACCAGCAGCGACAGGCGAACGATGAGCGGTATTGCCACGACTCAGATCCGGCGGATCTCGACGAAGGTGGTCTTCTTCTTGCCGCTGCGCTTGCCGAGGAAGAAGAACAGCAACAACAGCACCACACCCCCAACGATGGCGGCGTTCATCAGCGTCTGGCGACGATCGCTGACCTTCGACTGCAGGTCGTCCTGGAGCGCGCTGAAGCGGGCTTCGAGGTCGTCTCGGGTGATGCGTTGTTGTGCCATCAGATAGCCATGCCCTTCGGAGTCAGTCCTTGTTCAACGGAGATTTGCCGATCCGGCTCACCGCCGCGCCGATGATCGCCGCCGCAACGACGATGGCGATCATGTACGGGATCAGGCTCGTCCATCGGCCATCGAAGGTTGGGGCGAATTCGTTCTGCAGCAGGCGCAGTACGCCGAGCATCACGAACACCGAGGCCACCGCGAGACACACCGAACCAGCCGCGCCATACGCCAGCCAGCGAGCAGCACCGCGCAAGGGGCCGACGGTCTCTTGCCGGGCATAGGTCTTGACGAGATCGATGACCTCACCGATCTGGCCCGATTCCTTTTTGCGTTTCGAGGGGTCCGGTTCAGCCACGCCCCTTTGTTAGCACATCAGCCAACCGGTCGCCCTGAACCGGTCGCCCTGAACCGGTCAGTCGGGGCTGGGCAGACCGAAGCCTGGGTCGTCGCTGGCTGCGAGGCGGAATTGTTGGCGAGCATCGAGATCATCCATCACCTCGGCGAGCAACGCCAGCCGCGCCGGGGCACCGGTCGCTCGAAGCAGCGTATACATGTCGGCCGGGCCGATCGGCGCTAGCGCGGCGAGCTGGTACGAGGCGAGCACCGGGTCGGCGCTCAACTCGTCGGTTCCGGCCAGCACCGCATCGCCGAGCTCATTGGCCAACGCACACGCCCGCCGGACCCTCGCTCGCATCTGGTGGACCTCCTCGTTCAGTGCCAACCCGTCTGACGCCTCGTCTGGCGTCTCGTCCGGCCAGTCGTCGACGTCGGCGAGCGGGTACGGGTCGTCGGGCAACCACGCGCTCACCCTGATCCGGCGGGTACCCACGCACACCACGAGGTACCGACCGTCGTCGATCTCGGCGACCTGGACGATCTGGGCCACGGTGCCAACCGCTGAACGCTGGTCGCCACCGCCAACCTCGCTGCCGCGTTGAATCATCACCACACCGAACTCGGGCACCTCGGCTCGCAGGCAGTCCTGCACCAGCGCCCGGTAGCGCGGTTCGAACACGTGCAACGGCATCACCGCACCGGGCAGGAGCACCGCGCCGAGGGGGAACATCGCCAGCATGGCCATGGCAGCACTGTAGGTCGCTCGCCGTTAGCGCGGCCCGAGGTCGTCGGCACTGGCCACCTGCGGGTACGTGGCCAGCGCCGGGGCGAGGTCGTCCTCCCAAATCGACAGGTAGCCGGTGCCGTCGTCGACGCCGGGGGTGTTGAGCACCACGGCGAACTCGATGGTGGCACCTCCAACGACCGGGAGGTAGCCGGCCAAGGCCTTCACCCCCGACAGTGTTCCGGTCTTGGCCCGCAGCGAACCAGCGACGGATGAACCGACGAACACCTCGGCCAGCGTCCCCGACGAGGCGGCCACGGGGAGAGAATCCCCAAGCGAATCGTCAATGCTTCCGTGAGCGAGCAACCCGACGAGCAACGCGCAGGTCACCCGATTGTCACGTGACAACCCCGATCCGTCAACGAGTTGCGCCTCCTCGACAGGAACGCCCCAGCCGAGCAATCGGTTGCTGATCGCCAGCAGTCCCGGCTCAGTCGCACCGAGGCCGGAGTCGACCAGGCCGATCTCTTTCACCAACATCTCGGCGGTGTTGTTGTCGCTCGTGAGCAACATCTCGGCGAGGATCGCCGACAACGGTTGCGAGGAGACGGCGGCGATCTCGGTGCCGAGCGGGGCAGTTCCGGCGGCCGCCCCTTGGTCCACCGGCACCCCCCGGTCGCGCAGCAACTGCACGAACACACGCGCCGCTCCGAGAGCCGGATCGGTCTCGAAATCGCCCGCAGGCGATACCCGGGCGTCGTTGACGAGCAGCGCATCATAGGGACCACCCTGGGCGACCCAGAGCGACGGGTCCCACGACGGACCGAAGAACTCGTCGTCGTAGCGGCTGCCATCGCCGATCACCCGACCACTGACCCGTGTGACGCCAGCGGCAACCACGGCATCGGCAAGTTCTTCCAGGCGGGTGGTGTTGATCGGCGGGTTGGATTGCTGGCCGGAGGTGGGCCACCAATCCGTGGACAGCACGGGGTCTCCCCCGCCGACCATCACCAGGTCGCCGGCGATCACACCATCGGCACCGATCTCGCCGACCGCGGTCGTGGTGAAGTCATAGTTCGGACCGAGCACGTCGATCGCCACGGCAGCCACCAACAGCTTCTGGGTGGAAGCGGGAATGACCGCGAGATTGGCATTGTCGGAGGCAACAACCTGGCCGTCGACGGCTACCGCCGAACACGACGTGGAATCGATCGAGTCGAGCAGCGGCTGCAACTCCTCGGCGAACTGCTCGACGTTCAATCGTCGCGAGAGCACTCCGGGAGCGCGGCGCAGCGACAGAACCGGCGTGACGATTCGTGACGTGTCCGCCTGCGTAGCCACCGAGGCGGGCTCGGCCTCGATCAGCAGCTTCGTGCCTGCCCATTGCCACACCACCGCGAGCGCCATTGCCACGGTGACGGCCAACGACACGAGCATGATCAGCGGATTCGCCGCCGGGCGGCGCCGCGGCCGAGGAATCGGCCGGATCGGCGGGCGGTTCATCCAGCCGTCCGCCCAGACTCGGCCTGCCGGAAACTGGCGTAGCGGACGAGGTGTCCGAGCGCGGTGACGGCGCGGTTGCCGCTGGCGTAGCACAGCCGTCCGGTTGCTCGCACGGCGGCCGGCCCGGCGTTGTCAGGGTCGGCGACGGCCAACTCGGTGGCGGTCAGGACAGGTTTGTCGAGGCGTCGTGACAGCTCGTCGGCAGCCTGCGCGAAGCGCTGATCTTGGCGCTCGTGATAGGCAACGATTCGATCGAGACCGTGGTCCGGGTGGAATCGGCCCTCGCGCATCATCCGCGCCGTGTTGCTCTGGATGCCCACACCAAGGTAGATCACGCTGTGCACATCGGGATGGGCGACGATCAGTTCCATCACCTCGGGAATCGTGTCTCGAACCTCGCCGCCCGCGCAGTCGACAGGGTTGGCGCGGCTCCAGCGGGGCGGCAACTTGGCATTGATCGCCTCGCGTAGATCGTCGGGAAGTTCCATCAGCACCAGCCCACGCTCACGATGGATCGCGTCACTGGTCACCACCCCCCACCCGCCCGCGGTGGTCAGCACCACGACGTTGGGTCCCTTCGGCAGGGGCTGCGTGGCGAAGGTTGCTGCGGCCTCGAACGCCTCTTCCACCGTTGCCGCACGGGTGACGCCAGCCTGGCGGCACGCCCCGTCGAAGATCGTGTCATCGGCAGCCAGGGCGCCGGTGTGGCTGGCTGCGGCCTTCGCACCAGCTTCGGTCGACCCTCCTTTGACCACCACGAGTGGCTTGCGCGCAGCGACTGCGGCGAACCGCTCGAGGAGGCGGCGTCCGTCGACGATTCCTTCAACGTAGGCCAACGACACTGCGGTGGCATCGTCGTTGGCGTACCAGTCGAGATAGTCGGCGGGAGTGACGGCGGCGGCATTTCCGGCCGACACGGCGCGACTGATTCCCACTCCGCTCTGGCGGGCGTAGTTCAGAAAGCTGCTCACGAAGTTGCCGCTCTGGCTGGCTACCGCGATACGGCCCGCCGGCGGATACGGCGCCACGATCTGGGCGCACAACTGCCCCGGTGTGCTGACCACCCCCTGACCGTTCGGGCCGGCGAGCAGCATCCCCAGTTCGTCGGCCAGCTCCACCAGGGCGGTCTCGGCGGCACGCCCCTCGGGGCCGGCCTCGCCATACCCGGCGCTGGTGAGGAACGCTGCAGTGATTCCCTTGCGGGCGCAGGCCCGAAGCAGATCGGGGTTGGCCGAAGAAGGAGTGCACACGAACACGAGGTCGATCACCCCGGCCGGCAGTTCGTCGATGTCGGCGACCGTGGTGATCCCGAGCACGGTCTCGGCCTGCAGGTTCGTACCGAACACTGCGCCCTCGTACCCGTTCGCCAGGATGTTGTGCAGGCTGACGAAACCGAACTTGCCGGGATGGGTCGACGCACCAGCCACCAGCACCCCGCGTGGCTCGAACAACGCACGGAACTGCGCATCGGTCGGCCGCGGCCGCAGGGCCGTTAGCCCCGTCGGCGCTGCGCCGAGCTCGACCAGGGCGTCGACAGCCACCGGAGCGCCATCGGCGCGGATGATCAGCGGGTTGACATCGATGCTGGCAATGTCGGGGCGCGCCAGCGTCGCCGCCGAGAGGCCCAGCAACACCGCGCCTAACGCCTCCCGATCGACGGCTGCTTCACCGCGAAACGGGCCGAGCAGCCTTTGTGTCGCCAGCGAATCGATCATGTCGGCGGCGTCGACGGTGCTGATCGGTACCGGCCGGAACACCACGTCGGCGATCGCTTCGGCCAGCACTCCCCCGACGCCGAGCATCACGTTGGCGCCGAACTGGGGGTCGCGGACGACACCGGCGATGAGCTCGCGATTGCCCGCCACCATCGGAGCGATCAGTAGCGTGACAGCGCCATCGGCCGGGGTCGCCGCAGCGAGCAGATCGGTGGCCGCGAGCAGAACCGCGTCGGCGTCGGCGAGGCGCAACCGGACAAGTCCACGTTCCGTCTTGTGCGCGATTGCATCACCGCACAACTTGGCCACAACGGGATAGCCGAGCTCGTCCGCCGCGGCGACAGCATCACCGGCTGACGTCACTTCGCGTTCGTCGGCCATCGGCACACCGAGGTCGCGCAGCAACCGCTTCGATGCAGATTCCGACAACGTGGACCCAGGCTCGACCATTCGTCAACGGTAGCCAGCACGCGATCCGACCCGACGGCATAGGCACGTAGGGGCAGCACGCGGAGCGTCGCCGCGTGACGGGCGGTTACGGAAGCAGGGCCATGCGGTAGAACGACGTGATGTGCTGGCGGCGCTGCTCGAGCGCGGAACGCTCCAGCGGATCGACGTCAAGCAGGCCGACGAGGAACGGGGCGTCGGAGAAGTAGCTGAGCAGCGCGCCATAGCCGGTGAGCAGCAGTTGCTCGGGATCATGGCGGCGGAACGTTCCGGCGTCCATCTCCCGCCGGAAGTACGCCACGCTGCGATCCCAGAGCGGCCGCAGCACGGCGGCGAGATCGATGCCGAGGTGCGCCCCGCCGTCGAGGGCTTCACGCCGCACCAGGCGCACGTAGTCGGGGCTGTCGGCGAAGAAGTCGAATCCGGCCTCGAGGACGACCTGGACCTTGTCGATGCCCTGCTCGCTGGCTTCGATCGCATCGCTGAGCCGCTCGAACCAGTCGCTCAACAGGTGCTCGAAGACCTCGCCGTACAGCACGTCCTTGGACGGGAAGTGATGCAGCAGGCTTTGCCGACGGATTCCGACAGCTGCGGCGATGTCGTTGAGCGAGGTGCCGTCGTAGCCCGTCTCGGCAAAGCAGTGGATCGCCTCGAGCAAGATCTGGTCACGGGTCGAGACCTGCTCGCCACCCTGATCGACCATGGCGGCGAGCATAGCCACGCCGCGGCGGTGCCTCGGTCGGGACCGTGACGCGCCGGTACTGTGCGCCTGTACTGTGCGCCGGTGCAGCTCTCGGCCACACGCATCCTGACCGTTGACGGGTTCATCGCTGATTCGAAGATCGTCGTGGACGATGGCGTGATCCGAGCGATCGAACCGTGCGCCGCGACGCCGGTGCCGAACCGCATCATCACCGCCGGATTCGTCGATGTGCAGGTGAACGGGATCGACGACATCGACGTCGCCACAGCCGACGGCGACGACTGGGGCCATCTCGACGAACGCCTCGTCGCCCAGGGTGTCACCACGTGGTGTCCGACGCTGGTCACCACGGCGCTGCATCGATACGCCGCGCCGCTGCAGCGCATCGCTGTGGCCCACCGCCGCCCGAGCGGTGGTCGCCCCACGATTGCCGGAGCACATCTCGAAGGCCCGTTTCTCGGTGGCTCTCACGGTGCACATCGGTCCGGCCTCGTCGTCGCCATCGACACCAGCTTTCTCGCCTCGTTACCAGCTCACGTCGCGCTCGTCACCCTCGGCGCCGAGCAGCCCGGTGCCGCCGAAGCGATTCGTGCACTGCGTGAGCGGAACGTGGTGGTGTCGGTGGGTCACTCGATGGCGTCCGAGCACGAGTTCGATAGCGCAATCGATGCCGGCGCAACCCTGGTCACCCATCTCTTCAACGCCATGTCGGGCCTCCACCACCGCTCCCCGGGGGTTGCGGCGTGGGCGATCACGAACCCCGCAGTGTCGGCGTCGCTGATCGCCGATGGGGTGCACGTGCACCCGCGGATGATCCGCTTGGCATTTCAGGCGCTCGGCGCGCAGCGCTGTGTTCTGATCACCGACGCGGTGGCCTGGCGGGCAGGAACCGCCGGCCCTGTCCGGATCGCGATGGCGGACGGCGCACCACGGCTGGCCGATGGCACGCTCGCCGGTAGCGCGTTGACGATGGACGCAGCAATCCGTACCTGTGTCGGCGCCGGCGTCGCGCTCGCCGACGCACTCACCGCCGCGAGCGCCAATCCGGCCCGCCTCCTCGGCCTCGGCGATCGGGGCACCATCGCCGTGGGCCAACGCGCCGACCTCGTTGCTCTCGATGCCGACCTCGGGGTCGAGGCGGTGTGGGTGGCCGGCGAGCAGGTGCGCTGACGCGACCGGTACCCTCGCCCGGATGCACATCGTTTCCGCCCTCTTCGTCGAGAACTTCGAGATGCGCCAGGCTCCCGGGCCCTCCACCCGCATCGATCTCACCGGAGCGATGTTCTCGATGGCTGCGCCCTCGCCCGTACCCGTCACGTTGTCGCCCCACCTGGTCGGACTGATCTTTTGCCCATCCGACGAACCAGGGCAGGGCGTGTTCGAGGTGGTCTTCCGTAACGGCATGGGCGCTGACGACGAACAGATCGCCCGCAACGTCAGCCCGTTCACGGTGGAACCCGGCAAGTTCACCTACCGGCTGGTGCGCGGCGAACTGGATTTCACCGAGTATCGCCAGATCTTCGCCCACTGCCGGATCGGCCACGGCCCGTGGCACCTCGTCCCGTTCACGCTGCTCCCGCCAGTCGCCTGACTCGCCTGCCCGCTTCGGCTGCCTGTCATGGCCACGACCAGGTCAGGGGTACAGGGTTCGCTCACGCTGCGGCGGGTACAGTCGCAGTGTGTCGTTGACCCCTGAACAAGACCAGCTAGCCATCTCGCTCATCCGCGGGTTCGCGATGGACGCACCGCTGCAGGCCAAGAGCGGGCATCAGGGCACCGCCATGGCACTTGCGCCACTCGCCCACGTTCTCTACAGCAGGGTGATGCGCCACGATCCGGCTACTCCCGGGTGGCCCGATCGCGACCGGTTCATCCTGTCGAATGGTCACGCCTCGATCCTGCAATACACGCTTCTCTACCTCAGCGGGTACGGCCTCGAACTCGACGACATCAAGCAGTTCCGGCAATGGGAATCTGCCACCCCCGGCCACCCCGAGGTGCGCCACACCACAGGCGTCGAGGTCACCACCGGTCCGCTTGGCCAGGGGTTCGCCAACGCAGTTGGCATGGCCATCGCCGAGCGCCGCCTGGGGGGTCAGTTCCCCGGCCTCATCGACCACCACACGTTCGTCATCGCCGGCGACGGCTGCTTCATGGAGGGCGTCAGCCACGAGGCTGCGTCCCTCGCCGGTCACCTCGGTCTCGGTGGGCTCGTGTGCGTCTATGACGACAATCACGTCACCATCGATGGCATCACCGAGCTCGCCTACAGCGACAACGTCTCCCGCCGGTTCGAGGCCTACGGATGGCACGTCGAAGACATCGGCGAGGCAGCCAACGATCTCGACCAACTCGAAGCCGCCCTGCGCAGGGCGATGGCGGTCACCGATCGGCCGAGCCTGATCGTGCTGCGCACCCACATCGGGTACCCGAGCCCCGACCTCACTGACGATCCCCACGCCCACGGGAACCCGTTCACCGCGGCCCATGTCACCAGCACCAAAGTCGTCATGGGCATCCCCGACGAGCCGTTCTGGTCGCCGACTGACTTGGTCGAGTCGTACCGTGCGCACTGCGCATCGCAGGGCGAGACCGCACGCAGCCAGTGGGACAAGTTGCTCAGCGACGCCAGCCACGACGCCAGCCACGACAACGCGGCATGGGATGCGTGCTGGGCGGGCGCCGGGATCGCCGGATGGGCCAATGCGCTGCCGACGTTCGCCGAGGGTGAATCGATCGCCACCAGGGTTGCCATCGAAAAGGCGTTCAATGCATCGTTGACCGGGGTGCCAGGCCTGATCGCCGGCTCGGCCGACCTCACCGGCAACACCGGCACCAAGTTGGCCGGCCAACACGCTCAGTCCGTCGAGTACCCCGATGGCCGCCAGGTGTACTTCGGTGTTCGCGAACATGCGATGGGCTCGGCGATGGTCGGCATGGCTTTGCACGGCGGGGTGCTTCCCGCAGGCGGGACGTTCTTCGTGTTCCTCGATTACATGCGCCCGCCTGTGCGCCTGGCGGCAATCAGCAGGGCCAAGGTGGTGTTCGTGTTCACCCACGATTCCGTCGGCGTGGGCGAAGATGGCCCCACCCATCAACCTGTCGAGCACATCGCCACGCTGCGCGCCATCCCCAACCTGCAAGTCATCCGACCGGCCGACGCCAATGAAACAGTGGCAGCGTGGCGGGCCTGTGTGGATCACGACGGTCCGACCGCATTGGTGCTGTCGCGCCAGAACATCCCGGTCCGCACCGACGGCTCCGCTGTCGACGCTGGAGCGGGCGTGGTGCATGCGTGTGCCGATCCGGCGTTGGTGATCGTGGCGACCGGAAGCGAGGTGGCGCTGGCCATCACCGCCGCCGAGCAACTGGCTGGCGAGATCGCCGTACGTGTCGTCAGCATGCCGTCGTGGGACCGCTTCGAACGCCAACCGGCCTCGGTGCACCGCGAGATCTTCCCCGCCGGGGTGCCGGTGCTGTCGGTGGAGGCCGCTGTCACGTTCGGCTGGGCGCGCTGGGCCGATCGCTCGATTGGTATCGATCGCTTCGGCGCCAGCGCACCGGGTGCCGTGGCCCTCGACCGCCTCGGCATCAACGTCACCAACGTCGTGTCAACCGCCCGTGACATGGTCGCCGCTTCCGTCTGACCACACCAACTCAACCTCTCGAAAGGGATTCACCATGGACCGCATCGATCGCTTGTACCACGAGTTCGGCCAGAGCCCATGGCTCGACAACCTGAAGCGCAGCTACATCACCGGCGGCGAGCTAGCTCGGCTGGTGAACACCGGTATCCGTGGGCTCACCAGCAACCCGACGATCTTCCAGAAGGCGATCCAGGGTTCGGCGGATTACGACGAGCAGTTCCGTGCGCTCGCCGCTCACGACCACCCCGTGATCGACCAGTACTGGGCGATGGTGCTGGCCGACATCAACGGCGCGCTCGACGCGTTCGCTCCGCTGCACCATCACAGTCACGGCCTCGACGGCTTCGTCAGCGTCGAGGTCGATCCAGGCCTGGCCCACGACACGGCCGGCACCGAGGCTGGTGTACCCGCGAGTCGGGCAATGATCGCCGAGGGTCGAAGTAGCAACGTCACGTTGATCTTTAGTCTCAACCGCTACGAGAGCGGGATGGAGGCCTATCTCGGTGGCCTCGAGGAGTACTCGAGGGTTGAGGGTTCCGAC
>JANNHO010000503.1:0-2612 GCA_031404435.1 Acidimicrobiaceae bacterium | reverse complement strand
CCGAAGTCGCCTAGAGTAGGCACTCGAACACCCGGCGGGTGGATGGTCACGGCGGACCATCTCGACTACCGGAGATCGAGGTAACCATGGTGTCGGCGAGGAACATCGGTAGTTGGCTCTACTTCTGGGTCGGATTCGCGGTCGTTACGATAACCGTGCTGGCGCCGAGCCACGCCGAGCGCGGAGAGGCCCTCGTCATTGCCCTGTTGGTCGGTGTGCTGCTCTACGCCGGCGGACGCGGCGGTGCACCGACCGCGTTGGTGGCAGTCGTGGGCATCGTGGCGGCAACATCGGCGGGAGCGCTCGCAACAGCTTCTCGGTGGGGTACAACCGGCACACCACTGCTGGCATCAAACCTGTTTGAAGCCGGCGCCCAGCTCACAATGGCCGGTGGCCTCGTGATCCTCGTACGGCAGCGGCGCGGTATGAATGCCGCAGCTGTGACCGGCGACGCCTGCATCGTCGGCTTGGGAAGCTGGTTGCTGGCATGGGTTGCCTTCGTGCAGCCCACGCTGGCAGGAGGCGACGACGCGACGTTCACGTCGCTCATCGGAGGCCTCAGCCAGCCAATCGGGTCGATGGTCCTATTTCTCATGGCCGTGTACCTCTTCACCGAAAACACCACGAACGCGGCGGCATGGTTCATCGGTGCTGCGGTGTCCACGGCGCTGATCGGCAATGTGGTCACGGCCCTCATCGACGCCGGCCACCTCGGCACCGCCCTCACGCACTACTCCACGTCGCTGCGGATGTTCAGCTATGTCGCGATTGCCGCAGCGCTCTTGCATCCGAGTGTTCGATCGTTGAAACAGACACAACGCTCAGGCGACGCACACCGCCTGCTCGGACGCCTCATCATCACGACGTCATCATTGGTGTTCCCAGTTCTCGTGCTTGCCGCCTCCGGCCCCCTCGATACGGCGGACCAGGTGGTGCGGTCCATCTCTGCGCTGGTGCTGGCTGCTGCCGTTACCATTCGGGTGGTGCACTCGGTTCGAGCAAACAGCGAAGCGCAATCTGCGCTCATCCAGCAGGCTCACACCGACCCGCTCACCGGTCTGCCCAGCCGGGCCCTGTTGCTCGATCGCATCTCCTCGTACGTCGACGACGCCTGGCGGCCAGACCGCGAACCGACGTTGTTCTACGTTGACCTCGACCGGTTCAAGAACATCAACGACAGCCTTGGCCATGCCGCCGGTGACGAGGTGTTACGCATCGTCGCCGAACGGCTGATCGGTGCTGCGCCCCCAGAGGCGATGGTCGCACGATTGTCGGGCGACGAATACGTCGTGCTCGATCCAACGTCGGCGTCACTAGGTTCAGCGTCAGGTCTGGCCGAGCGTCTCATGGCGGTGTTTCGTGAACCGATCGCCCTGGCGCAAGGCGACGTGTTCGTCACCGCCAGCATTGGCGTTGCCTCGATCGATTCCATCGCTGCCAAGCCAGAGGATGTGCTCCGCCACGCCGACACGGCCATGTACCGCGCCAAGGGTTCCGGTCGCAACTGCATTGCGTTCTTCGACGAATCAATGCACGAGCGAATCGCCCATCGCCTGTCCGTCGAGACGGCGCTCTATCGTGCCCTCGACCGTCGCGAGCTGCGGATGTTCCACCAGCCGATCCTCGAGATCAACAGCGGGGAAGTCGTCGGTTTCGAAGCGCTGATGCGCTGGCAGCAATCCGACGGCACGATCGTGTCCCCGGCCGAGTTCATCCCGATCGCGGAGGAGACCGGCACGATCGTCCCAATCGGCGCATGGGCGCTCCTCGAGGCGCTCACCCAGCTGCGTCGGTGGATCGACGACGGTGTGTGTAGCCCGTACGCGACCATGTCGGTCAACGTGTCGCCACGCCAACTCGCCGACCCCAACCTGCCATCGGTGGTCAGCGAGGCTCTCACCCGCTCGGGCATCGACCCCGGCCTGCTGTGGATCGAGATCACCGAAAGCGTGATGATCTCCGAGCCGGAGCTCGCGCTGGCCACCCTCGGAAAGATGAAGGCCCTCGGGGTGCGCGTGGCACTCGACGACTTCGGCACCGGCTACTCGTCGTTGTCGCTGCTGCAGCGATTCCCGCTGCAACGGATCAAGATCGACCGAGCGTTCGTGCAAGGTGTTGCCGACAACGCCAGCGACCGGGCACTGGTTCGCACGATCGTGGCGATGGGCACATCACTCGGGCTCGACATGGTCGCCGAGGGGGTGGAGACCCTGGAACAGATGCGGGTACTGAGCGAGCTCGGCTGCATGAAGGCCCAGGGCTACCTCATCAGCCGGCCGGTTCCCGCCGACGCGATGCGCTCGACCGTGTCGGCCCTCGAGCGCCTCGGCGGGTTCCCGCTGCTGCGCGGCGAGCACCGCGCCGGCCAACTGTAAACCCGGACCGGGTCTCGGGTTGGACCTGGCAGGCTTGACCTATGGGTGACGACACCGCCTCGGCCACACGGGATGGGTTCACCACCCGGTCCGGAATCGTCGTGCCTGCTGACGCGCTCACCATTCGGTTCTCGCGCTCGTCAGCACCGGGGGGCCAGCACGTGAACACGTCGTCGACCAAGGTCGATCTGCGCTGCGACGTTCGCCTCGTGGTGGCCAGCGAACACATCCGCGGGC
>JANNHO010000502.1:0-8014 GCA_031404435.1 Acidimicrobiaceae bacterium | reverse complement strand
TAGATCCCGTTCAAGCTCGGATCGTCGACGCCGAAGGTCTCGCACGCCAGTCGCTCGCCATCCGGCGACCAGGCACCTCCGCAGAACGCTTCCAAGGCAGCAGGGTCGGGCTGTGGGACCGTCCGTAGCTCGCCGGTGGCCACGTTCACGAAGTGAGCTGCCATCCCATCGTCGCAGCAGAACACCGAGACCTCCGTGCCGTCGGGCGACCACAGTGGACCTTCTGCTGGGCCCCGGAGCAGGAGCCGGACGTCGCTCCCGTCGGGGTTCACCGTGTAGATGTCCGTTTCGCCTTCGTCCTTCCCCGGATCGAGGCGCTTGAACACGATCGGGCCGGGCGGCCCGGATGGCGCTTCTATTGTCGTGGTCGTCTCCGCCGACACGGTCGACGTCGATGCAGCGACCGACCCAGGGTCGTCGTCGGAGCCGCAGGCGTCGAGCACGACAGTGACGCTGGCGAGCATCGTCCAAACGACGCGACGCAGGGTTGAGCGGTCGGTTCGCATCGGGTGCCCTCCTCTACAGGTCTTCGTAGGTGACGCCCGACGTGACTGCGGCCTTGGCCGTTTCGGGCATGCCCTCATCTAGGCAGATCGAGCACATTGCGTCGAGGTCACAGACACGAAGGTGGCAGGGGTGCTACCCCCCCCATGAGGGATCTTGCACGGGGTGGGTCGCGCCGTACCCAGCGCGCCGCGGGTCCGACCGATCCTCGACGTGCGGATCGGGCGCCGCAATTGGCCCCCGACTGGGTCGGCGTAGGTCCCGGACTTGGTCCCGGAGTTGCTCCCGATCCAGCGCCCCGACCGTCGGTGCACACCTCTCACATACCTGGTCGCACCGCAATCCGGATACCGGTGAAAGCGGTCGTTTCGGTCAGCCCAGAAGAGCGTCCACTCGTTGCGCATCTTGACGTACGACAATCGTGCGATCGGATTTCGCGTCCATTCCGGGCCGATCAGATCGTCCCATGGTGGCCGACATTCCAAGATCGTCAAAGCTCGATGCGCCCCTGCACCGGGACGGCGCTGCGGTGATGTCCGAAACACGAAAGTCGCCGGGAATATCAATCAAATATGTAACAACTGCTCTGTTTATGAGCTGGATGCGATATCGTCGCCGCCATGGACTTTGTACACCCCGTGCAAGCGGTGATCCCCGGCGCTCAAGGCCGAATCCTCGCCGTCCTCACCGAAACCACGGCCGAACTCAACCTTCGCACCCTCGCCCGCCTCGCCAGCGTCAGTGTCGCTCAGGCATCGCGCGTGATGCCCGATCTCGTCGACCTCGGTCTCGTCGAACGCCGCGAAGTACCACCGTCTTCACAGTTCCGGCTGAATCGATCGAACGTTGCAGTACAAGCGATCATCGATCTCGCTCGATCAAGCGACACGGCCCTGAACCGGATCGGAACCGCCGCTCGGGCGCAACCGATTCCACCTGTCAGTGTCATCATCTTCGGGTCATTCGCGAGAGGCGAGGCCGGCGTCGAAAGCGACATCGACGCAGTCGTCATCCGCCCCTACGACATCGCCGAAGATGACGACGCGTGGGGAACCTCGCTCGAGACCTGGCGCACTGAAGTCCGGGCCATCACCGGCAATCCTGTCGAGATTCTCGAGATCGACCACAACCTCGCCGTGTCTCGCCTGGCCGGCACCGAGCAGCTGTGGCGCGACATCGCCCGCGACGGCATCACCGTCCACGGTCTGACCGTCGCCGAGCTTCTCGAGCCGGTCCATGCCTAAATCGATGCGCACCAAGCCGGTGTCGAGAGAGCAGGTACGGTCGTATGCGGGAAAGGCCGAGGAGTATGCCGATGCCGCCGCCAGCGAGGTCGATGCCGGCCGCTACATCGCGGCGACCAGCCTGGCGATTCACGCCGGGATCAACGCAGCCGACGCGGTCTGCGGTGCCCGACTCGGTGAGCGAGCCGCCGGGGAGGATCACGATCAGGTCCTCACGCTGCTTCGTCAAGCCGGTGTCGATGGAACCAAGCTTGAGAAGGAGCTTCGTCGGCTACTGCCACTCAAAACGAAAACAGAGTACGAGCCCGACGATGTCGCGCCCGGAGTCGCCACCAAAGCGGTCGACCGCGCTCAACGGTGCGTCGCCATCGCCCGCTCGGTGGCAGCTGGCTTGCAATAGCGAGAGCCGTGGCGAGCCAATCAGGGACCCGGGTGAGCACGGACTATTGCCGGACTGTCGGTCAGCGGCCGTCGAGGCATGGTTGTTGCCGGGCAGCGCGCAGTCGTAGAGGCGAACGAGAAGCCGTGCCGCCGCCTGCGTTCCGATGTGTTCGCGCGCTTGTGCGCGCCGGATGGCCTGCTCGATCATGTCGCCGGCAACACCCCAGTCGATGGCCTGTCGGATTGCAAGGGCGGGAGACACCACCGGAACGCCACGCACCTTGTCGCGGTCCGCGGCCTCGACCAAGATGTGGTGGATCTGATACAGCTCACCGCCCGCTCGACGGGGGCGGTAACCCGGCGGGACGGTGATGTGGATTTTGCGCGGGTTCGCGTCGGCCAGATCCAGGGTCTGCGTCGATCTCGGCGAGCAGGTCACTGACATACCTGGTCGCACCGCAATCCGGATACCGGTGAAAGCGGTTGCGATCAACCCCGAAGAGCGTCCACTCGTTTTGCATCTTGACGTACGACAATCGCGCGAACGGAACCCGCGTACATTCCGGGCCGACCAAATCGTCCCACGGTGGCCGACATTCCAAGATCGTCAGACGGCCTGACTTCACTCGGCAAGTCGCGCTGCGTCGAGACCAAGTCCGACGTCGCCCCGACGCCACAGCGCAATAGCAGTTGCCGCCGTCCAGACCGGTAGCGCCAAGCCGGCCACGCCGGAGATGGCCAGCAGCAGGAGCGCTGAGCACACCCATCCGAGGACCGCGTGCCAACGAGGGAACAGCATGCGCTTTCGGCTGGCGATGGTGAGCAAGACGATCACGAACGCCGCCATCGGCATCGCCGCGAACGCCATGATAAAGGTGGCGGCTTGCGGCAGCACGGCGGCGTGGCCGCCAGCGAACTGTCCGGTGTCGTCGAATACGCCACCGAAGGCGATCGAGAACGGTGTGGTGATGAACAGCGATCCGGCCAGCGTCAGAAGTATGGCGACCGCAAGACCGGTCTGAGAAAACAGGTCGACTGCGAGCGATTCCGCCGGCTCCAACATTCGTCGCATCGCCGCCACGAAGACGAGGAAAGCCGCACCAGCGACGATCAGCAACGCCGCGCCCGCGATGTCAACGCCCCGATTTCGTGACGATGCGTAATGTGCGACGAAGGTTTGGTCCGAGTCACCAGATGAGCCGAAGACCTCGCCGAGGAACGCACTGCTGACGATAAACGCGACCGAGACCAGCGCCAAGGCGATGATGACCGCCCGGGGACGAGCACTCGATGCCGTCACCGGGCTGGCTTCGCGTAGTTGGCGCTGCCGGACCAGTCGAGCATCACGCACGGTTCGTCGCCGACGATCGGCTTGACGTCGTTGGACCACTTCCAACCCGGATTGAAGACCGCCCGGCCGACGGTCGCGCCGGCGATGTTCACAACGTTCATGGAACCGTGTTCGAAGCTGCGCGTCTCATCGGGTGTATCCAGGTTCTTCGTCTCGAGTGTCATCTTGTTCTGCTCCCCTTGTTGTTGGTCATCCGTCGCCGGCGGCGACGGAGAATCCGGCTCGCCTCCATTCGGGGTGTCAGTGGAGCATTTTCGACGGGCCGGGAGGCCCTGGTGGTTGAGCGCACGCACGACATCGACGTGCGCTTCGGTGCCGGTCGGCCGATTTCATGCCACCGGGCGACGTTGACGATTCGAGGGAGCACGTGCTCGGCGTAGTTCCCCATTGCGAGCTCCTCAGGTCGGTACCGCAGTCGTCGGTGCACAAACCGTAGCAACCCGATCATGAGGTCCGCGACAGGACGGTATCGACACGACATCACCACACTTCTACACGCCGCGATCATCGACCTACGCGACGAGGCGACAGACATCCCGCGTCCACGCCGGTCGCCTCAGATCGCCGGTTCCGTCAGACGCGCCCGATTGGTTAACCCCGGTCGTGCTCGTGGTGCCGAATGGCCGCGCCGAGATCGGCGTCCGTTACGAGCCGTCTTCACCTGGAAATCGGCGCAGAATTGCGTGGGACAGCGATCACTGACGAACTGGCGCGATTCGATCCTGACGTCGACCTGCGGTGGCGCGGTGCCCTGTTCTCGCTTCACCCCGACAACCCCCGACGCTGGCCGACACTTCTGCACAAGCGCACGCCAGATGCTGTCATTGCTACTTGAGTCAGCTGCGATTTCTGAGACACGCAGATCACCCGGATTTGCCTGGAACGGTGAGTTGTCTGTGGCAGACACGAAGCGCATCTCTGAGACAACGGCGCTCCGCCTGGCGGAGCAGATCCTCGCGCGCTCGATGCCGTCGGGGTGGTCGGCGATGGTCGTCCAAGCCCCCGGCCGCTCCGCCGGCTCGCGCAGCGTGTCGCTTCGCGTCCGAACATCGGACGGCAACACAAGCGAGTTCGGCATCGTCACCAAACGGTCGCTCAACCCGATGGAAGCAGGGCAGCTCCTCGACACCATGGGTCTGGAGGCCTCGACTTCGCTACGCGGACCGAAGCCGTCCGATGTCGCGATCGTCGCCCCGTACCTCAGCGAGCGAACGCGTGAGGTGATCGCCGGCCGCGGTGTCAGCTACATCGACAGCACTGGCAACATGAGGCTGCAGTCAAACAGGCCAGCGCTGTACATCCTCACCACCGGCGCCGACAAGGACCCTGGCCCGACGACCAGCCACTCAAGTCGCTACGCGGCCGCGGCGCCGGAAGGGCGCTGCGCGCCATCGTCGACTTCCGCCCTCCGTACGGCGTGCGAGAACTCGCCGGCCGCGCCAACGTCTCCCCCGCCACCCTTGCACGAGTGATCGACCTACTCGCCCGCGAAGCGCTTCTCACACGCGATGCCCGCGGGCGCGTCAGCGACGTCGACTGGGCAGGTTGTCTGCGCCGCTGGAGCAAGGACTACGAGTTCGCGACCTCGAACCAGACGACCGCGTTCCTTGCGCCACGCGGGCTCAGCGACCTCACGTCGAAGCTCGCCACCGTCAAGTGGCGCTACGCGCTCACCGGCTCACTCGCCGCCCAGTTCTTCTCGCCGATCGCGCCCGCGCGGCTCGGCACCCTCTACGTCGACGACATCGAGACAGCCGTCCGGCACCTCGACCTCCGTGAAGTCGACAGCGGCACGAACGTGCTCATCGCCGAGCCGTTCGATCCGGTCGTCTACGAACGAACGACAAAGCGAGAGGGACTTACGCTCACTGCACCGACACAGATCGTCGCCGACCTCCTCACCGGCTCAGGCCGGATGCCATGTGAGGGAGAAGAGTTGCTCGCCTGGATGCAGGACAACGAGCGTGTCTGGCGTGCCTGATCAGTCCTCGTCGTAGACGACGGACTCTCCGGTCCGCATCGCAACCAGCACATCGCGGATGAGGTTGTTCCAGTCACCCCACCAGAACTTACGGCCGGTGTCGAGCTCGGCACACCAACCGCGCAAGGTCCGCCCGACAGCGGCCTCCGAGGGCGTCAGTGTGTTCGGCTCGCTGATCATGGCGAGAATCTACGACGACCAGCGGGCCTCGCGCCGCTGAGTTTGCGATAGCCACGTGTTGTAAACCTCGGCTGGCTTCGTGAACTGCGCATGTCCGAACGGCTACCCGATCTCGCCGTCGAGTTCGTCAGTTACGCCTCAGCGACTTGTCGGATGAAATGTGCGAAGCGTTGCCCTACGTCGGCGTAGTTATAGCGGGCTTCGTCGGGCTTCGTCGGGCTTCGTCGGGCACGTCCAACGCGTCCCAGAGCTGCTCCCAGTCCTCCCAGGCCGGCACGGTCGGCGGTCACGCGTGCTTGCCGCGGTGCGTGAAGGTGTCCTCGCATGCCGCCCTTGTTAGAGCGAGCCCTTCATTCTCAACGGTGCCGGCGAGCAACAGGATGTCGTAGATGTCGTGGACGCGCTGATTCGAACCCTCTGCCGGCACTTCCGTACAGGCGTGTAGCTTCTGCGCGATCTGGTAGTGAACGCTGAGGACAACAACATCACCCGCCGGACCGAGTTGGATCCTGTCCATATCGACAGCGTTGGGGATCTGTTCGAGCAATTCGAATGAGTTGGCCTCGGCGCGACTGAGTTCGAACGCAAGCGTGGCAAACCGACGGTCGTGATACGCCAACTTGATCTTGCACCGCTGAGGGGCGGGAGTGATGCCGGCTCTGGTGATCTCGGTGCGTTCGGGGAGCTTGCCGGTGAAACCCTCCCAACCAGCGTTCAGCCGCTCACCGATCTCGGCGAACGCATCGTCCAGGCGCACGTTCACGAGTGCGTCGACATCCCGTGATGCTCTCGCCGCGACACCGAAGCGGATCTCCATGCTCGCGCCACCCTTCAACGCGAGGCGAGGAGCACCACCCTGGTCGAGCCCATCGAGGATCGTCGCCAGCACCGAAATCGCGACAAGCCGCCGAAGACGACCGGCGGTCACTTGTACCTCCGTGTTGTCGCGCGACCATGCGTTGAGCAGCCGCTCGAGGTGGGCCAGGTTGCCGGGCCGTCGGTCAGCGGCCATTGCCGCCTTCATGCTTGTTGTCGGGCAATGAGCGGTCGTAGAGGCGGACGAGAAGCCGTGCCGCCGTTTGCGTTCCAATGTGTTCGCGTGCTTGTGCGTGCCGGACGGCCTGCTCGATCATGTCGCCAGCCACACCCCAATCGATCGCCTGGCGGATTGCCAGTGCAGGCGACACCACCGGCACGCCGTGCACCTCGTCGCGATCTGCCGCATCGACCGAGACGTGGTGGATCTCATAGAGCTCACCGCCCGCCCGGCGGGGCCTGTACCCCGGCGGGACAGCGATGTGGATCTTGCGCGGGTTCACGTCGGCCAGATCCCACAGCAACAGCCCCGATTCCCCGGCGATCAACCCGCGACCCTTCGCCCACAGCACCGCTTCCATCAGCTCGGTCTGCTCGTCGAACGGCACCGTCGAAATCCGGTACACGCCCTGCGCCCGGCGCTCCAGCACGCCAGTCGCAGCCATCCGACGCACCTGGTCACCCGCAACATCAACTCCAGCAGCCTGCGCAACCGTGAAGAGACCATGCTGTTGAGCGGCCACCTCCAACAGACGAGCAAGAGGGTTCTTCATGGGCACAACCTATTCTTTGCGCCACGATTCTGCAATAGAAGGTGACGAAAACGGGCAAAAGCGTGGCACAACAGCACGATTCTGCAATCGGAATCAGATCCCCGCGGTCAGGCCACGACGACGTTGGGAAGTGTTCCCTGAAGGATTCTGGCGATGTTGCGAGCGTCGTCGCCACGGTGATGTGTGCCGGACAACGGGAGACCGAGCAGATCAAGCGCCGCCGTCATGCCGCAGCGGCGCACGCCCTTCCAATCGGCGAACACCTGCTTAATGATCAGGTATTCGCTCTCGAACTCATCGGGGAACACCACGCCGGACCGCGGCCAGTCCAGGCGAAATTGTCCGACGTCGAAGGAACGAGCGAGGGCTTGCAGAACCAAGGAGCAAGAACCGGCGATACCGCTCACCAGCCCCACCGGTGGATTACCTGAACAGCGGACCCCACCGCGGTGGATTACTTGAACGTCGACAGTGCGTGCCGCCGGGGATCGCCCGACCGATGTCGAGGTGGCTCAGGTAGACGACAAGGAGGAGCCCGGCCGTCGTGGTCCACGTGGGGTCGTGACGCCCGGGGCAGCCGAGAACGATGCAGCGGCCCGTACCGATCTATCGCTTGACAATATATCGGTACCTGATAGATAGTGGGGTGGTGAACAACTCCGAAGCCTCCACCGATCCCCGGTCGTTCCTTCCGCTCCCGCAAGCCCAGTTCCATGTCCTTGTGGCGCTCACGGCCGGCGATCGTCACGGGTACGCCATCATGGGCGCCGTCGAGGGGTCCTCG
>JANNHO010000501.1:0-2524 GCA_031404435.1 Acidimicrobiaceae bacterium | reverse complement strand
CCCTGGGCCGGAGCGCGTCCGTGATGTCGTACTCGATCGGCAGTCGGCTGTCCGTGCCGTACCCCACGAACGTGTCGTTGATGTACACTGCGTGCACGCTCTCTGCACCGGCTACGTGGAGCACCACCTGTTGGCGTCGCCACGACGTCGGCACGCTCACGCGGCGACGGTACACACCGGTTGGGTTACGCCGGGGCAGCGTCGGCGGCGGACCGGGGAAGGGCATCTGCACGTTGGTGTAGTGCGGCAAATCATCAACACCTTGCAGTGTCCAATTGCCCGGAACGGCAAGCTTGGTGCCGGTCGTCGGCGTGGGACCATGCACTGCGGTGGCGGGCACCGCCTCTGGTGTGTCGAACAGGGCGAATGACCAGCGCCCGTTCAGCGAGCGGCGGGCCCCGTCGGCGGGCGGCAGCGGGACGTGCGCCGCAAGGCGCTGCAGGCACAACAGTTCGGGATCGGCCCAGGGCCGAAGCGCCCCGATGACGGGCAACACCTCAGCCGCCGTGGACCCACACGGTGAGCCGCATCGGCATCAGGTCGAAATCCCAGATCATGTCCATCGCCGCCACGCTGACGCGGACGCATCCATGTGACGCCGGATAGTTGGGGATGCTGTTCGACCCATGCACTGCAACGCCGCCACGGAAGTACTTCGGGCGGTAGATCTCGCCGAGGTCACCTTCCCACCAGCCTTCGGGGCGTTCACGGTTGACTTTCCACAGCCCATCGGGCGTGATCGCCACCCCGGTCAAGAACTCGCCTGGGGAGTTCTTGTCCTCCTCCTCGTACGGCAACCCGTTACCGGTGGAGGTGTTGAGCACGATCACGGTCTTACCGGCGCGGACCACGAACAGCAACTGCTTGACCTTGTCGACTTCGATCAAGTCGCCGCTGTCGGCCGTGCCATGCGCCTTCTCGGGGTACTGCGCGAGGTACTCGGCCGTAGCCTGATCAACGGAACCCGTTGCTTCGAGCCCGATGTACTTCTGGAACGCCATCACGGCCTGCTTGGTCGTGTGCCCGTACTTGCCATCCGATCCTGAGTGCCAAAACCCCAGCTGCAAGAGACGGTCTTGGACAGCCGCGGTGGCCTCCCCGTCGCGGGTGCCGACCGCCTCCAACACAACAGCCGACGCGCCGATCACCTCGACGGTGATCGGCAGCGTGGTGGGGGGCGCCGCGATGGTGGTGGGGATCGCGGTCGTCGTGGGTGCCGCGAGCGTGGTGGGCACCACGGTGGTGACCGGGGCAGCAGTGGGCGGCGGTACCTCGGTGGTCGTCGGTACCTCAGTGGAGGGCATCGTCGACTCGACGGCACCGGCTACCGCGACCGGGGCCACTGTTGCGGGATCCGACGGAGCGAGCGGTGACCCGGGGACAGTTGTCGCAAGGTCGTTTCCCGCCGCCTGAACAGGGCCATTCCCGCTCGAACACGACGTCGACACGAGTGCCACGGCGCCGACCGCCAGGAGCGGAAGAGCGCGAAGCGCGACAGCAGGAAGGCGTCTGGGGAAGCGGTCGGTCATTGGGAAGGCGTTCTCGAGGTTCGTCACGTCGATGCGTGGCGACAACTCGTCCAAGGCTACCCGGCACCGCTTCGGGCCTACGAGCACCCGACACCGCTGCGACCTGCGCAAAGACAAGTTCGTTCGCGCACGGCGTCGGGATGACGTCAGATGACGGGCAGTTCGAACCACACGGTGAGCGCATATTTCACGCCTCGGCGAAGCTGATTCGTCTCATGCGGATGGGTGACGAGCGACGGCCAGGCGAGTAGATCGCCGACGCTGAGATCAGCGTTGGTCACGCCCTGACGAGGGAACGCCAGTTCCCCTCCGTCGTAGTCGTCGTTGAGCTTCACTGAGGCCGAGACCTGGGCTACGTCGTGGTGGATGCGTAGCGACTCCTGTTCACCGAGCGCGTAGCGGATGACGAACGCGTCGCGCAGGCCGTAGTAGTCGATGTACGGCCACACGGTGCGCAGGCGGGGCCAGATCCGCACTCCCAGATCTTGCTGCACCGCATCGAACAGCCTCGGGCTGATGACCGCGAGCGAAACCTCGTGGCCGGGCACTGGGTCGTCGGCTTGCGGCTCGAAGGCACCGACAGCCTCGGCCGCCCGGATGACCGTGGCGCAGAACGAAGGGGTCCAGAACGTGGTGACGTACAACTCGGGACCAATTGAGGTGAGGCCCGCTTCGGCCGCTGCAGCCCCGCGGTAGCCGAGGATTTGGTCGAAGTCATTGAAGGGTTGCACCAGCCCATCGTGTCAGACCGCCCCAAACGTCCACTGCTCTCGTGGAATCCGCGCCCACGAGAATCGGCTGGCCAACTCCGCGACCGTCGCCTGCGTGGAGCGCTCCGCACGCCACCCACCCGAGTTCTGCAAACCGAGACTCTCGGCGAGCATTTCGAGCACCTGCTCGACAGGTGTCCCTCGATCGGAGAGGTCGGCGAGCGTGACTGCACCGTGGCGTTTGGCAAGGCGGACACCGTCTGCGCCCACAACGAGAGGGACATG
>JANNHO010000500.1:0-2776 GCA_031404435.1 Acidimicrobiaceae bacterium | reverse complement strand
CTGGCGGGCGGGTGAGCTGATCGTGCGGGGCAAGGCCCGCCGGGACGACCCGCTGCCGTTGCCGGCCGATGTCGGCGAAGCGATCGCCGCGTATCTCACCGACGGTCGGCCGGAGACGCCGTGCCGGGCGGTGTTCATCGGCGGCGACGACTCGGATCTCCCGTGCCCCGGCAATGGGGGGCGGCGCTTGTCCACCACCGGTTCGGCGTGGGGTTCCCCACATCTGGTCGTGCATCGTTTGCATCCACCTGGGCCAGTTCTCTCCGCTGGTTCCCGCGATGGCCCCGACCAGCACGACGCCGGTGACGGTGACCGCGGCGGCGACCAACAGCGCACGACGCGGTGGGCGTGCAGGCGCTCGGCGCGTGCGAGCGAGGATCGCGTGCATGTCCCGGTACTGCTCGGGGGTGATCTCACCGCGGGCGAGGCGCTCGTGGAGGATCTGGCCCGCGGTGTCGGTGGCTTCGGCGGGTCGGGACAGCGCCCATGCCACGATGAGCCCGATGGCAAGGAAGATCAACAGGCTGAACAGTGCCCATCCGGGATTGCCGCCACCCATCATGATGGCACCTCGCGCTGCGGTTGGACTGCTGCGGCTCGTTGGCGCCCGGCTGGTGGGTGGGTTTCGTACATGCGTACGGCGACCACGATCCCTGATGTGGCGGTGAGGCCGGCGACGGCCCAGATGGCGGCTTGGATGGAGATGAGGTCGGCGAGGATCCCGGCGAGGAGGGCGCCGATGGCGAAGCCGGCGTCTCGCCAGAGGCGGTAGACGCCAACGGATCGGGCTCTCCTTTGGGGGTGGGCGACGTCGCTGTGGGCGGCTAGCTGGGTGGGGTAGACCATGGCGGTGCCGGCACCGAGGATCACTGCGCCGATGGCCCAGACCCAGAAGGTGTTGGTGGCGGCGATCCAGGCGATGGCGACGGCTTGGGTGAGCATGCCGCCGGCGATGAGCCGCTTGCGGCCGACGCGGTCCGAGAGTCCGCCGGTGTAGAGCTGGCCCAGTCCCCATACCGCGGGGTACAGGGCGGCGAGGACGCCGATGCGGCTGATGGAGAGGCCGGCGTTGGCGAAGAAGATGGGGAACAGGCCCCAGGCGAGGCCGTCGTTGAGGTTGTTGACCAGGCCGGCCTGTGAGCACGACGACAGTGCCTTGTCGGTGAAGGAGGTGAGTCGGAAGATCTCGGCGGTGGTCAGTGTTGGGTGGTGGTTGTCGTTGTTGGCGGCTTCGTAGTGGGCATGGCCACGGGTCTCGCGTACGAAGAACACCGACAGGCCGAGTCCGAGGCCTGCGTAGGCGATACCGAGAAAGAACGGTTCGGGGCGAAGTCCCCATCGTTGGGCGATGTAGCCGGTGGCGAGTGCGGTGATGGCGACGGCGCCGTAGCCGGCGGCTTCGTTGAGGCCCATCGCGAAACCGCGGCGGGCGGGGCCGACGAGGTCGATCTTCATGATCACCGTGGTCGACCAGGTGAGCCCTTGGTTGACGCCGAGCAGCACGTTGGCCACGATCACCCATCCCCAACTCGGGGCCCAGATCAGCAGCAGTGGAATCGGCATCGCAACGATCCAGCCGGCGACGAGGACCGGTTTGCGGCCGTACCGGTCCGACAGGGTTCCGGCGAAGAAGTTCGTCGCTGCTTTGACTGCACCGAAGGCGACGATGAACGTCAGGGTTGCGGTGAAGGCGGTGAGCCCGAACTCCTGCTTGGCGAGCAGGGGGAGGACGGTTCGTTCCTGGCCGATCATGCCGCCAACGAGTGCGTTGACGCCAACAAGGAGAGCGAACTGGGCGAGGTTCTCCTTGAGGCCGAGTCGCAACGGTGCCCTGATTGGTTCGGTAGTTGGGGCGCTCATCGGCCCGTCTCCAGCGGGTTGCCGGTCGCGGCGGACCAGGTGTCGGGTCCGCCCTCGAGGACCACAACGTCGTAGCGTCCGCACGCAGTCAGGATGCTGGCAGCAGTCATTGCCCGTTCACCGTGCCCGCACATCACGGTGAGCGGCCCAACTGGGAACCCGGTTTCGGGGACGGCACCGAGTTCGACATTGAGCGCGCCGGGGACATGCCCGGTCGCGTACTCGTTGGCCTGGCGGACGTCGATCACTGGACCCGTCATCGCTGCGGGATCGACGAGCGAGATCGTGCGGGTCAGCCGACCGGAGTCCGTCCACGTGTCGATGCCGCCGACGAGTTCGCCGACGAGATGCTCGTGGCCGACATCGAGGCACTGGCGGACCAGGTCAGCGCAATCCTGATCCGGGTCGAGGACGAACACGATTGCCCGGTTCGGTTCGATCAGCCAGCCAAGCCAGCTAGCGAACACCGGACGCAGCGTGTTCGACACCGACCCGGGAATATGACCTGCGGCGAATTGCGCGACCGGTCGGGCGTCGACAACGACGCCGCCCTTCGCGACGTGGCGTTCCACGTCGTCGGGATGGAGTCTCGTGAGATGAGGGATCGCGTCGTAGCGAGTGGGGCCGCGCCGATTCAGTTCGGGTAGCCGTGCGAAGTAGGTCGGGAAGGTGCCGAAACCGGCGACAAGCCGCTCGATGAACTCGTCCTCGTCGGTGATCGAGAACAGTGCGTTGGTGGCGCGCTCGTGGCCGAGTGTCGAGGTGCGCTGCGAGGTGCCAGGGGCCGAGCAGAACGATCCCGCACCATGTGTCGGATAGACCGCGAGCTCATCGGGCAACCGATCGAACCGGCGCAGTGCGGCGAACATGTCGTGAGCGAGCGGGACGGTGAGCGCTGGGCCGTTCAAGTCTGTGC
>JANNHO010000499.1:0-2009 GCA_031404435.1 Acidimicrobiaceae bacterium | reverse complement strand
CGCTCGACCGGGGTGGCCGTGTCGCCCCACGCACCCGGCGCGCAGCACGGTGCCGCCGTCGCGGCACTCGTGGCTCGCGCCGCCGACCTGGTGCCGTCTGATGGGCCGATGGACATTGTGCGGATCACCGTCGACCTCACGGGGCATACCAGCCGGGCAGCGGGCTCTACTCGCTGCGACTCTCCGACCAGATGGTCGAGGGCGAGAGGATGACGCCGGCCACACGGGCTGCGGTCGCCTCCGATCTCGTGATGACAGCGGGCGGTCTGGTGCCTACGTACGGGATCGTCAACACCGACATCACGCTCGCGATGAACCGGCTCCCGATCGGCGAGGTGATCCGGATCGCGTCGCGGGTGCGGCTCAACCGGTCGTGGGGCTCATCGGAGGGCGCGCTGCTCGATGTCCACGGCCAGTTCGGGACCGTGAGGAAGTCGCTGCTGACCCTGGGGCGGCGGACGTGAGCGCCTCCTGGTGGAACTCACTCGTGGTCGAACACTGGATCGGCAGCGACGCACCGGCGATCGTCGACGACGAGGGCACGGTCACCGGCGACGAGCTGATGAGGTTGGCAGCCGGAGCGTCGGCGATGTTCGACCGGCACGGCTTCCAACCGGGCGATGCGGTGCCCGCGCTGATGGATGAGACGCGCACCGCGATCGCAATGGTGGTCGGCGGCGCACTGTCGCGCCGGCCCGTGGCTCCGCTCGGAACGAAACTCGCCCTCGCCGAACTGGTGAGCGCCGTGAGCGGCCTTCGGGAGGGACGTGAGCGCGGCGTGTTGTTCGTCTCGCTGGAGCGGCGGGAACTGGGGGAGCAGGTCGCGGCGGCTGCAGGGGTTGAGGCCGTCGTGGTGGATGGGCCGCTCGAGCGGGCCGAGCCGCTGACGGGAGAGTGCGGGCCCGACGACGTCGTCGTGATCGTCCACACGTCGGGCACCACCGGCCGGCCGAAGCCGATCCATCTCACACAGCGACCGCTCAGCGCGCGGGTTGACGTGTACCAGGAGGTCATGGGCATCGGCTCTGGTGACCGGTACTGCTCGGCCTCGCCCTTTTACCACACGGCCGGTGTGGCGATGGATGTGACCGTGCTCGGCATGGGTGTGTCGATCGTGCCGCAGGACTGGTTCAGCGTCGACAACTGGCGGCGGGCCGGGCGGCTCGGCGTGACCTGTGCGCTTCTGGTGCCGACGATGATCGAGATGCTGCTCGCCGAGGGCGCACTCGGCGATGCGGCGCCGAAGGTGCTGCAGTATGGCGCGATGCCGATCCACCCCGACACGCTGCGGGCGACGCTCGAGGCGTTGCCTCAGACGCGGCTGCTGCAGATCTTCGGTCAGACCGAGGCGAGCCCGATCGCGTACCTCAGCCACGAGGACCATGCGCGTGCCGCCGCCGACCGGCCCGATCTGCTGCTGTCGGTCGGACGCGCGATCCGCGGTGCCGAACTGCGGATCGAGCGGCCCGACGACGAGGGCATCGGAGAGATTGCGATGCGGGCACCGCACATGTTCCAGGTCGACTCCGACGGCTGGCGCCGCACCGGCGACCTCGGGATCATCAGTGACGAGGGCTATGTCACGCTGCACGGCCGCCTCAACGATCGCATCATCCGTGGCGGCGAGAACATCTACCCGATCGAGATCGAGCACCTACTTGCCGCCCAGCCGGGCGTGCGCGAGGTCGCCGTCGTCGGCGTGCCCGACCGGATGTGGGGTGAGGTGGTCAAGGCCGTGGTCGTTGCGACCGACGCCGACGCACCGCCCGACGCCGACGTGCTGCGGGCTGCGGTCGGTGCCCACCTCGCCCGGTTCAAGGTGCCGGCGATCATCGAGTTCACGTCCGAGCTGCCGCGCAATCCGAGCGGCAAGATCCTGCGACGTCAGCTCAAGTAGCATCCCGGCAGCAGGGGAGAGCGAGCATCATGGGGATCCGACTCACCGAACTCGACGAGGACGTGCACACGCCCGGCGACCAGATCAACTGGAACGAGAGCCGGTACATCGA
>JANNHO010000498.1:0-3144 GCA_031404435.1 Acidimicrobiaceae bacterium | reverse complement strand
GCGCTGAAACCGAGGATGAGGACATGTAGCACCATCAGGTTCTCGAACCACAGAAGCTGTCCCCACGAGGAGTGGTAGGTCGTCGTGACCAGCAGGAGCAGTGCGAACAGCGGACCGCAGACGCGGAAGCAGGCACCGACGGTGAACGCAATCCCGAGCGCGATGCTGGCGAACAGCCCGATCGTCACCGCAGGCGAGGGGAGGGGTGAACCGAGCAGCCACAGGACGCCGACGGGCTCGAACTCGCGCTCAGGAGCCGATCCCAGCGCTCGGAATGCCGGGAACCGGAGAACCAGGTACACCGAGGCGAACAGCCCAACCATGATCCGCAGCGCGCCGAGACGGTCGGGTGCGGCCGGCTCGCTGAACCACGAGTCGACTCCTGTGAGGACGCTTTTCATTCGCCCACCTGACAGCGTGCGTGCAGGGTGCGCTGTCGCAGGGACGCCCGGCCCGCAACCTGCGCAACCAGGTCGTGGCGCTCCTCGACCACCTCCACCAGGGTGACGGGTAGCCGGGCACGTTCGGCGATCTCGGCGCACAGCAGCGCGGCAGCGCCCGACCGGATGGCCTCGGCGACGCGCGACTGGGCGATCAAGGGGTCGTCCGTACGAGCGATCGTCCTCATCGAAAGGCGCCGGTCGTCGCCGGATGCGTCGATTCCCCGCGCGGTTGCAAACGTCGCGGTCCGGTCGCGTGCGCTCGCGTACATCGGATAGGTCGACAAGGGGAAGCTGTCGCTCCCGCGCGCTGCTGGAGACACCACGGCGGTCACCACCACGGTTGCGGCGATGCGACGACCCCAGCGTCGCCACCTGGTGATGTCGGTCACACATCAACAGTAACCACCCCTTCTCGAGCCGATCATCTCCCGGCCGGGCCTGGTCCGTTCGCCGGGTGGGAACGTGATCAACCGTCGGCAGAGAGCGTGCGGTTCGTTCCTTGCAAGTAGGCCGCATTGCGGGAAGAATCATTTGGGTGGCACAGCTTCTCGGTTTCGGAGGCGGGGCGTAGCGACGCGCCATGATGGCGTTCGAAATGCGATCCCGAGGAGCACCGTGATGCCGAGAACAGACCTACATGTGACCACGCCCGATGGTGTGTGCCCCTCGATCGTGATCGCCCCGGACGGGCCTGGCTCGTGGCCGGCGGTGATCATCTTCACCGATGCGGGAGGCGTGCGGCCGGCGATGATCTCCATGGCAGAGCAGCTCTCTGGCATGGGGTACGTCGCGTTCCTTCCCGAGATGTACTACCGCCACGGGGACTACGAGCCGTTCGACTTCGAGACCGTGTTCAGTGACCCCGACGAGCGGACGCGGCTGATGGCAATGGTCGGCTCGGTTACCAAGGCGATGGCGGCCAGCGACGGCGGCGCGTTCGTGGAGTTCCTGTCGGGCCTGCCAGAAGTGGCCGGCACCAAGGTCGGCGTGACCGGCTACTGCATGGGTGGCGGGCTCTCGCTCACCGCGGCGGCGCACCATCCCGACCGGATCGTCGCTGCGGCATCGTTCCACGGTGGTCGACTGGCCACCGATGCACCAGATAGCCCCCATCACGTGGTCGGGCGGATCACCGGGCGGGTGTACGTGGCGGGAGCGCATCACGACGATTCCTTCCCGCCCGAGCAGGCGGAACTGCTCGGCGCGGCCCTCACCGACGGCGGCGTCGACCACACGATTGAGATCTATCCCGCTCTGCATGGTTTCGCCGTACCCGACAACCCGACCTTCGACCCCGCCGCAGCAGCCCGTCACTGGCGTGCCCTCGGCGACCTCTACGGCGCGATGCTGACGAGCTGACCCGTTCCGGTAGGGACAACTGCCCGCAGACTCGTGACGGAAGGCCCTACTCGGCGCACCGGGTCCGGTCGACAATGAAGCAATCGGTTCGTATCCCATCGCCTCCTTCGGCCCGGCGCGAGTAGCAGCGCACGCACGGGTGCTCGCAGTCTTCGACGGCACCGCTGCGTCAGCGGCAGGATTGGTGTGGGCCGCAGATGAGGCGTACTCGCGGTGTGCCTCGCTCGTGATCAGCACCGAATTACCGTCATCCACAGGCCATGTCGGCGGTCGCTGCATCGACCGATTCGATGGGCTGTCGCAGGCGGTGACCGGGCTTCGGGCGCGCTATCCGAGCCTCGTTGTCGAGACGCTTGCGACGGGGCTCGATCTGCGTCTCGCGATCGTTGCGGCAGCCGCTCGTGCAGACCTGCTTGTCTTTGGTCACGCGCAACACGAGTCGTCCCACGACCTCTTGATGAGCTCGATCCTGCGGATCTCGGCGCGCCGCAGTCCATGCCCGACGATTGTGGTGCGCGGGTCGAGGGTTGGACCGATGCGCCGGATCGTTGTGGGCGTCGACGGATCGAGCGCAGCCGCGGCAGCGCTCAGCCTGGCGTGCGATGAGGCGTTGATCCACGATGCGCAGCTCTCGGTCGTTCATGTGCGAGAACGCGAGTTCGCGTGGGCCGACGCGCAGTCCGTGCTCGACATTGCGGTCAACGAATGCCGCGACCGAACGATGCGGGCCGTCACGGGCGCGCTCGCATCCGGGCCGGCCTGGTCGGCGTTGGCCGAGGCAAGTCGGTACGCGAACCTCGTGTGCGTCGGCTCGCGCGGGCGGAGCGGATTCAAGACTGCGGTTTTCGGATCGGTCGCACTGCGCGTGGCCGAACACGCCGACTGTCCCGTTGCCATCACCCATCCCCGCGCGACCGGGCACTGATCCGAGCAGGCATGGGACTTTGGTCCCGACAGCAAGGGCCGAGCAGCCCTGTTGGCCGTCCCGCTCGAAGCAGACGATGGACGTATGAGAAACGATGACCGTTCGGTACTGGGTTGGTGCGCATTCGCTGTGGCGATCGCTGCGTTGAGCGTCGCGTTGTTCGCCCTGGGCGACATCGGCGCAGCGGCAAACGGCGGGTCGGCCCCTGCGGCGACAGTGGTCGAGGTGTCCTTCGACGAATGGTCGATCACGCCGGCGATGATCGAGGTGCCGAGCGGCCCGGCGGTTCTGCGGATCACCAATGCGGGCACGGTCGCCCACAACCTCTCCGTCCCGTCGCTCGGCGTCAAGTCGGCCGACGTGGCGCCTGGCGAGACGGTCGACCTTGACCTCGGAAGTCCTGAAGACGGCAACCAC